>NZ_JBQEOR010000002.1:0-471320 GCF_052045285.1 Acinetobacter sp. 22301 | reverse complement strand
AAGAGTGAACCACCTGATCCCTTCCCGAACTCAGAAGTGAAACCTCTTAGCGCTGATGGTAGTGTGGGGTTACCCATGTGAGAGTAAGTCATCGCCAGCTCATTATTCTAAACACCCCCATTCCAATGAATGGGGGTGTTTTTTATTGTGATAAAAAATATAGGTGCGGGAAATAAATATAAGAATACTCAGGAAGAGTTGTGCTATAAATAATAAGAAAATTAATCTTTTATGTATGCATAATAAGGGAAAAGCATCTATGCTAATTTATGGTGATGTCGGTTCGGGTAATTGCTATAAGATAAAACTATTACTTTCCTTATTAAATATTAATCATAGATGGATCCACGTTGATATTTTAAACAAAGAAACTCAAACAGCTGATTTTTTATCTTTAAATCCTAATGGAAAAATACCTGTACTAGTCCTAGAAGATGGTCGTGTTTTGAGTGAATCGAATGCTATCTTAGGTTACTTGGCTGAAGGAACAAAATTTATTCCTACAGATCCTTTTATTAAAGCCAAAATGTACCAATGGATGTTCTTTGAGCAGTATAGTCATGAACCATTTATTGCAGTTGCTCGTTTTATTAATAAATATTTAGGGTTACCACCAGAAAGAATCGAGGAATATCATAATTTACAGCCAAAAGGCCATAAAGCACTATCTATTATGGATAAAGCTCTAGTAGATCACGACTATCTTGTTGGAGATCAATTAACTATTGCTGATATTGCCTTATATGCATATACCCATGTCGCGGAGGAAGGTGGTTTTGATTTGGAGCTATATCCAAATATTCAAGCGTGGTGCCAAAGGATTCGAGAATATTTAGGTTATGTAGATATGATTTAAATAAAAAAAGAACTCATATAGAGTTCTTTTTTTATTTCTGAAATTCTGATTTAGAAATGTGCTTCTAGACCTACATATGGGCCTTTAAACTCAAATTTAAGGTCATTGTTATCGTAGTCATCTAAATCGATATTAAGTATGCGATAGCCTGCTGTTAGACCAAGATCAATAAGTAGGTTATCTGCAAATTTATATTTTACTTCTGCTAGTGCATCTGTAATTCGTGCATCATCAAAGTTTGTATAAGTTGCTTCACTTTTAGCACTTAAGCCTGTAAACGGTAGTTTTACTTCACCTGACAAATAAGCAATAGGATATGTTTTATCAATATCCACGCGCTTACCTGTGTACGCAGTAATATCACCATTTAATATAGTTGCACCAAGACCAGCATCTACACTTACGATATTATCTAGTAACTCGTAGTAGAGGATAAAATCGCTATGATCTAAATCAACTTTATAATTGGCTTGACCTAAAGTTTCTGATTTAGTTTCGGTATCTAAATTTACATAACGAATTTTGGCATTGGGAATAAATGGAATTGGGTGCTCTACTGCTAATGAGATTTGAGCACTACCTTTTTGGTCTAAGTCTTGATCTTCGGATGATTGAGAAGACATATTCGCTTTACCGTCATAAAACCAGTAACCTACGTCTCCTTTTACTCCTACGAAGTCTGCTTGAGCAAAGCCACTTAAGCCCATCCCGAGCGTTAATAAAGATATTTTTAATATTTTCATTTTTACATCCACATAAAAGAAATCTTTGAGCGCATGATATAGACATCTTGCTACAGATGCATTGATAAAAAATAAAGATCTGAGGTGTGTGATATGAGTAAATTTTTAGTCCTTAAAAAAGTTTATTTATTTCAAGGAATTAATATTTTCTATTTAATTTAAATGAATTTAATCTTGTAGAAAATTTAGTATAAATTTTGTCAATCTTATCGCGCTTATTAAATTTTAATTGATAACTGGAGAGTTAAAAATAAATTAGTGGATAAGTTGAGTAATTAAAGGAGCTTTTTTAAGAGTTGGCAGAAAATGTCATTGAACAATAATGTTGAGCTACAAGTAGTAGAACGTAAATATTAGCTGAAAAATAACCAATTGTGAAAAAAACTCAGAAAATTCATAAAATTTCTGACGGAAATTACAGTAAAAAGAAATAAAAACAGGTATTGTTCAGCTATATAGGGGCAAAAAATGGACAAAAATCTTTAAGGAAGAATTTTCTATTTTTGCTTGTTTGTTAAGGGAATAAAAATACTCAAAAGGTGCTTTTTATTTTCTACAAACACAAAAGTATTTTTTGGTTCTTTTTTTGCATGCGGAATAACAATCAACAATAGCAGTAAAAATAAGTAATCTTTTAACATTAGGTGTTCTATGACAGATTCTCGTGAAAACTGGACGTCACGATCTGGTTTTATTATTGCAGCCGTTGGTTCGGCTGTAGGCTTAGGTAATATCTGGCGCTTCCCATACGTTGCTTATGAAAATGGTGGCGGTGCGTTTCTTATTCCCTATCTATTGGCACTCATTACTGCTGGTTTACCGTTGCTATTTTTAGATTATGCGGTAGGTCATCGTAGTACTAACTCCCCGCCTAAAGCTTATCGTGCCCTATTTAAAGGCGGAGAAACTTTAGGTTGGTGGCAGGTTTGTGTCTGTATTATCATTGGTTTGTACTATGCAAGTGTACTCACTTGGGCTGGTAGTTATGTTTATTTCTCTATTGGCCAAATGTGGGGAAGTGATCCGGAAGGTTTCTTCTTTAATACCTATTTGCAAACCACAAAAGCAACTGGTTTTGATTTACAGTTTGTAGGCCATTTATTCTGGCCGATTGTTGGGATTTGGGCACTTACTTTAATCATTCTTTATGGTGGTGTGAAAAAAGGTGTGGAATTATCAAATAAGATTTTCATGCCTTTATTATTTATTCTCTTCACTATTTTAGTGATTCAATCATTACGTTTACCAGGCGCGGTTCAAGGCTTAAATGCTTTCTTTACGCCGAACTGGTCAGCAATGATGGATTATAAAGTTTGGTTAGCGGCTTATGGCCATACTTTCTTCTCCCTCTCTGTCGGTTTCGGGATCATGGTGACTTATGCATCTTATTTGAAACCAAAAACGAATTTAACAGGTTCTGGTTTAATCGTTGGTTTTGCAAATGCATCAACAGAGATTTTGGCTGGTATTGGTATCTTCGCAGCGCTTGGTTTTATGGCACATGCTGCAGGTACTGAAGTTAAAGATGTGGTGAGTGGCGGGATTGGATTAGCATTTATTGCATTCCCTAAAATTATTTCAAGTTTAGGTGCAGGTGCCGATTTATTTGGCTTCTTATTCTTCTCTTCCCTTTTCGTCGCTGGTATTTCTTCCATGGTGAGTATTTTGGAAGTACCTATTGCAGCAATGCAAGATAAATTGAAATGGGGCCGTAAAAAAGCTGTAACCATTATTGGTGGTGGTAGTGCGCTTGTATCAATTATTTTATTCTCAAGTGTAAACGCAATTAAACTGGTTGATATCGTTGACCACTTTATCAATAACATCGGTATTATTGGCGGTGCTTTACTTTCTATTATTACCGTGGCTTGGTTTAAACGTTCTGCTCTAATGGAACTTCGTGATCACGTCAATCGCATCTCAACTATTCAATTAGGTAAGGGATGGGATTTCACTTTAACAGTGATTACATCATTAATCTTGTTAACTACACTCAGTATGACTGTATTTAATTTGATCAAAAATGGCTATGATACTTATAGTATGAGCTTACAAGGTGTATTCGGCTGGGGCAGTGTGATTTTCTGTGCAGTCGTTGCAATTGTTTTAAGCAAAATGAAAGATCGCTAGGAGGACAGAATAATGAATACTTCAGCAATCGTGATGATGGTAATTTCGATGGTGTTTTTATGGGGTGGCTTGGCTTTGTCCATTATCCATTTATCGAAACATCCGGAAGAATTAGATGATGTTTTAGAAGAAGTAAAAGATCAGCACACACTTTAATGCTGATCGAGTAAAAAAGCAGGCTTAAAGCCTGCTTTTTTTATGCAATTTTTTGGATTTTACAATAATAAAACCCATCACCAGACTGCGCTTCTGGCAGTAATTGTCGGCCATGAGTTTGCTCGATTCCCCAGTCAGCTTCAATTTTAATCTCTTTTGCATTTGGATTTTCAGCAAAAAATTTCATCATCTGCTGTTCATTTTCAGCTTTTAAAATTGAACAGGTGATGTAAAGCAATGTACCGCCAACTTTGAGTTGTTGCCACATGTGGTCCAATATCTGCTTTTGTAGCTCAATAGTTTGAGCTATATCACTAGATTGGCGTAATAGGCGTATGTCAGGATGACGACGAATAACCCCTGTAGCAGAGCAAGGTGCATCGAGCACTATACAATCTACTGGCTGTGCAGGTATCCATAGAGTTGCATCGGCTGCTAAAATCTCTGTATGACTTTGATCAAGTGCTAAGCGATTTAAGTTCTCAGTTACACGCACTAAACGGCTTGGATCCTGATCAATCGCAATGAGCTGAGCAGGTTTAAATTTTTCAAGTAAATGAGCAGTTTTACCGCCTGGGGCAGCACAAGCATCAACTACTATTTTATCGTTCAAATCTTGCAATAATGTTGCGCAAAGCTGAGCGTGTTCATCTTGTACCGAAAACCAACCTTGTTCAAAACCGGGTAGTTGAGTAATTTGTACAGACTGTTCAAGAACAATACCTACCTCAGACAAAGTACAAGCACGTGCCTGAATTTCTAAACTCTGTAATTTTGCTAAATAAGCATCGCGGCCAATATGACGCTGGTTCACCCTTAAGGTTAAAGGCGCGACTTGCTTCAAAGATTGGCAGAGAGATTCCGTTTGTTCACCCCAATCCTTTTTTAAGCGTTTGAAAAGCCAACTTGGTAAGCCATGCGCCTGCTGTAAACCTTGCTGAAAGTCCTCAGTTTCACGAGTAGCTCTGCGTAAAATTGCATTCACAATACCGCTGAGTGCAGGGAATCCAAGTTGTTTGGTTGCATCTACTGTTTCTGAAATAGCGGCATGCGCTGCAATACGCGTGTATAAAACTTGATAAAGACCCACATAAAGACAGGTTTCTACTGTCTCATTATTTAAAGGCTTGCTGAGTAGCGGTAGGCTAATTGATTTAAGGGCAAACCATTGGCGCAATGTGCCTAACACAAGCTCATGAAACAAAGCACGATCACGCTCTGCTACCTGATTCAGCTGTGTATTTAAAATACTAGCGAGTGATTGGCCTTGCTGAACTTTTAGTAACGTCTGGACGACTTGAGCACGCAGGTTAAAACGTGAGGAATTTGAGGTAACCTGACTCATGGCAAAATTTGTCCTACATGAAGTTTTTGAGTTTGTGCAATTTGTTGAGCGTTTAATGCTTTACCACCCGGCCACTGCACGCTAGTCAGACAAATAAATGTATTTTCACCGCAAGCAACATGTACACCTTGCTTATCGATTGCAATAATTTCACCAGCTTGAGCATTCGCTTTGCTTTGACTAGAAATTATTGAGTTCCAGACACGTAGAGCATTACTTTCATCTAACTGAATGAAGGCAACTGGCCAAGGATTGAATGCACGAATATTTCGGTCAACTTGAATAGCATCAATTGCCCAATCAATACGAGCTTCTGACTTTACGAGTTTATGAGCATAGACTGTTAAGCTTTCGTCTTGAACTTCGCGTTCTGCCAAATATTTTTGTAGTGTTGCTTCTGACTCGAGTACCGCACAAATTGCTGTTGCACCTTGAGCTGCGAGTTTGTCATGTAATGTCGCTGAGGTATCTTCGGCAGTAATTGGGCAGTATGTTTTATACATCATATCGCCTGTATCTAAACCGGCAGCCATCTGCATGATTGTGATTCCGGTTTCTTCATCACCTGTTGCGATTGCACGCTGAATTGGTGCTGCACCGCGCCAGCGTGGTAATAGTGAACCGTGAATATTTAAACAGCCATATTTCGGTGTATCGAGCACAGTTTGTGGAAGAATCAAACCGTAGGCTGCAACTACCATCACATCTGCGCCTAAAGCTGCCAGTTCTTGTTGAGCTGCGAGTCCTTCTTCTGTAGATGCTTTAAAGTGAAGGGGTTGATAAACAGGAATATTATGCTCAAGAGCAAGTTGTTTTACAGGAGAAGACGTTAGTTTTTGTCCACGACCCGATTTACGATCTGGCTGAGTATAAACCGCGATAATTTCATGGGAAGTTTTTAATAAAGCCGCCAATGCTGTTGCAGCAAATTCGGGGGTGCCAGCAAAAATAATTTTCACAAATGCAATCCAAAAAGAGTTTAGGCGTAGTATACGTGAAAAACGATTGAAGCCCTAAAATCATGGCGATTGAGCATTTTAGTTTTTAAATAGTGAACAAAAAATTATTGAAAAACTTTTATTGATAAAAAAAGGTTATGAAAAAATAAAAAATTATTCATGTAAGTTTTGCTAAATATTGACTGTCTATTACTGTTCTTGGCTTTCCGAATATTATTTGCTTCTATAGAATGGAGAATGATCAAATTATGATGATGAGTCAATATTCCGACTGATCTAACGCTATATCAGTATCATTCGCCAGAGCGGGAAAAATTCCGCTCAAGCACAACTTGTTGGAAACACTAATGCCTGACTATCGTTCAAAAACATCGACACACGGAAGAAATATGGCTGGCGCACGTGGCTTATGGCGTGCAACAGGAATGAAAGATGAGGATTTCGGCAAACCGATTATTGCGGTGGTCAACTCATTTACTCAATTTGTGCCGGGCCATGTACATCTTAAAGATCTAGGGCAGCTTGTCGCAGCAGAAATTCAGGCAGCAGGTGGTGTTGCTAAAGAGTTCAATACGATCGCAGTTGATGACGGGATCGCAATGGGGCATGACGGCATGCTTTATTCTTTACCATCACGTGATTTGATTGCTGACTCAGTTGAATATATGGTGAATGCACACTGTGCAGATGCCATGGTGTGTATTTCAAACTGTGACAAGATTACTCCGGGAATGCTCATGGCTGCGATGCGTCTTAATATTCCTGTTGTTTTCGTTTCTGGCGGACCAATGGAAGCTGGTAAGGTTAAGTTCCGGGGTAATGAAAAAGCGATTGACCTTGTTGATGCAATGGTTGTTGCGGCTGATGAAAGTTATACAGACGAAGAAGTTGAAGAATTTGAACGTTCGGCATGTCCAACCTGTGGTTCATGTTCAGGTATGTTCACTGCAAACTCAATGAACTGTTTAACAGAAGCTTTAGGTTTATCTTTACCGGGTAATGGTTCGATTGTTGCGACGCATGCAAACCGTAAAAAATTATTCTTAAAAGCAGGCCAGCTTATTGTTGAATTGGCTAAGCGCTATTATGAACAAGAAGATGCAAGCATTTTACCTCGTTCAATTGCAACCAAGGCTGCATTTAAAAATGCGATGACCCTTGATATTGCAATGGGTGGTTCAACCAATACCGTTCTGCATTTATTGGCTGCGGCAAGTGAAGCAGAAGTTGATTTTACAATGGATGATATTGACGAATTATCACGTCGAGTTCCTGTACTGTCTAAAGTAGCGCCTGCAAAACAAGACGTTCATATGGAAGATGTTCATCGTGCTGGCGGTATCATGGCGATCTTAGGCGAGCTTGATCGCGCGAATTTACTTGATGTATCTGTACCGACTGTACACGAGAAAACTTTAAAAGATGCATTAGATAAGTGGGATATTATTCGTACTGAAGATGCAGACGTTTATGAATTCTACCGCTCATCTCCAGGTGGTGTTCCAACTCAAGTTGCATTCTCGCAAAATCGCTATTATTCAACATTAGATGGCGACCGTGAAAAAGGCGTTATCCGTAATGCAGAAAATGCATTCTCTAAAGATGGTGGTTTAGCGGTTCTATACGGCAACATCGCGCTTGATGGTTGTATCGTGAAAACTGCGGGTGTTGATGAATCAATCTTGAAATTTACAGGCACGGCACGTGTATTTGAGAGCCAAGATGCGGCTGTAGACGCAATTTTAGGTCATGACATTAAAGCTGGCGATGTGGTTGTGATTCGTTACGAAGGTCCACGTGGTGGCCCGGGTATGCAAGAAATGCTTTACCCAACCAGCTACCTTAAATCGAAAGGTTTAGGAAAAGACTGTGCATTGGTAACAGATGGTCGTTTCTCTGGTGGTTCATCAGGTCTTTCGATTGGTCACGTTTCACCAGAAGCAGCTGAAGGTGGTGCAATTGGTTTGGTTGAAGATGGCGATACTATTGAAATCGATATTCCAAACCGTACGATTCACTTAAACGTTGATGATGCGACTATGGCACATCGTCGTACAGTGCAAGAAGCGAAAGGCTGGCATCCGAAAGAAGAACGTAAACGTAAAGTATCAAAAGCGTTAAAAGTTTATGCAATGCATACAACAAGTGCAGCGAAAGGAGCTGTACGCGTTCTATAAAATATTCAATTTTAATAATTGATTAGGAATCATGCACCCTTTAACACGATGAATTGCTATCATGTTAAGGGTGCATTTTTCATGTCTGGTAAAAAAAATCAGCTTGTAGAAAAAGGTGTTTTTAGATCATTCTATGGGTTTGCCGTAAAATGGTGATAAAATCTTCACCTACGTAGAAACTTGCTAAAAACATGACTTATTTTCTGCGTAAACTAAGGTAGTTATATTTCAATCTCGACTACTGTTTTACCTTGCACTATGATCAAAACAATCTTTGATCTCGCTTAGGATTTATTTTTTAGAGGCACAACTCATGTCACTGCTACGCCGTTGGTTTGACCCTATTCGATCGAGCTGGTTTTACCAAAAGCCTTCTCGTCAAGCGGTGTTACCCACGGAAAATGGTTTAAGTATTTATTTACGACTTGATGATGTGTATAGCTATTTGGCTGTTCAGCAATTGTCTCAGCTAGATGAAATTTTAAGTGATGAACTTAAGCCTTTAAAAATTATTATTTCGCATACGGCTTCTGAACCTCCAAACAGCATGTCGCATGAAGAGTGGCAGAATTATTGTCTGAATGATGCCAAGATATTAGCCAAACAACATCGTTTCGGTTTCGATGAATTTCCAGAAATCCCAAGCCCAGAATCTTTAAAACAAGCGGCAGTCATATTAAAAAGAACTCCATTACAAGGTCAGAACTTCTTCCATCTATTAGAAGATATTTTTCACATGCTTTGGCAACAACAATATGGAAAGTTGCGTACTTTACATGCCATGGCAGTTAAACATCAGCTTCCTCAACATTTTTCAGAACGCATTTTTACGGATGAGCCTGTACCCGCGGCATACTTTGAATTTGGGGGACGTAAATATCACGCAGTAGATGATTTACTACGTTTAACTCGTCGTCTGAAGCAGCAAAAGTTACTGACGGGCAATCCAATTTTTTTAATTAATCATATCGAATGGCGTGAACATTTGATTAATGATGCTGAAGCACTTACCGAGATTCAGACCCTTCATCCTGAGCTTGATATCTATATTGCTTTAGAAGACCCAATGAGCTGGTTGTTACTTGCCTATATCAAGGAAGAGCTGGCTGATTATTATGATATTCAACTAAAAGTTTACCCTTTAAGTTATCAAGGTCGAGACTGGTTTGACTGGAGTTTGGCAACACGTGTTTCTAAACGAACAGGTGTGGCCTTTACGCCATTTTGTCGTCCTACTGAGGAAAGCACATTAGAGATGGCAAAGCTTTTCTATAGTGTGCAAGAGAATCAGCAAATCGATACAATTTTTACAATATTGCAGGCAGTTTGGACGAAAGGAAAAGATTTATCTTTCTTAAAACATTTTCAACAGTTACAGCAGCAACTTGGGATTGAGCAGCTAACCGACAAAGATGTTCAATCTGTTTTGGTGCAGAATGATGCACTTTGCAAAGACAAGCATCAGCCTGATTTACCGGTTTTAGAGCTGCGTATTGATGGTCAGACCTACGTATTTAATAGCTTGTATCGTGTGTGGATGATCGAAAGTATTTTTAGCAATGTATTAGAAGAAAAATATAAAACAGCCTCAACTTTTAATTGAGGCCTACTCCTAAAAACAAGAATAGGGCAGTACCTGTTTTTTCCGTAGCATATCCTTTAAGGAATCGGAGATAAACAGTGACTTTTTTAGCAATTATTATAGTGGTCTTTGCCTTCGCTGGCATGATTAAAGGCATGATCGGTTTAGGATTGCCCGCGGTATCGATGGGCTTACTCACCATCGCAATGAGCCCTTTTCAGGCAGCCTCTCTGCTCATTGTCCCTTCAATGGTCACCAATGTCTGGCAACTTTTTGCTGAAGGACATGTCTGGGTTTTTATTCGCCGTTTCTGGACTTTGCTTGTGGGCATTATAGTAGGTTCAATATGGAGCTTTTTACCTACTTTAAGTCAAAGTCATGGGCATAGTAGTGAAATTTTATTAGGCTGCATGTTGGCCCTATATGGACTCTATGGTCTATGCGTGAAGAAACTTCCTCACTTAGGGAAGTATGAACATTGGCTATCACCGATTATTGGATATATCGGCGGGGCAGTGACTGTAGCAACTGGTGTCATTATTATTCCAATCGTTCCTTATTTGCAGTCTTTACATTTAAAGCGTGATGAGTTGGTTCAGGCTTTAGGACTAACGTTTACTGTTTCTACCATTTGTCTTGCAGTCTTTTTACACCACAACCCTATGTCGGGAATGACATTAGATTATCGTTTATCTTTCGCTGCATTGTTGGCAGCGCTCGTTGGAATGTGCTTAGGTAAAAAAATCCGTTATCGGTTAAATGAGCAGTTATTTCGCCGTATCTTTTTTATAGGTTTGGTATCATTAGGGCTTTATATGATTTTGCATTAAGCTAATTTTTAAGGGCGATGTTGCAATAAAAAATCTGAAAATTGTTTATAACTATTAGGTAGCTGATTAAAATTTTGTGTGGCCAAAAGCAGTTTACGATTTGCCCACGCGCCTAGCAGTTGAATGGAATGAAAGTCATAGTCTGATTGCAAACGCTGGGCAGCACGAGCCGGCATAATCGCAATTCCGACGCCTTTGGCGACGACCTCAGCAATCGCGCCAAAATTAGGTAAGCGCAAACGGTACTGTATGTTAAAGCCTAATAGCTTAGCTTGAGTTTCGATGGACTGTTGCAACGAATGGTGGGGCTTAAGACCAATAAAACCATAACTTAAAGCCTCTACCAAATTCAGCTCTTGGTATTGAGCTAAATTGTGAGTAGGAGGACAAATCAGAACTAATGGATCACTAGCAAATTCCTTAGTTTGCAAATGTCTGGTATCAAAAAAACTTGAGACCAGCCCAAGATTTGCAACTCCTTGCGTTAATGCCTCTACAATTTCTGAACTTTCTGCCTCGTGTAAATCAATATTCATTTCAGGATGAAGCACTAAATATTGAGGTAATAACGGAGGCAAATATTCGCTTTGAGCAGAAGAGTTACACCAAAGCGTTAATGACTCTGTTGTAGGCGGCCTAAAACGCTGCATTTCTTGTTCGAGCTGCTCTTTTTGTGTCATCAGTTGACGCGCATGCTCTACAAATGCGTGACCTGCTGTGGTGAGCTCCACTCCCGTTGTGTGGCGAATAAATAAGGGCGTTTCAAAATATTGTTCGAGTTTTTTAATGCGTTCGCTGGCAGCTTGAAGTGAAATTGCAGAGCGGTCTGCACCTTTGGTTAGGCTACCCGTAGAGACAATATGAAGAACCAGCTGTAAATCAAAAAAATCAAAACGCATGACAGGGAACGTATTGAAGGCTAAAAAGTCATCATACTAAATCGTAATAAAAAAAGGCAGCTTGCGCTGCCTTTTTGAATTTAGGTTTTATCTTTTAAACTAAACAGCCAATTTAAAATAATGGCTGCAAAAGTTGCGGTACCAATACCACCTAAATTGAAATTACCAAACAATAATTCAAAGTTACCAGCACCTAAAATAATCGTGACTGAAGCAACAATTAGATTTTTATTGTTAGAAAAATCAACTTTGTTTTCGATCCAGATTTTTGCACCAGCAATGGTAATTAAACCAAACACAACAATAGATGCACCTGTTAAAACTGCGCTTGGGATCGTACTAATCACCGCGCCAAATTTTGGAGATAGACCTAAGAAAATTGCAAACACACCAGCAATCACAAAAACAATGGTTGAGTACACACGAGTGACTGCCATCACACCAATATTTTCACCGTAAGTGGTCATCCCTGGCGCGCCGACACTACCAGATAATGTTGTTGCCAAACCATCTGCAACAAATGCTTTACCTAATTGTGGGGTCAGGTTTTCACCAGTCATCGCGCCAACAGCTTTAATATGTCCTAGATTTTCTGCTACTAAGATAAGCGCAACTGGCGCAATAATTAGCATAGCATTCGTGTCAAAAGTAGGATGCGAAAAGCTTGGAATCCCAAACCATGCGGCTTGTGAGATCTGGCTAAAATCGATGGGTTTACCTAAACCTAGCCCATTGGTGGTGATGGCATAAATCACATAAGCCAAGATCAAACCAATCAACAGAAGCAAGCGTTGCAACAGGCCACGAGTAAAGACTGCAATACTACCCATACAAAGTACGGTAATTAAGGCCATCCACATTTCAAATGGTTGGCCTGCAACACCTTTAATCGTAACAGGTGCAAGGTTCAGACCAATAATCATCACAATGGCACCAGTCACCACAGGCGGCATGAGTTTTTCAATCCAGCGTGTACCAGTAAGCATCACAATAAAACCGATGATGGCATAAAAAACGCCACATGCTACGATTCCACCTAAAGCCATAGATAGATTTGGATTGGCACCTGAACCTGTAATATGCCCAGTTGCAGCTGCAACCACCCCAATAAAGGCAAAACTTGATCCTAAGTAACTTGGAACACGACCACCTGTAATTAAGAAAAACAGAATGGTACAGATTCCAGACATTAAAATAGCAAGGTTAGGATTAAAACCCATGAGTAAGGGTGCTAAAACAGTCGCTCCAAACATAGCAAATGCATGTTGAATACCCAAAACAGCACTTTGAACGGGTGGGAGATATTCATTGGTAGAGACTGGCCGATGGTCAATATCACCTTGGTAAGGCTGCCATTTTGGAAACCAATTGGACATAAAATAAGCTCATTATTCTTTAATTGCTGCCATGATACTCTTTCTTGGGAGTGCATTTAATCTCTACAGAGAAGTATGTGAGTGAAAAGTAATTATTTTTTAACGATTGGTATAATTTTAAAAAAACTAAATGTGCGTATTTAGTTATTTTTTTCTCATAAATATTAATTTTATGATTTTTAAAAAATATTCAAAAAAATAGAAAATCGGGGAAAATTTAAGAAAAATAGAGAATTTTGCAAGTATAAAGCAGAACATCAAGATGCACTGCTTTATAAAACAATTGGTAAAATTAGCTTAGCCTGTATTACGTAAGCCAGCAGCGATACCCGCAATACTCACCATAAGTGCATGGTCAACAGGTGTGTGTTCTGCCTGACGCTCAGCAAGATAATCACGACGACGCTTCATGAGTTCAGCCTGTAAAAGATGCAAAGGAAGTAAGTATGGTTTACGAACCTGCATAGATTGATCAAGAACCTCGTTGTTACTCAGAAGCTTTGATTCATCTTTCAATTTAAGTAGCGTTTCAACAGCATCTTTTAGTCGTTGACGTAATTGATTACCGAGCACTTTTAAATCTTCATCTTCAGTCAAATGAGACTCGTAATAGAGTGCAATGTTGGCATCGGATTTAGACAATACCATTTCCAGCATATCAATAAGTGTCTGGAAATAAGGCCATTGCTGGAGCATTTCATCAAGCGTTGCTTTTTGCTGATCGGCAATCACTTCATTAATGGCAGCACCTGTACCTAGCCATGCAGGTAACATCAAACGGATTTGTGTCCAAGCAAATACCCATGGAATCGCACGTAAAGACTCAATGCCGCCACTCACTTTACGTTTTGCAGGACGCGAGCCTAATGGCAACATTTGTAATTCAAGTTCAGGCGTAACGGTCCGTAAATATTTCACAAAGTGTGGGTTTTCACGAACTGTTTGGCGATAAACCTTAACAGAATGATCTGTCATACGGTTCATGAGTTCACGCCACTCGGCTTTAGGCTCTGGTGGTGGCAACAATGTCGCTTCAAGTGTTGCTGCGGTATAGATTTCAAGGTTTTGCATGGCAATGCCTTCTAGACCGAATTTGAAACGGATCATTTCACCTTGTTCTGTGACACGAATTGCACCAGAGATTGAACCTGGCGGCTGTGAGAATAGAGCTTGTTGGGTTGGTGCGCCACCACGGCTAATTGATCCGCCGCGACCGTGGAATAGCGTTAACTGTACACCGTGTTTTTGAGCAATTGCAGTTAGCTCTTCTTGAGCACGATATTGCGCCCAGTTAGCTGACATGAAACCAGCATCTTTTGCAGAGTCGGAGTAACCGATCATCACTTCATGTTTGCCCTGAATGTGCTGTTTATACCAATGCATATTGAACAGCGTATTCATGGTTGTTGCAGCGCCATCTAAATCTTTTAAAGTTTCAAATAGAGGAACTACACGTAAAGGGTGCTGAATACCTGCTTCTTTTTGCAATAACAACACCGCTAAAACATCACTTGGATATTCAGCCATCGAAATAATATAGGCACCTAAAGACTCAGGTGGTTGGTCTGCCAAAGTACGCATGGTTGCAAATACTTCTTGGACATCTGGGTGTCCAATTAAACTACCTTCAGGCTCATTAATATATTTCGGTAAAAGCGGACGTTTACTTTGTAATTCTTGAATGAGGAAGTTTTGGCGTGCTTGCTCAGTCCAAGATTCAAAATTACCTAAACCTAAATATTCGGTAATGGCTGAAATCGCTTGGCGATGACGGCCTGATTCTTGGCGAATGTCGAGTTTAAGTAATTCAATACCAAAACAGTTCACACGGTAGATAAAGTCGAGCAGTTGACCATTCGCAATTTCAGGTAGGTTACTGTCGATTAAAGAGCGATAGCACAGCAATAATGGTTGTAAAAGCTCATCTTTACTTTTAATGACATTGCTGTCGTCTGCTTCTAAGCCTTGTAGGCGCTGCGCTAACCAGTGTCGAGTTGCTTTTAAACGTTCTCGTGTAGCACGTAAATATTCACGATAAGGTTCTGCATGTTGGCTACCAATTGCCTGAATCATTTCTTCGGAACACGTCTGGATTGAAAGTTCCCAACGTAAGTTTTCGATATCTCTTAAATAGAGGTCGGCAGCCTGCCAGCGTGATAACCACAGTACTTCTTGGGTAATTTGATGGGTAACATTTGGGTTGCCATCACGGTCTCCACCCATCCAAGATGCGAAACGTACTGGTGCAATATTAAGTGGTAAATTGAGTTGGCAGTTTTCTTGAACTAATTCATTTAACTCGCGAATGAATTTAGGTACAGCATTCCAAAGTGTTTGCTCAATTGTGGCAAATCCCCATTTTGCTTCATCGACTGGAGTCGGACGGTGTTGTCTGATTTCATCTGTTTGCCAAGCCGAACTAATTTGTTGCTTTAAATTCGCAAGTGCATTTTGGCGTTCGCGTGGGGTAAGTTTTTGCTGATCAAGCTGTGAGAGGCAAGCGTTAATATCATCATATTTTTGAATGAGGGTACGACGACTCACTTCAGTTGGGTGCGCCGTAAGTACTAACTCAATTTTAAGATCGCAAATTTGCTGGAATAGTTTTTCTGTTGAAATACTTTTATCTTTAAATTTTTGAAATAAGTGAACCAGCGGATTCGGAGAGTTTGCATCCGAATCAAACTCTGCCTGTCTGCGGCTACGGACCACATGATATTGCTCGGCAATATTGGCAAAATTGAGGAAGTGAGAAAAAGCGCGGGTGAGAGGAAGTAACTCTTCATCGGGCAGTTCTAAAAATAATTGTTCTAGTTGCTTTTCGGCTTCAGCTTGACCATCACGTGCACCTTTGGCAAGAGCACGGATTTGCTCGATCTGATTAAACAGTTCTTGTCCTGCATGTTGTTTTAGGGTTTCACCTAACAAATTACCAAGTAAGCGGACATCCTCACGCAGTGGCGCATCGATTTGCTGAACCATGCTATTTTCTCCTGTTCTTATTCTTATCGAATATAGCGCGATTAACAAACATTCCAAGCTTTGAGCGTAAGAAAATGTGAATTTTTGCTTAAAAAATAACATTTAATTCGCTTGTAGTGTCTTAAAAGCTGGCATGCACTCAGCGCAACTTTTGACAATCGGACTTTGGTTTAATTCCGATATTTGAGCAAGAATAAATTAATTGCGTCGCGAATAATTTGCTCTAGCTCCTGTGCATTTGGGGCAGCAGTAATGCCCAGTAAAACCTTGTGATGGCGTACACCAAGCAATAAGGTCAAAAGCAGT
Source organism: Acinetobacter sp. 22301 (assembly GCF_052045285.1). Classification (NCBI taxonomy): domain Bacteria; kingdom Pseudomonadati; phylum Pseudomonadota; class Gammaproteobacteria; order Moraxellales; family Moraxellaceae; genus Acinetobacter; species Acinetobacter sp. 22301. Next base: position 454,979 of record NZ_JBQEOR010000002.1, on the reverse strand, counting down.
TCTGTTTGATAGATCGGATCATCGGCTTGAATGAAACCTAATTGAGCAGCTTTTTGAAAAAACTCAGCTAATTGATTCTCCATTCGTGTGTGTGAAGCTTCAAAAAACTGTAAGGCGAGTGGGTTCTGTTCGGCTGCAAGCTCCAACAATACGTGATCAAGCTTTAATGCTTCAGGTGAATAAATAATTTGTAAGGCACGTGAACATACAATAAAGAGTGTTTGATAGAAGTCTGCCGATGTATCTAAGTCAAATTGTTTAGTGCACAGTGTCTCTTCACAAGTTTCCGTAATCGCGCAGATAAACAGGTTCACTTTATCTTGAAAGTGGTTATAAACCGTGAGTTTAGTAACGCCTGCTTCCTGTGCAATCTGGTTCATGCTGGTTCCGTGATAGCCGGATTTTAAAAAAATAGCTTTCGCGGCTTGTAGGATACGAGCACGCTTTTCCAGATCTTTGGGACGACCACTTTGATTAACTGTTTGCACAAAACCCTCTAATAAAAGTTTAGAAAAATAAATATTTATAAGTTTTTTTTAATTAATGTACTCGTAGGTATATTAATTAAAAAACAAACAAACTATGATGCAAGCATATTGTGCCTTAAAAAATCAGTTTGAATAAGAGCGATAAGATATGAATCTGTTAAAACCTCTCATCATGAGTATGGTGATTGTTTGTACGGTCACATTAATGGGATGCAGTAAAGAAGCACCCAAAACAGAAGAAATACCCTATGTGATGGTGGCGCAGCCATTAACCACACTCAATGAACAAAAAAGCTATGCAGGGGATGTGCAGGCTAGACAACAAACGGCTTTGGCATTTCGGGTTGGTGGACAAGTTACGGCGCGCTATGTGGATGTAGGCGACCGAGTTAAAGTTGGACAAGTATTAGCAAAACTCGATGTGGCAGATGCCCAGTTACAATTAAATGCTGCTAAAGCCCAATTGGATAATGCACAGGCTTCAGCAAAAACAGCAGCAGATGAACTTAAACGTTTTCAACAATTACTCCCGATTAATGCAGTGAGCCGTTCACAATTTGATACGGTAAAAAATCAATACGACGCGGCACAAGCGGCTCTACAACAAGCGCGTTCTAACTATGAAGTTTCTGCAAACCAAACTGGTTATAACCAACTCGTTTCTAATAAAAACGGGGTGATTACTGCGCGAAACATAGAAATTGGACAAGTGGTTGCAGCAGGACAAGCTGCTTATCAACTTGCAATTGATGGAGAGCGTGAAGTTGTTATTGGTGTTCCTGAACAAGCAGTTGCCGAGATTAAAGTTGGTCAAGCCGCTTGGATCACTTTGTGGTCTAAACCGAATGAAAGGTTTGCCGGATATGTACGCGAAGTTTCTCCTGCGGCTGATCAGTCTCGTACCTTTACAGTGAAAGTTGCACTCAAAGAAGGGCAGTCTGTTATCCAACTTGGACAAAGTGCACGCGTATTTTTTACCTCAACTCAAACCAACGTGATGAGTGTGCCACTTTCGAGCGTTTCAGCAACAGATAATCAGCCTTATGTCTGGGTTGTTAATGCGAATCAGACTTTACGTAAAGTACCTGTAACGGTTGGTGCATATGGCAGAGACAGTGTACCCGTGCTATCTGGTTTAACACCAAATGATTGGGTGGTGATTGGTGGTGTGCATTTGCTACGCGATAAGCAGAAGATTCACCCGATTGACCGTGAAAACCGTGCGGTGAAAATTCAGGGAGCAATCCAGCCATGAAATTCAATCTCTCGGAATGGGCATTAAATAATAAAGGTATCGTCCTTTATTTTATGCTGTTACTTGGCATTATCGGCGCGATCTCTTATTCAAAACTCTCACAAAGTGAAGACCCACCATTTACCTTTAAAGTCATGGTCGTACAAACCTATTGGCCGGGAGCAACAGCGAAAGAAGTTTCAACGCTGGTGACTGACCGTATCGAAAAGGAACTCATGACAACAGGGCAGTATGACAAGATTATGGCTTACTCCCGCCCAGGTGAGTCGATGGTTACGTTTGTTGCCAAGGACTCGCTGACATCAGCACAGATTCCTGACGTTTGGTATAACGTTCGTAAGAAGGTAAATGATATTCGCCATGAACTGCCAAACGGTGTACAAGGCCCATTTTTTAACGATGAATTTGGGGACACTTTCGGTAATATTTATGTACTGACAGGCAAAGACTTTGACTATGCACTTTTGAAAGAATATGCAGATCGGTTGCAATTACAGCTTCAACGCGTCAAGGATGTCAGTAAGGTCGAATTGATTGGTCTGCAAGATCAAAAAATCTGGGTTGAGATTTCTAACACTAAAGCGGTACAGCTCGGAATTCCAGTTACAGCGATTCAAGAAGCCTTACAAAAGCAAAATAGTATGGCAAGTGCTGGCTTTTTTGAAACGGGTACAGACCGTATTCAAATTAGAGTAAGTGGTCATCTACAAAACATTGATGAAATTAAAAAAACACCTTTATTGGTCGGTGATAAAACAATTCAGCTTGGTGACGTTGCTGATGTTTATCGTGGTTTTAGTCAGCCTGCTCAACCGCGCATGCGTTTTATGGGTGAAAATGGTATTGGCATTGCCGTTTCGATGCGTAAAGGCGGTGACATTATTGCCCTTGGTAAAAATCTAGAAACAGAATTTGCCCAACTGCAAAAGACCTTGCCACTCGGCATGAAATTGCAAAAAGTTTCTGACCAACCTGTAGCAGTACAACGCAGTATTCATGAGTTTGTGAAGGTACTCGCTGAAGCAGTCATTATTGTCTTGTTAGTGAGTTTTTTCTCTTTAGGCTTCCGTACGGGATTGGTGGTCGCTTTTTCTATTCCATTAGTTTTAGCAATGACTTTTGCCGGTATGAGTTTATTCGATGTCGGACTGCATAAGATTTCACTTGGTGCTTTGATCTTGGCGTTAGGTCTGTTAGTCGATGACGCCATTATCGCCGTCGAGATGATGGCCATTAAAATGGAGCAGGGCTATAGCCGAATTAAAGCCGCCGGATTTGCGTGGAAAACTACAGCATTTCCGATGCTCACGGGAACATTGATTACCGCGGCAGGTTTTTTACCGATTGCTACGGCTCAGTCTAGTACAGGCGAATACACACGCTCTATTTTTCAGGTCGTGACCATTGCTTTATTGGTGTCTTGGATCGCGGCAGTTTTATTCGTACCTTATTTAGGTGAAAAGCTATTACCAGACTTTACCAAGTTAGGACATCAGGCCCCTTGGTATGTCCGCTTATGGGCAAGATTAACTAAAAAACCGCAACCGCAAACAGTGGCAATTTCACAGGACCATCATTACGATCCTTATCAATCTAGTTTCTATTTACGCTTTAGAAAGATGGTCGAGTTTTGTGTGACCTATCGTAAAACCGTGATTGCAACGACGGTGGGGATTTTTGTGCTCTCTGTGCTGATGTTTAAGATGGTACCTCAGCAGTTTTTCCCGCCTTCAAACCGTGCTGAGATTTTAGTCGATTTAAAGCTTGAAGAAGGTGCTTCTTTAACTGCAACAGAACAAGCTGTTAAAAAGGTTGAAAAATTCTTGTCTAAACAAAAAGGTATTGATAACTATGTGGCCTATGTAGGGACAGGTTCACCACGTTTTTATTTACCTTTAGACCAGCAATTACCGCAAGCCAGCTTTGCTCAGTTTGTTGTACTCGCATCATCACTTGATGATCGTGATGACATTCGTCGTTCGTTAGAAACACAAATTAAGCAGTTACTCCCACAAGTCCGTACTCGTGTGTCATTACTCGAAAATGGCCCACCTGTGGGTTATCCATTGCAATATCGTGTGTCAGGTGAAGATTTAAATCTGGTACGTAAAGAAGCGCAGCAAGTCGCTAAAGTAATGAGTGAAAACCCGAATACCACCAATGTGCATTTAGATTGGGGCGAGCCAAGTAAGATCATTTCCATTCAAATTGATCAAGACCGTGCTCGACAAATGGGTGTCTCTAGTCTGGATTTAGCGAACTTCATTAATGCATCAATTACTGGTAGTGCGATTGAGCAATACCGTGAAAAGCGTGAACTCATCGAAATTCGCTTACGCGGGGACCAAGCAGAGCGCGTTGAAGTGGCTTCACTGGCAAGCTTAGCTGTGCCAACGAACAATGGAACTACTGTACCTTTAGCTCAAATTGCGAAGATTGAGTATAAGTTTGAAGATGGTTTGATCTGGCATCGTAACCGCTTACCGACGATTACTGTTCGCGCGGATATTCGTACCAATTTGCAGCCTGCTACCGTTGTGGGTGAGTTAGCTGAATCAATGGATAAGTTACGTGCTGAATTGCCAAGTGGCTATCTCATTGAAGTGGGTGGAACCGTAGAAGAGTCTGCACGTGGGCAAGATTCTGTGAATGCGGGTATGCCACTCTTCTTGGCAGTGGTCATGACATTACTGATGATTCAGCTCAAAAGCTTGTCTCGCTCGACCATCGTGTTGTTAACAGCTCCACTGGGTTTAATTGGTGTTGTTTTATTCTTACTGTTATTTAACAAACCATTTGGCTTTGTGGCCATGTTAGGCACAATTGCGCTCTCTGGCATGATCATGCGTAACTCGCTTATTTTGATTGATCAAATTGAGCAGGACCGACAAGCCGGACATCCAACTTGGGAAGCAATTATTGAAGCGACAGTGCGACGATTCCGTCCAATTATTTTGACTGCTTTAGCCGCTGTTCTGGCCATGATTCCACTTTCTCGAAGTATTTTCTTTGGTCCGATGGCTGTTGCGATCATGGGCGGATTGATTGTTGCCACCTTACTGACATTATTTTTCCTACCTGCACTCTACGCAGCGTGGTTTAAGGTGAAAAAAACCGCATAAAATACATAAATTTTTTGTGAATAAAGGTGCGAAATATTGAAAACTCCAATATAGTAGCACCTGTCTTTACACAAAAAATACAGGATTATTTCGCTGCATAAAAAATAGGCAAAATGCAGTGAATTGAGGTGAAATACAGATGGGGCAAGACCATATCGAACAGCATCGCCGTTATATAGTAATTTCTTATGCGTTCATGTTTCTTGCATTGTTTACGGTTATTTTTGCGGCCTTTGCTTATTTGGTCGCTCGTAAAGTGGCAGTTGTAGATAATGCAGAAGTTTGGATTCATGCGCATGCGCTATGGATTATGCGCAATGCGATTCTATTTCTATTTATGGCAATTTTTGCTGTTGTCTGGTTTATTCCGCTCTTCTTCTTTGCATGGGATAGTAATCTTTGGGTCACAGCCTCTACGGTTGCTGGCGTAGTTTTTAGCGCTATTGCGTGGTTATTTCTATTAAATGCATGGTTAAAAGGCTTGTCTAAATATTTAAAAAATAAGGCAGTTTTTTAATATATCTATTTTTTAAACATTTCCCCCTTGTAAATTCGGCTAAAGCCCCCCATTTAGTCGGCAATAGAGTATTGATAAAATTCCGTGAGGAGCACCGCCAAAAATGGCTAAACGTGATTATTATGAGGTTTTAGGCGTTTCAAAAACCGCAAGTGATGATGAGATCAAAAAAGCCTACCGTAAATTGGCGATGAAATATCATCCTGATAGAAACCCTGACAATGCCGAAGCTGAAGAGAAATTTAAAGAAGCTGCTGAAGCTTATGAAGTTTTATCGGATAGCGAAAAGCGTAGCATGTACGATCGCATGGGACATAATGCGTTCGAAGGTGGCTTTGGCGGGGGCGGTGGTGGCTTCGGCGGATTTAGTGCAGAAGATATTTTTAGCCAGTTCGGTGATATCTTCGGTGGCGCATTCGGTGGTGGTGGACGTCAACAGCGTCAACGTCGCGGATCAGATTTACGCTATGTAATGGAACTTACCCTTGAAGAAGCTGTAAAAGGGGTTAAAAAAACCATTACCTTTACTGCTCCAGCACCATGTGATGTGTGTGATGGTAAAGGTTCTAAAAATCCAAAAGATGTTGAAACCTGTAAAACTTGTCATGGTTCAGGACAAGTTCGTATGCAGCAAGGTTTCTTCTCTGTACAACAAACATGTGGTACGTGTCGTGGTCAAGGTAAAATTATTAAAAACCCTTGTCAGGCATGTCATGGTTCAGGTGTTGCCGATCGCCAGCAAACGTTGGAAGTTACAATTCCAGCGGGTGTAGATAACGGTGACCGCGTTCGTTTGAGTGGTAAAGGCGAAGCAATTCGTGATGGCCAATCAGGTGACTTGTACGTTGAAGTCGTTGTTCGTGAACACGAAATTTTCCAACGTGATGGCGCGGATCTTTATATGGACGTACCAGTGAGCATTGCTGATGCTGCACTTGGTAAAGAAATTGAAATTCCAACTTTGGAAGGTCGTGTTAGCTTGAAGATTCCTGAGGGAACTCAAACAGGTAAATTATTCCGTTTACGTGGCAAAGGCGTTCGCCCAGTACGTAGTAGCATGGTGGGTGATTTACTCTGCCGTATTGTGGTAGAAACTCCGGTCAACTTAAATTCTCGTCAACGTGAATTACTTAAAGAGTTGCAAGCTTCTTTTGATGGCGAAGACAGTGCTTCTTCACCGAAGAAAAAATCATTCTTTGATCGTTTGTTCGATTAATACTTGATTAGATAAGAAATTAAAAAGAAGGCGGATATTGATAAAATATCCGCCTTTTTATTGCGCTGATTCATCTTATTATTTTTATTCTGCTTAAAAGAAAATTACGTCTGCTTACTCTGTAGGGTGAGCAACATCAATATCATTAACACTGACAGTCGGTTCGCTAGAAGCAAGAGTAGGAGCATTTTCGATCACTGGTGCGGCTACTGCTTCTGCCTGTACAGCTACTTTTGGTGCCTCTGCTGCTGTTTCGCCAATAATTGGGTCAATATCTTCAATTTTAACGTCAGTGTTGGCATCAGTTGCTACAGTTTGAGCTGTAGGCGTTGCTGTTTGAGTACTTACGTTAGTTGTAATACGTGCTTTAGATAAGCTTTCTAATGTGTCTCCTGGTTGGATTGCAGGCTCTGCAAATGCCATTGAACTCATAATCCCCATCATCACTGTAAAGCCAATAATTCTCGAATGCATGCTGAACTCCTTATAGTCATCTTTTTCTCATTCGTGGCTCCGTAGTCTGCCGATCAATTCTTTAACTTTTGTGAAAACAGATTAAATTTCGTCCTAACTCAAAAAATAATTTTTACTTTTTAAGATGAGCAAAGAGTTTTGATATAGTAGGTAAATTACGTAAAACCGAAGATTGGGAAGATTATGTCAGCAGCTCCACGCATTGGTATTTTAGGCGCAGGCGGTCGTATGGGCCGTACGCTTATTCAAGCAGTTCAACAGGCAGGCTATCAATTAGCTGCTGCGGTAGAGCGTCCGGAAAGTAGTTTGGTGGGCACTGATGCAGGTGAGCTTGCTGGTATTGGTTCAGTGGGTGTGAAGGTTTCAGGAAACTTGGCAGAAGTTCTTAAAGACTGCGATGTAATCATTGATTTTACTGCACCAGTTGCAACTGCTCAGCATTTAAAGCTTTGTCGTGAAGCTGGGGTTGCCATGGTTATTGGTACAACAGGTATGTCAGATGAGCAAAAAGCTGAGTTAGACGAAGTTGCTACGCATACCCCTGTGGTTTACGCTGCGAACTATTCAGTGGGCGTAAATGTATCAATCAAGTTACTTGAGCTTGCAGCAAAGGTATTTGGCGATACAGTAGATATTGAAGTGATTGAAGCTCACCACCGTCATAAAGTAGATGCGCCGTCAGGTACAGCATTAATGATGGGCGAAGCAATTGCAGATACTTTAGGTCGTAACTTAAAAGAAGTTGCTGTGTATGGCCGTGAAGGGCATACAGGCCCACGTGACCGTCAAACGATTGGCTTTGAAACCATTCGTGGTGGTGACATCGTTGGCGAACACACTGTCATGTTTATTGGTGAAGGTGAGCGTGTTGAAGTGACTCATAAAGCGACTAACCGTATGAACTTTGCTGCTGGTGCAGTACGAGCTGCTGCATGGGTTGTGGGCCGTGAAGCGCGTAAATATGACATGAAAGATGTTTTAGGATTGAACGACGTACAGGTATAAAACCCTGTACGTATTCCATGTGTAGCGAGAAAAACAAGATAGAGCAGAACATGAATAAAAAACAAATTGCCTTGACCACTCTTCTTTGCTTAAGCAGCCTCTGGACGGGGGCTGCTTCTACAGAAAAAGCTAAACTCAGCTTAGACCGTAATAATATTAAAGTCTGGACCTATCAAAAAACTGATAATCCAGTCTTTCAATATAAGGCTGAAACGACATTTGATGTGCCACTTGAACGCGCTGTCGCTGTGATTTTAGATGTAAATCGTGCTGACCAGTGGGTGCCTTATATGGGCAAAGTTGAAATGTTGTCTCAAGATGAGAAAAAAGGTGAGTTCACACTGTATATGGTGTTGGATTTTCCGTTTCCTTTGAAAGATCGTGATGTGGTTGTAAAAGGAAAAATGAGCAAGGCTGCAAATGGTGTTGTGACAATTAAAAATACTGCAATTAGCGGAAATTATCCGATACAACCTGATGTAGTGCGCTTAACACGCTATGAAGGGGATTGGACATTCCAGAAACTTGCAAATAATAAGGTGAAGGTAACGACCAGTGGTTATGCTGATCCTGCTGGTGCAATTCCGTTGAGCTTTGTAAATATGTTTGTTCAACAGCAACCTTATCAGATGCTGCTTAAAATGAAGCGGGAAGTGACCAGTCCGATTTATGAACATCCTAAATTACCAGATATTTTAAAATAAATAGCTTAAAAAAAGCGCCTGAGATCAGGCGCTTTTTTATTAATCTGAACACTGCTGTAAAGCTTGTGCAGGGCTGCTTTCGCGTTTGATTTGAAATAAAACCAATAACAAACCTAAGCCAGCTAGTAATGCTCCAGCAAAAGATACTGCGCTATAACCCCAACCTAGATCGAGTACTAACGCGCCTGCTGCTGCACCTACGGCATTACCTAAGTTAAACGCACCGATATTCACTGAAGAGGCAAGTCCTGGTGCTTCATGAGCGACTGACATTACACGCATTTGCAAAGGTGGTACTAAAGCAAAGGTTGCTGCACCCCAGATCACTAATGCAATGGCTGCTCCAATCTGGCTTTGCGCAAGAATTGGGAAAGTTACCATCATCACAATTAACAGAACCAAGAAACCAATCAAAGTTTTATTAATGGACAAATCTGCAAAACGTCCGCCTAAATGGTTACCAATTGAGAAACCGACACCAATCAGCACCAACATGAACGTAATGAACGTCGGTGAAGCATGGGTAAACTCAGTCAAACTTGGCGCAATATAGGTGTAGAGCGTAAACATTGCACCTGCACCGAGTACGGTGGTGAGTAGCGCAAGGACCACAGGAGTACGCGTTAACACTTTCAACTCAGCTTTCACATTTGGTTTTTGGGCAACCATCCCTTGAGGGAGCGCTTTCCATAAAGCGAGCATGGTAATCACACCAAGCAAAGAAATCGCAAGGAACGACATACGCCAGCCAATGTTTTGTCCAACCCATGTTGCTAACGGTACACCACCGATATTAGCAATGGTTAAGCCCATAAACATGGTGGCTACAGCACTGGCCTGTTTATGTGCGGGTACAATACTTGCCGCTACAACAGAGCCAATCCCGAAGAAAGCACCATGGTTTAAGCTTGTAATGAGACGAGCACCTAATAAGCTCATATAGCTTGGTGAAAATGCTGCGATTAGGTTACCGACCGTAAAGATCGCCATCAGCAAAATAAGCGCATTACGTCTAGCAAAACCACCAAACCACAGGGTCATGAATGGGGCACCTAGCATGACACCAAGTGCATAACCTGTAATTAACATACCGGCCGTTGGAATTGAAATCCCTAAATCATTAGCGATATTCGGCAACAATCCCATTGGAGAGAATTCCGTGGTGCCAATGGCAAAGGCACCAATTGCCAATGCCAATAACGAGAACGCCGTATTTGATTGAGTGTTCATGAGTTTAGTCCCAAACTGGTGCCCATGGCTCTGGGCTAACTTCACGACTGTTACGGTCGAGTTCAGCAATCATTTGCATTTCAGCTGAAGTTAACTCGATATCCTGGGCTTTTAAGTTGCTCATCAGGTTTTCACGTTTAGTCGAAGATGGAATGACTGCAAAACCACGTTGCAATGCCCACGCTAGTGCAATTTGCGCTGTTGTTGCTTTATGCGCTGCTGCAATTTCAGCGAGAACTGGGTCTTGAAGCACTTTGCCGTAGGCAAGCGTCATATATGAAGTGACATCAATGTTCTTCTCTTGTAAGAAATTTACAAGCTTATGGTTTTGAAGATAAGGGCTTAGCTCAATCTGGTTGGTTGCAATATGCTCTACACCAATTGTGTCAATTGCTTGTTGAGTAAGCTCAATATTGAAGTTTGAAATACCAATTTGTTTAGTTAAGCCCTGTTGTTTTGCTTCAAGTAAAAGCTTCATAACTTCAGGAATCGAAACGCCTAAATCTGGTGCTGGCCAATGGATCAAAGTGAGGTCAACATGGTCAGTACGAAGCTTTTCTAAGCTTTCTTTTAAGCTTGGAATAAACTTATCTTGAGCAAAATTATCTACCCAGATTTTTGTGGTTAAAAATAAGTCCTGACGTGATACACCGCTCTCGGCAATCGCTTGACCAATTGCTGCTTCATTGTCATAAATTTGAGCAGTATCAATGACACGGTAACCTACTTCTAAAGCAGTTTTAACAGAATCAATAACTGCTTGTTCTTTAAGACGGAAAGTTCCTAGACCAAAACGTGGGATATTCATGTGTTTACCTAAATTTGAATAATCATTTAACTTGATGTGCATTTTGCTTTTTTTATTGTTGCGAAAAAATAGATGAATAAGCAAAATATCTTTGATCATTAGTCAATAATGGAATAAGACATGAAATCAACAATTGAAGAGCTGGTCGCGTTTATCGCAATCGTTGATACAGGCTCTTTTGTTGCGGCGGCAGAACATTTAAAACAAACGCCTTCAGGAGTCAGTCGATCGTTAACACGCTTGGAAGCGAAGTTAGATGTGACTTTATTGGAGCGCACCACACGTAAATTAAAACTCACACAAGAAGGGCAGCAGTTTCTTGTAAAGGCCCGTAAAATCTTAAATGAGCTGAACGCTGCCGAAGAAGAACTGCAAAAGTCTGATCAGGGCACTGCGGGGCTCATTCGCATTGATTCAGCAACGCCGTTTGTCTTACACGTAATTGCGCCATTAATGCATAAGTTTCGTGAGTGCTATCCAAATATTGAAATTGAGTTAAATAGTAATGATCAGGTGATTGACCTGCTGCAACATAAAACTGATGTCGCATTTCGGTTTGGGGAGCTCAATGATTCAAGTCTTCATGCCAAACTGGTGTGTAAAAGTCGCTTATTTATCGTTGCAAGCCCTGAGTATTTAGCAATTAAGGGTACACCGACACAACCTGAACAGCTTGAAAAACATGATTTGATTGGTTTTACCAGACCTAGATATATCAATAGTTGGCCGATTAAAGTTGGTGATGAATATTTTTTTGCGCAATCAAAAATTAAAGCATCGAGTGGGGAAACGGTGCGTCAGCTGACGATTAGAGGACATGGTATTGCACGACTATCTGAATTTGAAATTTGGAAAGACATTGAAGAAGGGCGATTGATAGCCTTATTTGAAGACCAAATTGAACATCAATATCAAAGCATCCATGCTGTGTATTATCAACAAGAGCATCTACCAAAAAGAATTCGTTTATTTATTGAGTTTTTGGCAGAACAGTTAAAAGACGGTTTTAAAAACGCTCTCTAAAAGTAGTGTAACTGTCAGTTGGGAAATGAACTTCTAAAAGTGGAGTCGTTTGTCCTTGTGATGAATGTTGAGACAGAAAATAGCTTTTTTGATGTTCTCGGCAGCTAAAATATAAAGTCGAATAAACCGAGTTCACCATTACAACTTCATTTGAGCTATTCCGTTTATATTGATAATGAGAAATCGCATTGGTCTCGTCATCAGTGCGTTGCTCCATTTTATAGTCTTGTTGGTTGGTCATTTTTAAATAACCTTCTATGAGGCTTTGGCAAACAGTATGTCTGTACTGCTCATCTTTTGGTTGTTGTTGGCAACCAGCTAAAACAATAGTAAATAACAATATAGCTTTTAATTTCATGAGTTTGCTACTTTCTGAGTTGATTTCTATAGCCTAAAGGTGTTCTATAAACCAGTACAGATACAGAAATTTTTAAAAAAGCAGCACAGAATGACTTTCCAATATCAGGTTCTTGCCAATCAATTAGCACATCGTATTTATCAAGATGAGCTTAAACCTCACCAGAAACTTATTTCTTTACGAGATTTTGCTCGTCAGCACAGCATTAGTCTAAGTACAGCAAAAAGTTGTTATGAGTTACTTGAGGCGAGGGGGCTTATTTATGTAAAGCCGAAGTCAGGTTATTTTGTGGTTGCCCGTGCACAAGCTGGCCCCATTCCTGAAAGTCCAGATTTCTTGTCTTTACCTCGACAAGTTTCAAATCTGGAATTGCATAATCAAATTCAGGAAGCTGCCTTACAAAGCCATCTTGTACCATTAGGCTCTATTCAGTTAACGCCTCATTTTATTCCTGTGGAAGGTTTACGTCGTTCTATTCAACGGGCTTTAAAAAATTGTCAGCCTCAAGACTTTCTTTATTGTAATAAACAAGGGCATGAGCAATTAAGAAAAGCGTTATCTGATCATTGGCGTGAAGATGGGATTTTTATCGCGGCAGAAGATATTTTTATTACCAATGGCTGCATGCCTGCTTTGTCTTTGGTGATTCAACACCTAACAGAAGTAGGCGATAGTATTTTAATTCCGACGCCTACTTTTAATGGACAGCTACAGCTTATAGCAAGTTTAAAACGGCAGATTATTGAAATTCCAGCGCATCATCGTGGTATCGATCTTGAGCGCTTAGAATCATTTATGAAGCAAGGTTTGGCTAAAGTTTGCTTAATGACAGCCAACTATCAGAACCCATTGGGATACTGTTTAAGTAATACAGAAAAACAAAAGATTGCCGAATTAGCAGCAAAGTATCAGTGCTTTATTATCGAAGATGATATTTATGGAGAGTGTGGTTACAGCGGTGAGCGACCATTACCTATACGCTATTGGGACCGTGAAGGCTATGTCATTTGGTGTGGATCGGTTTCTAAGTCGTTATCGAGTGCGTATCGCGTAGGATGGTTCTGTTTAACAACAAAGTTAGAACATTTAAGGCTTGAGCTGTTAGCCAGTAATATTGGGGTCAATACACCGCTACAATTAGGTCTAGCTGATTTTATTTATAGTCGTGGTTATAGGGAGCATTTAGAGCAGTTAAGACCGAATTTGATGCGGCAAGTCGAGGAGTATCGTAGTTGTATTTTAAATGCATTTGAAGGTATTCCAATTGCACTGAGTCAACCAGAAGGTGGTTATGCTTTATGGATGCAGTTACCTAAAACTGTAGATAGCTTGGCGCTCTATTACACTGCAAAATCTCACGGAATTACTGTAGTTCCCGGTCATGTTTTTGGTGAGGATGAACGCTATCGGCATTTTATTCGTTTAAATGCAGGTCACGAGTTAACAGCAGATGTCCGCCAAGCAATTAAAGACTTAGCGGACTGGTCACGGCAACAGATTAAAACAGCGAGTTAGTCTTATTCTGCAAAGTCTGCTTTAAGCACAATGCGGTAGCGTGCCTGACCCGAGTGTAGACGTTCAATTGCTTCATTGAGCTGTGACATTGGAAATAGCTCAATTTGAGGCGCAATTTTTTTACGTGCAGCAAACTTTAAAAGCTGACGTAGTGCAGCAGGTGAGCCCGTAGGTGAACCAGTCACTGACTTAGCACCACCAATAAGAGAGCCAACAGAAACAGGAACAGGCTCAAGCGTAAGGCCTAAGAAATGTAAGGTTCCGTTTGGTGCCAGTGTTGCAATAAAAGCAGACCAATTTAGAGTCACATTCACGGTACTTAGCAATAAATCGAATTTACCTTTTTGAGCTTTTACTGCCTCTGTATCGCGGCTATTCACTACATGGTCCGCTCCCATTGCTTTGAGTTCTTCTGTTTTGTCAGGATTAGAACTAAAAGCAGTGATTTCACAGCCCCAAGCTTTAAGTAGCTTAATGGCTATATGACCTAAACCACCAATACCAATTACACCGACATGATGCGTTGCCTGTATTTTGTGTTTGAGTAGTGGATCAAAAACGGTAATTCCGCCACAAAGTAAAGGACCTGCACTTTCAGCGTCTAAATCTTCAGGGAGGGGAATAGCCCACTGCCAACCTGCGCGAACCTTATCGGCAAAGCCACCCGCATGTCCTACGATTGTTGCAACATTTCCACCTGTACACAGTACTTGCTGACCACCAATACATTCATCACAGGCTTGGCAACTTTCAGCTGTCCAACCAATACCGACACGCTGTCCAATTTGTAGACCTTTGGCTTCTGAGCCCAAAGCAACAATTCGTCCAATAATTTCATGACCTGCAACCACAGGGTATACGGTCGAACGCCATTCATTGTTTAAAACAGAAATATCAGAATGACATAAACCACAATATTCAACTTTTACCTCAACCTGATGCGGTTGTAATTCACCTGCGTCAAATTGATAGGGAACCAGTTTTTCACCTGCCTGCATTGCAGCATAAGCTTGAATCGTATTATTGCTCATCGGAAACTCCTTAAGCGGCTTTGAACCGTTCTGGTGGGTTATGAAGCTTTAAATTGACAATCGTTTTCATGATCATCGACCATGCCTACTGCCTGCATAAAAGCATAGCAGGTGGTTGGGCCAACAAATTTGAAACCATTCTTTTTAAGATTCTTGGAAAGTTTTACGCTGAGTTCAGTTTGAGCAGGGGCCTTACGATAATCTACAACATCATTGTTTTGTGGCGCTGCATCTACAAACTGCCAAAGCCATGTAGGAACATCACCGACTTGTACTTTGAGCGCTTGCCAAGCAATAGCATTATCACGAATGGCTTTGAGTTTACCAAAGTGACGAATTAAGCCAGCATCAGATAATTTTAGTTCTAAAAAATCATCTGTAAATGAAGCAATGTCTGCAATCGGATGATTAAAAAAATGCTGACGGTAGCTTTCTCTTTTTTTTAGTACGGTAATCCATGAGAGGCCGGCTTGCTGACCTTCGAGACAAAGCATTTCAAATAATCGTGCCTCGTCGTGTTCGGGTTTACCCCATTCCTCATCATGGTAGGCAATATAGAGTGGATCATCGGAACACCATCCGCAACGTTGAGTTTTCATGATAATGCTCCTTATATTTATCTTAGAATTTTAAAGTTTAAATAAGACCCATTCATTTGGGCGAGTATCCCAATAATACAGTTCTGCTTGTGTTAAGTCTTCAAACTTCAGCCAAAAGTCTTTGCCGACTTTGTCTGAAAAACCAGTACTGATTAGTAGGGCATCATCGCTGATTTCCATGATCCAGCCTTGATAGCTATTGCCATTTAAAATGATCTTTTGCTGGTTACCAGACTCGGCAAACTCTACTAAGCGATTGATCAGCGCTTCCGACATAAAATGTTCCTAGCGTAAATATGAATAAGGATTAACAGCACCACGCCCTTTACCATCTAGATAAAGACCATAATGAAGATGAGGTGAAGTATAACGTGCATTGCCCGTATTGCCGACATAGCCAATGAGGTCGCCTTTTTTGACATAGTCACCCACATTTAAGCCACGTTTGTGACCATCAAGATGAGCATAATAATGCCATGTTCCTGCGGGGCCTAAAATCCAGATGACTTTGCCACCCAAGTTGTTATTACGAAGATCTGCAACGAGTCCTTCGGTTGCACTGTACACTTTGGTTCCACGTGGAGCCAAAATATCAATTCCTTCGTGACTACGGCCCTGACTGCGAGCAGCTCCCCATGTGTCTTTTAATTCATCACGATCAATACCTTTTACAGGTACAGGTAGTCGACTTGGAAGCTGCATACTTTTGAGTTTGATGACTTCAGCAGGTGGAAGTGGGGCAGGTTTTTTTGGTGCACTGGCACAGGCCGCCAATAGAATAATCAGAAAACCAAGTGAGAAATGAGAAACAAAACGTCGCACAAAATACTCCCTGTCCCAGCCATATCAAAATTATTTTACTCACTATGTCATGAACGGCTTGTCGAGATCAATTTTTTCATCGCGGTTGGAACACCTTTGGCAATGGCTTGTTCCGGACTCAACCATTGACCTTCAAGTTCAATAGCCAGATGTTCTTTTTGATCAGGTTCCACGTGGAACACATGAGCATTAAGTAACCATGTGAAATGAGTGAAGCTATGGCTGATCTGAAAAGTTTGTGCTTGAGGTTGTAGTTTGAATTGTTGGCTTAAGCTCAGTCGTTCATGTTCATTTTCTAAAATTGGTAAACAGAATAAACCGCCCCATAGACCATGAGCTTGGCGTTGCTGCCAGAACCATTCACCTTCGCACTGAATAATAAGAACATCTGCTGTTTTAACAGGCGGTGTTTTTTTCGGTTTTTTAAAAGGTAATTCTTGTTCTAACCCTTGCTGATAAGCCTGACAATGAGCTTGCATTGGACAATATAAACATAGCGGTTTTTTAGGCGTACAGATGGTTGCACCCAAGTCCATAATCGCTTGAGTGTAGTCATGATTGCGATGTGTAGGGCAAAGCTCTTCAGCCAGTTTCCACATTTCACGCTCGTGCTGTGGTTTGCTTAAATCATCTTCAATGGCAAAGAAACGAGCTAAGACGCGTTTCACGTTGCCATCCATGATGACACCGTACTGACGTAAACCTAAAGACATGAGCGCGCCTGCGGTCGAGCGACCAATGCCAGGTAACGCAATCCATTCTTCTAGCGTTTCAGGAAATTTACCTTGCTGCGTGACAAGACCAGCCGCTTTATGCAAATTGCGTGCACGAGCGTAGTAACCGAGGCCAGCCCAATAAGGTGCTACTTCATCCCAAGTTGCATGACCTAAAGCTTCTACAGTTGGGAAGCGCTCCATAAAGCGGTCAAAATATTGCAGAACCGTTTTCACCTGAGTTTGCTGCAACATAATTTCAGAAACCCAAACTTTGTATGGATCATCGGCAACTTGCCAAGGCAAATCGTGACGACCATGTTGATCGAACCAGTTTAAGAGGGCATCAGAAAAAGAAAATTCAGGCATGAACAGCTATAGAAGAGAAGTAAGGGCTAAATTATAGCTGAAATTTAGATGAAATTTTGTTTAAAGCAGGCGAACAGCGAGAGTATATTAAAACAGAGACGACCTTGAAAAATAGCAATCTCTGTTTTAATCAGATAAAAGGATTAATCCTTTTGTACACCCCAAAGTTGATCAAGTTTCAACGGTTGGTTTTTATAGTAAGGAATGACATGAATGTGGAAATGATCTGAAGTTTTTCCAAAAACTTCACCATCATTAAAGCCAATATGAAAGCCATCTGGTTGATGACGAAGCTGTGTCTCATGACGGGCAATTTCAAGAAGTGTCAGTAAGCCTTGGTGTTCTTTAGATGTAATGTCAAAAAAAGAACTAACATGGCGCAGTGGTGTTACTACACAGTGGCCTTTAGATAACGGATTAGAATCAGGCAAAATTACGGCAAATTCATTCTTATCAATGATGTCATATTCATCAAATTCGCAATACGGACATTTCTTGTCAGTCATTGTTGTATCCTCTCATGTTATTCCATTAAACCCCGAGTGCGGGAAATAAGACTAGGCTTTGCTCTAGCTCAACGGGAGTATAGTTATTGAAGTATGGTTTAAAAAATACAGTAAAAATATTGC
The DNA here is from genome assembly GCF_052045285.1 of Acinetobacter sp. 22301. Lineage (NCBI taxonomy): Bacteria > Pseudomonadati > Pseudomonadota > Gammaproteobacteria > Moraxellales > Moraxellaceae > Acinetobacter > Acinetobacter sp. 22301. The sequence goes on along the minus strand of NZ_JBQEOR010000002.1, from coordinate 437,101 downwards.
AAAGTCATAAACATTTAAGGGAGCAAATGCAAAAAAATCATTTGCTCCAAATTTGCTTCTTTTATTTTAGAGTACGATCTAATAAAGCGTACATTTTAGCAAGGCCTTGTTTTTCCGCTTCGCTATTGTAGCCAAGGTCCACACCGTTCGCTTTAGCTCTTTCATCGGCAAGCGGGTTACTAAAGCCATGTTTAGCACCTTCTAAAACCACTACTTCATGTTTAACCTCAGCAGCTTGCATCTCTTTTTCAAAATTAGCAACATCTTCTAAGGTGACCATACTGTCTAATTCACCATGTAGAACTAAAACTTCACCTTGAATGTCGCCTTTTTGAGCAGGAGCTTTAGGCGTTAATGTGCCATGGAAAGTTGCAGTCGCTTTTAGTGGAGTACCAGAACGCGCAAGATCTAATACGACTTTACCACCATAGCAGTAACCGACAGCGGCAATTTTTTCACTGTTTACTTCCGGCTGAGCAGCTAAAGTTTGAAGCCCAGCATTGGCACGATCAGTCACCGTGTCTAACTCTTCAAATGTCTGCATCATCCATTCATAGGCTTGAGCTGCGGTGGTTGTAACTTTTTTATCACCATACATATCAATTGCAAGCGCAGCATAGCCGTGTTCAGCAAGTTCACGTGCGCGTTGCTCTGTATATTCGTTACGTCCCCACCACTCAGGAGCAACAATCACACCCGCAACAGGTGTTTCGCTATCTGGAGCCGCAAAGTAACCAATTAAATGGCTACCATCTGGTGCAGTATATTGAATTTCACGGGTTTTAATTGCAGTACTCATGACATTAATCCTGAAATTTAAATCGATTTAAATACGCTTGATTAAAGCATAAAAATTAAGAACTAAAATAAATAACTATGTAAAAATCTACATCAAAAGAAAAAGATACAAAGCTATAAGCAATAAAAAAAGAAGGAAACCAGTTCCTTCTTTTTATGTGATCATGATTAAATTAAGTTCGGCCTCGAGAAATGAACCCAATTACAGCTAGAATTACAGCTACAACTAATAAAATCACGGCAAAGTCTTTAGATAGCCCTGCAACACCACCAAACCCTAATAGACTGGCAATGAGTGCAATTACTGCAAAAATTATCGCCCAACGGAACATAATGCTGTCCTCCTTATTTTTCATTGTCATTTAACTATATAGCGTGTTTTTTACTCGGAATGTGTCGTTTATGTGGTTGAAATGTATATTAAACAATCATTTTGTGATGTCATAAATACAGCTTCTTTTTTAGTACAGACCACTTCAATGCTATACTGATACATCGTTTTATCTCATCAGCTGTTAAAAGATTATGTCTACCGAGACCTCACTTCGACCACTCTTTTGGAAAAACTATCCCTTAGAGCAACTGACTCAGGCTGAGTGGGAAGCTTTATGTGATGGCTGTGGTTTATGCTGTCTGGTAAAACTAGAAGATGAAGATACGCATGAGGTGGCTTATACCAAGGTGGCCTGTAAGTTACTTGATTGTGGTACAGGGCGTTGCGCGGACTATCCGAATCGTCAGCAGCAAGTACCTGACTGCCTGCAATTAACGGTAGAGTCTTTAAAAATAATCCACTGGTTGCCATCAAGCTGTGCCTATAAGCGCTTGAATGAAGGAAAGAATTTACCTTCTTGGCATTATTTAAATACGGGTTCGAGACAAAGCGTGGTTAAGGCGAAAAAGTCAGTTGCAGGACGTTGTATTTCTGAGGTTGATGTCCATGAAGATGATCTTGAAGATTATATTGTGCGGTGGGTGCGCTAATTTAGTCTTAAAAGAGAATGTTTGATTACAGCGTATAATAAAGTAACACTTTTATCGTAATTTTTTTGCTCATCTCCGTAATATAACAATAAAAACAAAAGGAGATAAAAATGATGAGACGATTAGCAGCCCCCTTATTATGTAGTAGCTTTTTTTTGTTAATGGCCTGTGGGTCTAATAATACCAATTCAAAAAATCCTGAACAAAATACGACTGCAAAAGCAAATCAGTCTGTTGCCGTCAAACAAACTTATCAGGTTGAAGCAGTCTCAGATTTTAATGAGCCTTGGGCTGTGACCAGTCTGCCTGATCAGCGTTTATTAGTGACTGAACGGCAAGGTAAATTAAAAATTTTTAACCCTAAAAATAAGCAAATGTTGGATGTGCAAGGTGTCCCAGCGGTGAACTATGGAGGACAGGGTGGTTTAGGAGATGTCATTTTACACCCTGACTTTGCCAAGAATCATTGGGTTTATCTCAGCTATGCTATAAAAGGGCAAGGTGGATCTGGCGCAGTGATTTCACGTGCGAAACTAGATTTATCTCATCCTAATCAGCCAAAACTTAACGAAATAAAGCAGATTTGGCAGCAAGTACCCAAAGTTTCAGGACAAGGCCATTACGGACATCGCATGCTTTTTGGTACAGATGGTAAGCTGTGGGTCAGTTCAGGTGAGCGACAAAAGTTTGATCCTGCCCAAAACATGAAAAGTAACTTAGGTAAAATCTTGCGTTTAAATGAGGATGGCACCGCGGCTGTAGGTAACCCTTTTTATAAGCAAGGCGGGGTCACTGCTGAAATATGGTCACTGGGACACCGTAACCCGTTAGGTATGGCTTTTGACCGCCAAGGACAGCTGTGGGTGGTTGAGATGGGGCCTAAAGGTGGTGATGAGCTTAATATTATTACCAAAGGTGAAAATTACGGTTATCCAATCGTTTCAAATGGAGACCATTATTCGGGCCAACCTATTCCAGATCATCACACTCGGCCAGAGTTTAAAGCACCAGAAATTGACTGGACTCCTGTTATCTCTCCATCGAGTATGATCATTTATCGCGGACAACAATTTCCTGCATGGCAAAATAAAGCCTTAATTGGCGGGTTATCTTCCGAAGCGATTATTGTGGTGGATTTAGAGCATAAGCCCGTGAAAGAAGTGCAAAGATTGGATATGAAAAAACGTATTCGTGGGTTGCATGAAGCAAAAGATGGTTCGATTTGGGTGATTGAAGATGGCTCAAATGCGCGTTTACTCAAGCTGAGTAAGAAACCCTCTTAATGCTAAGCAAGAGCCTTTAAATAAAGAACGTGTCTCATAGATTCAAATTGTAGATTTCTGTGAGACACAATAGACTATAGTGAAAAGACGATAAAGCCATTTGAGATGTCAGACACCCATATTCCACTTCCCGAACGCCTGCGCCCAAGAGACTTGTCTGAAATTATTGGGCAAGATCATTTATTAGGTGAACATGCGCCCTTACGTCAAATGATTGATCAGGGACATTTGCCTTCTATTATTTTTTGGGGACCACCAGGCGTTGGTAAAACAACGATTGCTTTACTTTTGGCACAGGCGATAGACCGTCCATTTGTGAGCTTATCTGCGCTGAATACGGGCGTAAAAGAATTACGTGAAGTAATTGCAGAAAGTGGTGATTTACTGACGCCTGTAGTTTTTATTGATGAAATTCATCGTTTTAATAAATCTCAGCAAGATGCTTTATTGGGTGCAGTTGAAAAAGGCAAAATTACTTTAATTGGTGCGACCACTGAAAATCCATCTTTTGAGGTGAATAGCGCGCTTTTATCACGCTGTCAGGTCTATACCTTAAATAGTTTAGACAGTGAGGCAATTCAGATATTACTCAACAATGCACTTCAAAGCGATAAATTCTTAAAAGAACGTTACATTCATATAGAAGAATATGATGCGCTCATTCAGTTCGCAGCAGGTGATGCACGTAAAGCGCTTAATTTACTGGACTTGATTGCAAGCACCTTTGAACCAGAAGTTGAAAACACGATTACTAATGCGGTTGTGGTAAAAGTCGCTCAGCAAAATATTGCGCGTTATGACAAATCGGGCGAGCAGCATTACGACCTTGTTTCTGCCTTTATTAAATCAATTCGAGGCAGTGATCCAGATGCAACGCTATATTGGATGGCTCGTATGCTTAAAGGCGGAGAAGATCCGGTTTTTATTGCAAGACGTATGTTGATTGCAGCCTCAGAAGACATCGGAAACTCTAATCCAAATGCGCTATTGCTTGCAGGTGAGTGTTTCCGCTCTGTACAAGCTGTAGGTATGCCTGAGGCTCGAATTATTCTAGGCCAAACAGCAGTTTACCTAGCAACGAGTGCAAAAAGTAATAGTACTTATTTAGCGATTAATAAGGCTCTTGAACTTGCTGAAAAAACAGCAAATTTACCTGTGCCTTTACATTTGAGAAATGCGCCAACCAAGCTTATGAAACAGCAAGGCTATGGTATTAATTATCTCTATCCTCATGATTACCCTGAGCACTTTGTGCTGCAAGACTATTTGCCGCCTGAGTTGAAGGGAACCAAACTCTATGAGTCTGCAAGAAATAAGCGTGAGGTTGAAGGTGAGCGTTTACAGCAACGCAGATGGCAGCAGGAACAATAGTTCCTGCTTTATGCTATTCCAGCTCTTCAGTGACCTGACCATAAATCAGTAGCGTGAACACGCCTGTACCGCCAATAATATTACCAATTGTGGTTGGGATGAGGAAAGTAAACAGATACTTGCTAATAGAAGCTTCTCCTTGCCAGACCAGATAGGACATTTCTGTAGAACCAACCACTACATGGGTAAAGTCACCCAGTCCTATCAAATACGTCATAAAAAAGATGAGCAGAAACTTATTACTGACTGAAGGCAACATCCAGACCAAGGCAGCAATTAACAGCCCTGACATAATGCCTTTGAGCAGATTCTGGGTTGCAGAAAAGGAGCCCACATGATGTGCGAGTTCATCTAGTGCTTTATCAATATCTGGCGTAAACAGGTGAGTAGTTAGGAAAAATAAACTCGCCAAAGCTGTTCCAATGATGTTGCATAGAATCACAATACCCCATAAGCGGCCCACTGCTCGTAATTTATCGAAAGTAAAGGGATTAAATAATGGCACAACTGTGGTGATAGTATTTTCGGTAAAGAGTTGCATGTGACTCAAAATAGCGATTAGAAACCCAATGGTATAACCCACATTAGTGATTAAATCGGTCCAGACTGCATCAGTTGGGAGATAAGCAGCAATAATCGCTTTAAATACAAATGAAAAACTGATGACTAAACCCGCGGCAATCCCTGAAAAGATCAATGCAGTTGTTGGACGATCAAGCTCTTCGGCACCATCACGGCGGATAATTTCATAAACCAGACGGGGTGACAGTTTCTCATGTTCTTCGACTGCCATTTTTTCACGCCAGCTTAAAGTTTTCTCGACTTTTTTTTCCTCTATTTCATGGTCCATCAGGTTTACTCCTCACTGAATAAATATCTTATATTTATTGTTTTATTTATTGTTAAGGCAGTGTTCAGGATAAATCTAGTCTATTCATAACAGCTTTATGTGTCTTTTTATAAATTGAATGCACAATGGCTGGATCATCAATCACAAAATCAAAGAAAAGTATAAGCTCTTAAAGTACGGATGAGTGCCATATAGTCGCCTTGAGAGGCTTTAGCAATAACAGATTCAACCTCTACCTGACTCCAGCCTTGTTTTAAGGCAGTAGTGCTAAAGTTATTTAATAGGACCAGAGGATTTTCACCAAAATGGATTGGATGATTCATTAATCTCTTTTCAAACTTAGATAATTCCATAGGTTCACCCGAGTTTTTAAATTTAATTATTGTGAAGTACTTTGTGTTTTTTTAGATTTTAGTGTTTTAAATTAAGCTTATGCAAGTGTTAATTTATTGAAATAGACAAATCTGTCTACATTGTTTGGGGCGCATGGCGCTGAATATAAAAAAACCGGGCTTTAGCCCGGTTTTTTTATGAAGTTTTACTGATTAGATGTCAGATAAATCTACGCCTAAACGAGCAGCAACTTCTTCATAAGCTTCAACAACACCGCCTAAACCTTGACGGAAACGATCTTTGTCGAGTTTCTTCTTAGAGTCTTTATCCCATAAACGGCAGCCGTCTGGAGAGAACTCATCACCAAGCACGATGCGGTCATGGAAAACACCGAATTCAAGCTTGAAGTCCACCAAAATCATGTTGCCTTCAGCAAATAATGCTTTTAATACATCGTTTACTTTATAAGTTAAAACTTTCATTTGTTCTAACTGTTCAGCAGTTGCCCAACCTAAAGCAATCGCTTGAGATTCGTTAACCATTGGGTCGCCTAGACCGTCATCTTTATAGAACAATTCAAATGTAGGAGGAGTTAACTCTTTACCTTCTTCTACACCTAAGCGACGGCATAGAGAACCAGCTGCGTAGTTACGAATTACACATTCAACTGGAATCATTTGAAGTTTTTTAACAAGCACTTCAGTTGGAGAAAGCAATTTTTCAAAATGCGTTTCAATACCTGCAGCAGCAAGTTTTTCCATGATGAAGGCGTTAAAACGGTTGTTCACCTTGCCTTTACGATCTAGTTGTTCGATTTTTTCGCCGTTGAACGCAGAGGCATCATCACGAAAGACTAAAATCAGATGGTCGGCATTGTCTGTTTCATATACAGATTTTGCTTTACCAGTATAGAGCAAGGTTTGTTTTAACATGAGGGAACCTTTTTAAAAAAAATGCCTAGTAAACGACTAGGCTGGCCAATTTTGGTAAATCTGGTTTAGCACTTCAGCAGCCACATCTGGGCTTGCAAAAGTGTTATCTACATTAAATAGAGCAAGAGTATGACTAGAACCTACACCAGTAAGTTTAAGCACATAAGTATTGTCATTTACTTTAATCGTCGCTTGATTACTGCCTTGAGCGATGATGTTGAAATTTAAAGTACTTAAAGTTGCTTTGGTGTATTGCCAGATCTCGGCTGTATTTCCATCAACTTTTAACAACGGGTTTTTATTACCGTCAGTCACAAGCTGAGGACGTCCAAGCGCAGTCGTCGTTTGAGCAGAGGCATCTAGTGTCGCATTACCTTGGGTTTGTTCAGGGCGTGGCAAGGCATAACGGTTGCCACGCTTATTTTCAAACTTCGGTGCGTTATCGATAGCACGCTGTTCTACAGTTGGTGCAGGATACAAAGGTGTCGCTGGTCGTACAGTTGCATCGGCAGGATATTCAAGCGGGGCAAGTTGCTTGGCATTTTTATAATCTAAAGAGTGATTATTAATTGCGAAGCGACCACAACCAGCTAAACTTAAGGCTGAAACTGCAAGGACTAAACCAAGACGTAATTGCATCATAAATTGCTCTTATTAAATAATTCCCGCATCTTTTAGGGCATTGCGGAGAGGTTCGCGATATTGCTCAGCGAGAGGAGTGAGTGGTAAGCGAATACCAGTATCAATCAGTCCCATCTCATGTAGTGCCCATTTCACAGGAATTGGGTTTGATTCGCAAAATAGAATATTGTGTAAATTTGCAATCTTATTGTTAAGCGTCTTCGCTTGTTGTTCATCTTTGGCAATCGCAACAGCACATACTTCACTCATTGCTTTAGGTGCAACATTTGCAGTAACCGAGATGTTGCCGTCAGCGCCAAGAAGCATAAGTTCCCATGCTGTCTCATCATCACCTGAGTACACAGCCATCTTGCCGTTTAACGCCTCAATTAAAGCTTTACCACGAGGTACGTCACCTGTTGCATCTTTAATGCCAACAATATTCGAGATCTCTGCTAAGCGTACAGCTGTGTCGTTTGAAAGGTCTACGCCAGTACGACCAGGTACGTTATAGAGAATAAGCGGTAATTCAACAGCTTCAGCAATCGCTTTATAGTGTTGGTAAAGGCCTTCTTGGGTTGGCTTGTTATAATATGGCGTTACAAGTAAAGCTGCATCAGCACCGAGGTCTTTAGCAGCTTTAGTTAATTCGATTGCTTCACGGGTTGAGTTTGCACCAGTACCGGCAATAATTGGAATACGTTTATTGGCTACACGAATAATTTCTTTAATAACCTGTGTGTGCTCTTCCATGCTCAATGTTGAGGCTTCGCCGGTTGTACCGACGGCTACAATACTGTTTGTACCTTGTTCTATGTGCCACTCAACCAGCTTCTCAAGACCCTTCCAATCTACACCGCCGTCTTTCAACATGGGTGTGACGATTGCGACGATTGAGCCTTGAATGGTCTGTGCTTGCTGAGTCATTTTTAAAAATATCCTATTTATCCATCCGAATCTGAGGTAAGAAAAACAAAATGTGGGATGGTTGCAGTATTTTGATTGTCCAGTTCTAACAATAACAGATTGTTGAATGACAATTATGCAAATTATGACTGATCAGACGCATAAGAACAATACGCCTAACGGATAATCGCGATGTAAACTTGAGGAAAAGATAGGATGTTTTCATTATTGCGCGCTAAGAATACCCAGTAAACATAACAATACGGCTTGATTCGACTGAGCCTTACTTAATATGGGCTTTTTTTGTGGCAAGATAGAATGCAATTTCCCAGTTGGGATTGAAGATGACATGAAAATGAATAAACAACCACAAAATGCGGTTTTAATCGTAGTTGATGTACAAAATGGTTTTACACCGGGTGGAAATTTAGCAGTCGCCGATGCCGATATAATTATTCCAACTATTAACCAACTTGCTGGTTGTTTTGAAAATGTCGTCCTGACTCAGGACTGGCACCCGGATAATCATATCTCTTTTGCAGCCAATCATTTGGGTAAGCAGCCATTTGAAACCATTGAACTCGACTATGGACCACAGGTGCTTTGGCCTAAGCATTGTGTACAAGGTACTCAAGATGCCGAGTTTCATCCTGATTTAAATATTCCGACCGCTCAACTGATTATCCGAAAAGGCTTTCATGCTCATATTGATAGCTACTCGGCTTTTATGGAAGCAGATCACGCCACCATGACCGGTTTAACCAGTTACCTAAAAGAGCGTGGCATTGATACGGTTTATGTGGTCGGAATTGCCACGGACTTTTGTGTAGCATGGACTGCTTTAGATGCAGTTAAGCAAGGTTTTAAAACTTTAGTGGTTGAAGATGCTTGTAAAGGGATTGATCTGAATGGTTCGTTAGAACACGCGTGGCAAACCATGCAGCGACAAGGTGTTGTCCGTATTCAGTCGACTGATCTGTTGAGTAAGCACTAAGTATATTGCTCTGATTTTTACTTTTATATTTTAATTTTTAGGGATAGAAAGTATGGCTGCATTCCTACGCTTTACCCAATTTATTCAAAAAACTTTTGCCCTATGGGTGATTGTTTTTGCAGCGCTAGCGCTATGGCAGCCTGAATTTTTTGTCTGGCTCAAAGCGTACATTCCATGGATTTTGGGCATTATTATGCTTGGTATGGGAATGACCATGACCGTCGATGACTTTAAAGGGGTATTACAAAGCCCTAAAGCGGTATTGATTGGGGTGGTAGCGCAGTTTGTCGTAATGCCGGGCTTAGCATATGCTCTATGTAAATTATTTAACTTACCGCCTGAAATTGCGGTTGGGGTCATTTTGGTGGGTTGTTGCCCAGGGGGAACGGCGTCAAACGTAATTACCTATATGGCTAAAGGCAATGTGGCTTTATCGGTGGCCTGTACATCGGTATCAACACTTTTGGCACCGATATTAACCCCTGCGATTTTCTATCTGCTTGCCAGCCAATGGCTAAAGATTGATGCAGCCTCGATGTTTATTTCGATTTCGCAGGTGGTGCTACTGCCTATTGTGATTGGTTTGATTTTAAGAACATGGCTTAAACGTCAGGTCGAATCTTATATTCAAGTCATGCCTTTAGTTTCGGTCATTGCAATTGTGGCCATTGTGGCAGCCATTATTGGTGGAAGCAAAGCAGCAATTTTACAGTCGGGCTTGCTCATTTTAGTGGTAGTGATTTTACATAATGGACTTGGATATTTATTAGGTTTTACCGCAGCGCGTTTCTTTAAATTACCTTATGCGGACAGTAAGGCGATTGCTATTGAGGTGGGGATGCAAAACTCAGGCTTAGGTGTTGCACTTGCAGCAGTCCATTTTGCTGCTTCTCCGATTACAGCTGTACCAAGCGCGATTTTCAGTCTTTGGCATAATATTTCCGGGCCTGCGCTTGCGACTTATTGGGCAAGTAAACACAAACAAGAATAACTGTATAAACAACATTCATTAGGAAAGAAGGCCAAACGAATAGTTTGGCCTTTTTATTTAAAGCATATTTTAGGGGAGCTAAAGCTAGAACTGGTATGTCTTTTGCTTTGAATTGATGCACTAAAAATAACGTGAATATGAGTATAAATCGTAAAGAAAAATAAGGCATTTCCTTGATGAATCAGATTTTTAAATTATTTATTCCCATGCTCTCAAGCAATTTAATTCTAGTTTTAAGTGGATTGATTGATATTGCTTATGTAGGGCATTTTAGTAACGATCATGTAGCAGCATTATCGGTGACCTTATCTTTATATACAGTGGTTTATGTCATTGGTATGGGGATTCTGCAAGGTGTGATACTCAAGCTCTCAGAAGCTTATGGTTGCCATGACATACCTCGCATTCGTCAAATTTTTATTCAAGGCATCTGGCTAATGTTATGTTCGGCATTGCTAAGTATTGGCTTGCTCTACTTGTTCCGCGATTTACCAAAATTATTTGGTGCATCTGAACATGTTGTGTCAATTACTAAAAACTGTATTTGGGCTTTGGTATTTATTTTACCCGCCCATTTACTGATGCGCTTATTTACAGCTTTGTCTCAGGTCACTGAAAATGCGCATAAGGTTTTACTATCAGATAGCATTTTTTTCATTCTTAAAATTATTTTGTCCTATCTTTTGATTTATGGTGTCGCTTTATTTTCAATTCCACCACTTGGTGCCATAGGGGCTTTGTTAGCCACCCTTATTGTACGGTGGTTTATGCTGGCTGTTTATTACCTGTTTTTTCTGGAGAAAAGATACATCTTTATTGAACATCCAGAACGTTCGGTTGAAGATAGCCGACAAAGTCTGCGTATGATTTTAAAAATAGGTATACCGACTGCGATCATGGCGTTGATGGATGTTGTTGCATTTTGTTCGGTTGCTATTTTGATTTTACCTTTTGGGAGTGTGGTGTCAGCGGCACATCAAATTGTCGCAAGTACTGGCGGCTTCATGTTTATTTTTCCTTCGTCAATTGCCTCGGCTTATAGCATTTTAGTGTCACGATCTATGGGCAGCGGGAACATGCAAGAAGCAAACAAAATTGCCAGACAAAGTATATGGGTGATTATGGCAGTGAGTGGCAGTTTGTCCCTGTGTTTATGGTTGGAGCGGGACTTAATTGTCACCTTTTATTCAGATGATTTGGCTGTGCAGATTTTAGCTGCATCACTGCTGTTGATTGTGTGTCTGTCTCACTTTCTAGATGGCTTAATGACGTTATTGACCTCTTTGCTGCGTTGTTGGGATGTGTCGATTTTACCAATGCTGATTTTCCTGGTCGTGGTGTTATGTTTCGGATTAGGCGGTGGTTGGTGGATGGCCTATAAAGGACTGCATTGGCAGAATATCTCGATTTCTGCGATGGGAATTTATGGCTTCTGGTGGATGGCTGCCATAAGTTATTTAGTGGCTTGTCTAATGAGTGCCATCTGTTTCCATTTTAGAAAACAATTAAGAGGTTTTTGATTAGGTAGATCAACACACTCTTAAAGAGGATGTTCTACTAACCAATCTTCAATCTCATTTTCAGAAATTACTTCAAAGCCGTGGCGCTGCAAAAGCGCCGTGGTGATTCCAACTCCCGTAATTTTCTCACCTTGAAAAGTACCGTTATAAATTTTTTGGCTACCACAAGATGGGCTATTCTCTTTTAAAACCACACAAGTCGCTTTTATTTGCTGCGCAACTTCTAGGGTGCGGTAAGCACCTTTTAAATATAACTCTGTCACATCTAAACCAGATGAATCAGTAATTCTTGCTTTGCCATCAAGCACATCTTGACCTGTTCCGCCCACAATTTCTGCGGGTAAACGGGGAGTGGTAAAACCACCTAATAGCTCTGGGCATAATGCTTGGGCTTTTTTATTGATTAATAGCTGCTTAAGTCGGGTATTTGGACAGGATTTACCATCATATCGAACAGGTTCACCAATTAAACATGCACTGACTAAAAGCATAGTTTTCCAAACTCACAGCAAGAGAGATTTTTGAAGATAAAGAATCATAAACAGAATATCGAATATGACAATTGATTTTAAAAACAGACAAATTAAAAGATTACTAAAATTATGCAATTCATAATTAAGTTATGTATTGCATAATTTAATTGTTTTTAGTAGCATCTAATTCAAGGTAAATGGCCATTGGAGATCCAACAAGGATGTTGGTCTCCATAAATCTATAAATGATTTTTAGGAAAAGACGATTTTTAAGGGTTTATTGAAAAATCTCAATCGTACTTTTAGATAACAAAGGACAGTGTGTATGGAAAACAAACACCACATGGAACGGAAATTAATCATTAAAGGCTCTACGCTCATCATATCTTCGTTTTAATGACTCGTTTTTTTCTCATAGGATGCGTTGGGTTAAGGCATTTTGACGGTTCAAATACTCACCCAATGATGACGTATTCTATAGAGAAAGGAGCTGAGTTCATCAGCAATAGAGATAAACGGAACAGGTAATCACCAGAGGGAAACTAGATGGATATTTTAGAGAACCCATTAGAATTATGCGGTTTTGCATTTATTGAGTTTGTTTCAAAAGAAAATGAATTAGATCCAGTGTTTGAAACAATCGGCTTTTCAAAAGTAGCCAAGCATAAATCGAAAGAAGCGTACTTATGGCGTCAAGGAAATATCAATATTATCCTGAATTATCAGCCAGAATCTTATGCTTCATTCTTCTTTAATGAACATGGTCCATCTGCTTGTGCGATGGGTTTCAAAACACGTGATGCAGCAAAGGCTTTCCAAAAAGCAGTAGAGCTTGGTGCTGAACCAATGTATTCAAAAGTTGGGCCAATGGAGCTTAACATTCCGGCAATTAAAGGTATTGGTGGTATGCCAATCTTTTTAGTTGACCGTGATATTTATGAAAATGACTTTGTTTTCTTTGATGATGCCGAGAAACGTCCAGTAGGGGCAGGCTTAAACGAGATTGACCACTTAACTCATAACGTCTACAAAGGCCGTATGGAGTATTGGGCAAACTTCTATGAAAAAATCTTTAACTTCCAAGAAATTCGCTACTTTGATATTAAAGGTGAATATACAGGTTTAACGTCTAAAGCATTAACAGCGCCAGACGGTAAGATCCGTATTCCGTTAAACGAAGATTCAGACAAAGGAAACGGCCAAATTGCAGAGTTCCTATCTGACTTTAATGGCGAAGGTATTCAGCATATCGCGTTTATTTGTGATGACTTAATCTCGACTTGGGATAAGTTAAAAGGCCTTGGTCTGAAATTTATGACTCCGCCGCCAAATACGTATTATGAAATGCTAGAAGATCGTTTACCTGAGCATGGTGAACCAACTGATGAATTAAAACAGCGCGGTATTTTGCTTGACGGTAATACTAAAGACGGTCAGAAAAAGCTGTTATTGCAAATTTTCTCTGAAAACATGATTGGTCCAGTTTTCTTTGAATTTATTCAACGTAAAGATGATGATGGCTTTGGTGAAGGTAACTTCAAGGCGTTATTTGAGTCGATTGAACGTGACCAGATTCGCCGTGGTGTTTTAGAAACTAAATAAATAAGCTGAGCTTTATTCCTGATCTAAAAAAACCAAGAGTTTGATCTCTTGGTTTTTTTTTATGGTTATTGATTAGCGACTTTTAATATATTGATTGATGAGATTCACTTCATTTTTCAAGATTTCAATCGTTTTACTGTGAGGGTCGACTGGTAAAAACATTTCGCTATCCAGTGCGACAATACAAAACTCGATGCTTTGGTTTGAATTAAACACAGGTAAACCTACCGCATTAATTCCTGTCAATAAATCGCCTTTCGCTGCCGACATTTGTTGCTGGCGAATAGTGTCTTTAAGCTCTGTAAATGCTTGCCAGTTTTGCGGTGCGATGTTTAGACCAAGTTCTTGATGCTTTTGCCATTCCGCTTCCATTAAGGGACGAACAAAGTGCTCTGGAAGATAAGAAGCAAATAGACGTCCCGCAGCAGAATTGACTAAAGGCATAATCGAGCCGACTTTAGTCACAATCGAAATAGGGTGGTTTGATTCAATCGATTGAACCACGACAGGACCTTTTGGTGACCATTTACTGATTTGTATGCCGCAACCAATTTTATTTTGTAGGTCGTAAATTAAATGCTGTACCAGCTGTAGTGTGTCGCTATGCTGAACACAGTTGAGACCTAAGCGCCATGCCTGATCACCTAAAGCATATTGGCCATCATCAAGCTGTTTTGCATATTCCATGCGAATAAGGCTGACCAGATAGCGGTGAACCTTGGCAGGATGCATTTCGAGCTTGCTCGATAGATCTTTGAGAATAATAGGTTGATTGTGTTCCAAAAGGGCGTTTAGTACAGATAAACCGACTTCAAGTGATTGAACCCCCCCAGATACTTTTTCTTCAATCATTTAAATACCCTTAATAAATTTACTTCAGCTGTTAAATAGTGACGATCAAAACATAAATTGAAATTGGCGCGTTTTACATCATGCCTGAGCCTAGTGAAAAATAGAAATCACCTTTTTCTATTAGCGAAATTGACATGTTTAATAACCAACAATTTTCTAAAATCACTATTTACTTATTTATAGCGCAATTTTCTAGAAATTTAGCAGTTTTAAATAATATAAATCGGCATTGATATAGAACTGCTCGTTAAAACAATTCTAATCAATGCCGACTTTTTATTACGCTCTTTAAAAATTAGGTTCCTAACTCTTCTTCATGCAAGAAATGAGTATGGTGCGGAGCGCGTTTGGTTTTGCTCCATTCCTCTAGCATTTCAGTTTTCATTTCTTCTGTAATTTTTGCAATTTTTTCTTCAGCATGAGCATCGTTATAAGTCAGTTCTAAACGATGGCCATTTGGGTCAAAGAAGTAAATTGAGTGGAAAATACCGTGATTGGTCACACCCAAGACTTTCACGCCATTTTCTTCTAAATGTTGCTTGGCAGCCATCAACGCATTTAAGTCTTCAACTTCAAAAGCAATATGTTGTACCCATTGAGGCGTATTTTCGTCTCGGCCCATTTCTGGTTGAGTTGGCAATTCAAAAAATGCCAAAACGTTGCCTTGACCAGCATCTAAGAATAAATGCATATATGGGTCAAAGGCTTTAGTTGACGGCACATGGTCCTCAGCAAAAGCTAAAATGAAATCCATATTGAGCATTTTTTTATACCACTCAACAGTTTCTTTCGCATCCTTACAACGATATGCAACGTGATGTATTTTTTTAATCGCAAATGTCATATTAAAACTCCTTTTTACTATTCCCAATCTGGTTGTTGTTCTGGCGCCGCGTTATAAAAGGCTGGGATAGACAAACAATGGTGATAAATCGATTCAATTTTTGGAAACGCAGATAAATCAATCTTGAAGCGTTTCGCGTTGTAGACCTGTGGAATCAGGCAGCAATCGGCAATAGTTGCTTGTTGTCCAAAGCAAAATTGTCCATTTGAATCTTGAAGTTGCTGCTCAAGATTTTGAAAGCCTTCAATAATCCAGTGCTGATACCAATAATTTTTCTGCTCATCTGAAACATTTAAGTCATTTTTTAAATATTTCAGTACGCGTAAGTTGTTTAACGGGTGAATATCACAAGCGATTGCTTGAGCAAAAGCGCGAACTTTTGCTCTCTCTTGCACATCACTTGGAAGTAGTTTGGCTTCTGGATATTGCTCATCTAGATATTCCAAAATACTTAATGATTGAGACAAAGTTAAATCGCCGTCAATTAAAGTCGGAACTAGAGCACTACGGTTTAACTTTAAATAGTCTTCGCTTTGCTGTTCGTTTTTTACCAGATGAACTGGAACAGTCTCATAAGCTAAACCTTTAATGTTTAGACCAATCCGTACTCTGTAGGCTGCAGAGCTACGAAAGTAACTATACAGCTTCATAGTCAGGCTCCGAAGTTTCTGCAAAATCGAAATTTAATGCAGGAAGGACTGTATTTCGAACTTCACCGAAGCCAATGCGAATACCATTTTTCTCACAATGACCTTTCATAATGAGTGTATCGCCGTCTTGCAAGAAACCACGAGTTTCGCCATTGGCAAGTGTTAAAGGCTTGGTGGTGTTCCATGTAAGCTCAAGCAAGCTGCCATACGAATCTGGTGTAGAACCTGAAATAGTACCTGAGCCCATTAAATCACCAACCTGAACGTTACAGCCGCCAATGGTGTGGTGAGTGAGCTGTTGAGCCATAGACCAATACATATATTTAAAATTAGTTTGGCAAATCACGTCAGCTTGTGCCGATTTCGGGCTTTGAATTTCAACACTCAAATTAATGTCATAACTATTCGCGATATTTTCTTGTAAATACGCTAAAGGTTTAGGCTCTTGTTTTGGGCCTTCCACTTTAAATGGCTCAAGTGCTTCAAGTGTGACTACCCAAGGTGAGATGGCACTAGCAAATGATTTTGAATTGAAAGGGCCTAAAGGCACATATTCCCATTGCTGGATATCGCGTGCTGACCAGTCATTGAGTAATACCATTCCAAAAATATGATCCCACGCATTTTCAATTGAGATTGGCTGGCCAAGCTCGGTTGGTTTACCAATAACAAATGCTGTTTCAAGTTCGAAATCGAGTTTACGCGTAGCTGAGAAAACTGGGCGCTCTTCATTTGGAAGTTTAATTTGTCCAGATGGACGTACGACTTGAGTGCCACTGACTACAACAGAACTAGCACGACCATTATAACCAACAGGCAATTCAGTCCAGTTTGGCAGTAAAGCATTTTTAGGGTCGCGGAACATACAGCCTACATTGGTGGCATGTTCTTTAGAAGAATAGAAATCAGTATAACCAGATACTTGAAGTGGTAAATGCAAAGTAACACTGTCTTGCTTAACCAAAACTTCTTGGCGCAATGCTTCATTTTCTTGAAGCGTTAAATTTTCAACCGAGAGAAGAGACTGTAGTGTCTTACGAGCTTTTGACCAGTTGGCTTTACCCGACTCAATAAATTTATTCAGTGTAGGCTGGTTAAAATATGTGTCTTGTTCTGAAAGTTTTAAAAGACCGTGCTTTTCAAGAGCAGCGAGATCAATCACCCAATCACCAATAGCTACACCAACTTGACGCTCACTTTCGTTAGCTCTGCTAAAAACACCGTAAGGCAAATTATGAATAGTGAAATCTGATTGAGGTGAAACTTCAATAAAAGAGTTTAGTTTTTGTTCCATTTTCGCTTCCTTGTCTTTATCTCGGGTCTTATACAAATAAAAGTTCGGTCTAGGACTGAGCTACTCAATAAGTTTTAACCTTTGCTTAGATCATCTTTTGTCTTATGAGTTTGATATAGACCGAGCACAACCAATTGCTTCATGTCTCTATAATACTGAATTCATCAAATTACGCAATACATAATTTAATTACACATTTCATAATAATTGTCATTTCTTGTATTTTCTGTTTTCATTCGCGGTCATGAGAAAAGTCACGCAATTATTTTTTCATGAATCTCTATGAAAGTTTGATCAATTTATGATATACGTAATTTATTGGAAAAAAATTACGTGACACGGATGAGAATAATCATATGTCAGCACAAGAGCAAGGAAACCTGAAACATGGTTTGAGTAATCGGCACATCCAGCTTATTGCATTGGGTGGGGCGATTGGCACAGGGCTTTTTCTTGGTATATCACAATCGATTAAATTAGCAGGTCCATCGGTCATCCTCGGTTATGCCATTGCAGGATTTATTGCTTTTTTAATGATGCGTCAGCTTGGCGAAATGGTGGTTGAAGAGCCAGTCAGTGGTTCTTTTAGTCATTTTGCCTACAAATATTGGGGACCATTTGCAGGGTTCATGTCAGGATGGAACTATTGGGTACTCAATGTACTCGTCTGTATGGCAGAACTAAGTGCAATTGGTCTTTACATTCAATATTGGTGGCCGCAAATCCCGACGTGGGCATCTGCTTTAGCCTTCTTTGTCTTAATTAACGGCATTAATTTGCTACACGTTAAGTTTTTTGGCGAAATGGAATTTTGGTTTTCTATTGTCAAAATCTTAGCAATTCTTGCAATGATTGGCTTTGGTTCATATCTACTTGCAACAGGCACAGCAGGTCCACAGGCAAGCATTTCAAACCTCTGGGCACTTGGCGGTTTCTTCCCATTTGGTGTTGAAGGCTTAGTGATGGCAATGGCGGTCATTATTTTTGCTTTTGGTGGTATTGAGCTTTTCGGTATTACTGCAGCTGAAGCACGTGACCCTGATAAAACTTTACCTAAAGCTGTGAATCAAATTATTTATCGTATTTTGATTTTCTATATTGCGACACTTTTTGTTTTATTCTCGCTGTTCCCATGGAACCAAATGGCACAAGGAGGAAGCCCGTTTGTAATGGTCTTTGCTTCTTTAGATAGCCAAGGAATTGCAACGTTATTAAACTTTGTGATTTTGACTGCTGCTGTTTCAGTTTATAACGGGACAAGTTATTGCAGTAGCCGTATGTTGTTAGGCCTTGCGCAACAAGGAAATGCACCAAAAGTATTTGCACGTATTAATAAACGCGGTATTCCAACCAATGCAGTGATCCTTTCTGCGGCAGTCACTATTTTATGTGTACTGTTAAATTATATTTTCCCTGAAAAAGCATTTGGTTTACTCATGATGCTGGTGGTTGCAGCGATTGTAATTAACTGGGTTGTAATTTCATGGACGCATTTAAAATTCCGCAAATATATGCAGCGCCAAGGGCAAACAACGAAGTTCCCAAGCTTTATGTATCCGTTTAGCAACTATCTATGCATACTGTTTATGCTGGGTATTTTGGTCGTGATGTCTTTAACACCAGATATGCGTGTTGCGGTCATGATGATTCCTGGCTGGATCTTGTGTTTGATGGTGGCTTACCAATTTAAACGCCGGAAATTAAAAGCTGAGCAGTCTGTACCTGCCTTAGAAGCAGATATTTAATAAATTATTGAGTTGTATCTAAAAAGGACGTCTGACAGGCGTCCTTTTTTATTTTTAAAATTTAGCAACAGAAATTAAAGGATTTTATTATTGTTATAATATAACATTTCATTAATTTAATGATGAGCAATTTTCCCATTTTTGGTGAAGATAGAGCATATTTATGAAGCGTTATTTCGGTTTAATTTTATTATCTCTCACAGCATGTAGCACTCAAACACCCAAGCTAACAACCCCTCTGCATACCCAAACACCTTTACCTCAACCTACAAAACCAGTGGTCAAAATAAAGTCTCAACCCGAGGCGTATGTTGCGTGGTTAGCTTCAGCAGACCATCGACAGGCTGTACAAGCTTACAAGCAATTTCTTAAGCAAAAGGGACTTGCAGATTTAGTGCCAGACCATGAATTATTAAACTCAGCTCGCGATTGGCAAAAATGTGGAGTTGAGCCTTACGCGGTGCCACCACGGGAGATTTGGTCCAATATCGTTCCGACGTTTAGCATTTTAAAAGCGTTAGTTGATGATGGCGTAATTAATGATTTTGAAGTGACTTCGGTCTACCGAGCGTTGTCTCTAAACCGCTGTGCAGGTGGTGCTGATGCTTCTCGACATGTCTTTAATGCAGCGCTTGATTTCCGAATTGGCCCAGAACAGCCTACCGATTTAGACCAATTCAATATTCAGCAAACTAAAACTAAGCTTTGTCAGTTCTGGGCGACTAAAGGCCAAGCGCTTAATATGGGACTAGGTGTTTATGCTTCAGGACAAATCCATATTGATAGCCAAGGATTCCGTGCATGGGGGCCTGACCATCACTACAAAACCTCAATTTGTCAGGGACTATAAAAGCAATTTTTTCAACGACTAAGTAAATTGATTTAAATAAAAGCGGAATAAAAACTTGATCAATGGTTATGTTATAACATAACATTATTGTGGTTTAGAAATAGATTACGCCTGTGATCTGGCCATACCTAGATGGCCAGCCATGATCAGTTTAAATATTATTCGAAGAGATCAAGCCATGCGCACTGCAATCGCCAACTCATTTGCCAAGCTTCCCGTCACTGTTTTATCAGGCTTTTTGGGTGCAGGAAAAACCACATTACTCAACCATATTTTAAATAATCGCGAAGGCCGCCGTATTGCCGTGATTGTCAATGATATGTCTGAAGTGAATATTGATGCGGCATTAGTACGCGAAGGTGGGGCAGAGCTTTCAAGAACGGATGAAAAGCTGGTTGAAATGAGCAATGGTTGTATCTGTTGTACGTTACGCGAAGATTTATTGGTTGAGGTGAGACGTTTAGCTGACGAACGGCGCTTTGACCAATTGGTGATTGAGTCAACAGGCATTTCAGAACCGTTGCCAGTAGCAGAAACTTTTACCTTTGAAGATGAAGATGGAAACTCGCTAAATGAGTTCGCTCGACTCGACACTATGGTTACGGTAGTCGATGCTTTTAACTTCTTTAAAGATTACAGTTCAGTTGACTCCCTACAACAACGTGGCGAATCATTAGGTGAGCAAGATGAAAGAACTGTAGTCGATCTTCTTATTGATCAAATCGAGTTTTGTGATGTAATCGTGCTGAATAAAATTGATTTGATTGATCAGGCTCAGCAAGACCAGCTTATCGCAATTTTAAAAACATTAAACCCGCGTGCCCGAATTGAAATTGCTCAATTTGGAAAGATTGCCTTAGATAAAATCTTAGATACACAGCTCTTCGATTTTGATGAAGCTGCACAAGCACCAGGTTGGTTAAAAGAGTTACGCGGCGAGCATACCCCTGAGACTGAAGAATATGGAATCAGTAGCTTTGTTTACCGTGCGCGTCGACCTTTCCATCCAGAGCGTTTTTATGATTTGGTTCAGGCTGAATGGCCGGGAGTCGTGCGTTCTAAAGGCTTTTTCTGGTTGGCTGCCGAACCGACATTGGCCTATTCATGGTCACAAGCAGGTGCAATGGCTCGACACGGCTTGGCAGGTTATTGGTGGGCCGCCGTTGCAGAAGAAGACTGGCCGAGTGACCTAGCCAGCATTGAAGAAATTAAGAAAAATTGGGATGCACGCACAGGAGATGCACGTCAGGAACTGGTTTTAATTGGTATGCAAATGGATGAGCAAGCTTTAATACAACGCTTGGATCGCTGCTTGTTAAGTGATGAAGAAATGGCTTTAGGACCACAAGTTTGGCAGAACTGGCCTAATCCTTTTAAACAAGAAGATGAAACCATGTTGATCGCTTAATTAAATAAGCCCCTATTTTAAAGGGGCTTATTTTTATGATTTGTCTTTAATAAAAACCTTTCGAATGTAGCTGTTAAGCGGTGTGGAATAATATTTTTCAATCACTGCGCTGATGATAAAAGTCAGAACCAAATAGCCAATTAAAAGCATAATTTTGATGCTAGAGTCGGTTTGGGCCGGAATAAAAGCAACCTTCATAAGGCCCAATACAACCAGATGAAACAAATAAGTTTCGTAACTTCTTTGCCCTAACCAGACCATCACTTTGGTAAATAGGTTATGCGCTTGCGTTTCGGAAGGATGCTGAAAACACAAAATAAGTAAGCCTGTAGCAAAAGCAAATAAGCTGATACCCCATGTACTGACTTCTTTAATTGGTGCATATAAATATAGAGCGGTCATACTCAAAATAATTAACCATGAAAGAGGTTTTTTATAGGGCCAATTTGGCTGATATTTATGAGAGAAAATGGCAGTTAAACAGCCAATTGCTATACCATCAAAACTTGAAAAATAATGATATAAATAGGCACCGCTTTCTTCTCCAAAATGGAGAGACCTAAAATAAGGTCCGTATAAAATGACTCCAATCAGTACAGCAATAAAGACCTTATTACTACGCGTGAACAGGCATAATAATGGAAAAACAAAGTAAAAAACTTCTTCTACAGAGAGCGACCACAACACGCCCAAAGCATAGTTTACCCAACCGAATTTAATAATCAGGATATTCATCCAGAAGGTTAAAGCCGCAAAAATTGTTAGCGGATAGGAAACCTCAATGCCATTCGGAGCTTGGTTCATAAAGGGTTTTAAGTCAAACGAACCGAGTATGCTTACACCTAAAATGAGTAATAACAGGCACGGTAAAATACGTGCTGCTCGTCGGATGTAAAAATGTTTGAGGTTAATTGCGGAGAATTGTTTGTCTCTTTTTAAGGTGTGATGGGTAATTAAAAAACCCGAAATCACAAAAAACATGGTGACGCCATAATTTCCATTTCTTGCGATGACTGTGCTAAATGCTTCACCTAAGAAATCAAAACCTAACCATGTATCTTTAAGTTTATAAGGAATATTAAAATGGTGTAAAAGAACCAAAAGGATAGACATTCCTCGAAGAATATCTATTTTATAATTACGCATTCGATGTGCTTCCAGTTTTATTAATATACTGTGTGGCAGAAGAATACTATCGATGAGTTATTTTAAATAAAAATTTTAAGCAGCATTTCGTAAATCAGAAAAGACAATACTTTTTACATCCTTGAATTGAGCACAGGCATAGCAGAAATAACTATTAAATAAATATTGATAAAGCCTTTATATATTTGAATTTCTCTACATAAAACTTTAAATTAGCTCTTATTGAGCTATGTTTATTTTTTTAACTTTTTAAAATCTATTTAATTCATAAATTAACATGTTGTATGTGGTTGTATATACATAGCATGTCAACTAAAATATGATTTTGCCTGCCGCCTTTTTGAGTATTTGTTATGCCCAGAACATCAAAACAAGAACATGCTGAGCTTTCGATTGAAGCTGATAGTCCAGTTCCTTTATATCAACGCGTAAAACAACTGATTTCACAAAAAATTTATGAAGGTTCATGGGCTGTAAATAAAAAAATTCCTTCGGAAAGTGAACTGGTTAATCAACTCGGTTGTAGCCGTATGACTGTAAACCGTGCGCTTCGTGAGTTAACGACGGAGGGCCTACTTGTTCGAATTCAAGGCGTTGGTTCTTTCGTTGCGGAAGGGCAAGGCCGAACTGCACTTTTTCAGATTAATAATATCGCCGATGAGATTATTGCACGAAACCATAAGCATCACGCTGAAGTTTTAGTCTTAGAACAAATTTATGCAAATGCAGAGCAAAGCGTGTTAATGCAGACTCGCGAAGGGCAAAGATTATTTCACTCGATTATTGTGCATTATGAAAATGATGTACCTGTTCAGGTCGAAGATCGTTTAGTTGATGCAGCACTGATTCCAGATTATCTACAACAAGATTTTAAAACCATTACGCCTAATGCTTATTTAATGGCGAAAGCACCTGTCTCAGAAGGTGAGCATATTGTTGAGGCAGTTTTAGCATCGCCGCAAGAGTGTAAATGGTTAAAGATCACTAAAGCTGAGCCATGCTTACTGATCCGTCGTCGTACATGGTCAAACAAGCAGTTGATTTCAAGCGCACGTCTGATTTATCCGGGCAGCCGCTATTATCTCGAAGGGAAA
Source organism: Acinetobacter sp. 22301 (assembly GCF_052045285.1). Lineage (NCBI taxonomy): Bacteria > Pseudomonadati > Pseudomonadota > Gammaproteobacteria > Moraxellales > Moraxellaceae > Acinetobacter > Acinetobacter sp. 22301. Next base: position 413,560 of record NZ_JBQEOR010000002.1, on the reverse strand, counting down.
TTTAACCCATGATTGAATTGATCAGGGCCGATCAATATACAAAAATGCTTTGGAAAAATGGTGCAGGTTTTACTTTAGAAATTGCCAGAAGCCAAGGTGAAGCTGATTTCGATTGGCGTATTTCGATGGCAGATGTGACCACTTCTGGGCCATTTTCGCTATTTCCCAATAAGCAGCGCATTATTAGCGTACTCGATGGACAGGGTATGGTATTGCATGTCGATGATCTTCCTGCCAAAACGCTGAACCAAGGTGATATTTTTGCTTTCCATGGCGAGAGTCAGGTCCAAAGTGAACTGGTCGACGGTGCAATTCGAGATTTAAATTTAATTTATGATCCTGCAAAGTTTCATGCTCGTTTTCAGTGGTTGAATGATACAGCGGAGCAGGCATTTATCAGTTCGGCAGACCTGATTTTCATTTTTAATCAGGGTAGTGAAACGGAAGTGAACGTTGATGATCATTCCGTTCAGCTTGCTGCTCAAGAAACACTAAAAATTGAGAAAAACGCTGGCGTGACATCGATTAGTTTTCCCAAAAAACAACTCAAAAGCTGCTATGTCATGGAGCTAATTCAACGTTAAAACTTAAGTAATTTGCTTATTCAAAAGCACATGTCTCGTGAAAAGATATGTGCTTTTTTTATGCTTGATATAAAAATAAACTAATTTAATTCATAAGCTTATTCAATTTTATTAAAAAAATATCAGTCACCCTCTTCACGCCGAAAAATATTTGTGTAGTATATGGATGTATATACAAGTTAATACATTACTATACAAATGCAGAAACAAGTGATGTTCTGCTGATGTAAGCTCAAAGGAAGGAGTCCGCCTGTGACAACAATGACAACAAAATTTCGTGATGTAGAAATTCGTGCGCCACGCGGCACTGAATTGACGGCTAAAAGTTGGTTAACTGAAGCTCCATTACGTATGTTGATGAATAACCTTGATCCGGACGTTGCAGAAAACCCGAAAGAGTTGGTTGTATACGGTGGTATTGGCCGTGCAGCACGAAACTGGGAATGTTTCGATAAAATTGTAGATACTTTAAAAAATCTTGAAACTGATGAAACGTTATTAGTTCAATCAGGTAAGCCAGTAGGTGTATTTAAAACTCATAAAGATGCACCACGCGTTTTAATTGCAAACTCAAACCTTGTACCGCACTGGGCAAACTGGGAACACTTTAACGAGTTAGACGCAAAAGCACTTGCAATGTACGGTCAAATGACAGCAGGTTCATGGATCTACATTGGTAGCCAAGGTATTGTACAAGGTACTTATGAAACTTTCGTTGAAGCAGGCCGCCAACACTACAACGGTGATTTAAAAGGCCGTTGGGTTCTTACCGCAGGTTTAGGTGGTATGGGTGGCGCTCAGCCTTTAGCTGCAACACTTGCAGGTGCGTGTTCTTTAAACATCGAATGCCAACAAGCAAGTATCGATTTCCGTTTACGTACCCGTTATGTAGACGAACAAGCGACTGATTTAGACGACGCTTTAGCGCGTATTGACCGTTATACAAAAGAAGGTAAAGCAATTTCAATTGCGCTTCATGGTAACGCTGCTGAAATTTTACCTGAGCTTGTACGCCGTGGTGTACGTCCAGACATGGTGACTGACCAAACAAGTGCACATGATCCACTTAATGGCTACTTACCAGTAGGCTGGACTTGGGATGAATACCGTGCACGTGCGAAAACTGAACCGGAAGCTGTCGTAAAAGCTGCAAAACAGTCGATGGCAAAGCATGTACAAGCGATGCTTGATTTCCAAAAAATGGGTGTTCCAACATTTGACTATGGCAACAACATCCGTCAAATGGCGAAAGAAGAAGGTGTAGCAAACGCTTTTGATTTCCCAGGCTTCGTACCTGCATACATTCGTCCATTGTTCTGCCGTGGTATTGGTCCATTCCGTTGGGCAGCGCTTTCTGGTGATCCAGAAGACATTTATAAAACAGATGCCAAAGTTAAAGAGTTAATTCCTGATGATGAGCATTTACATCACTGGTTAGACATGGCTCGCGAACGCATTAGCTTCCAAGGCTTACCAGCGCGTATTTGCTGGGTTGGTCTAGGCTTACGTGCAAAACTTGGTTTGGCATTTAACGAAATGGTTCGTAGCGGTGAATTGTCTGCACCAGTTGTGATTGGTCGTGACCATTTAGACTCAGGCTCGGTTGCAAGTCCAAACCGTGAAACTGAAGCAATGCAAGACGGCTCAGATGCAGTATCAGACTGGCCTTTATTAAATGCGTTGCTCAATACAGCAGGCGGCGCAACTTGGGTGTCTTTACATCACGGTGGTGGTGTAGGTATGGGCTTCTCTCAACACTCAGGCGTTGTGATTGTGTGTGATGGTACAGATGAAGCTGCTGCACGTATTGCTCGCGTACTGACCAATGACCCTGCAACAGGTGTTATGCGTCATGCCGATGCAGGTTATGAAATTGCGATTAACTGTGCGAAAGAGCAAGGCCTACACTTGCCAATGATCACGCAATAAAAATACACGGAAGAACTAGCGGTGCTTTTTGCAATTGTGAAAAGCACCGTCTCAGCAGAATATAGTGCAAAAAATTAGGAAGCCAACATGGAATTATTAATCCAACCGGGAAAACTGACCTTAGCCGATTTACGTCAAGCCTACCTCAACCCGATCAAAGTTAAATTAGATGAAAGTGCTTCATCTGCAATTAATGCAAGCGTGGCTTGCGTTGAGAAAATTGTAAATGAAGGACGTACAGCTTACGGCATTAATACAGGCTTTGGCTTACTTGCTTCAACCAAAATTGCTCCTGAAGATTTAGAAAAATTACAGCGTTCATTGGTTCTTTCACATGCCGCAGGTGTTGGTGAAGCACTTGATGATGCAATGGTACGTTTAATTATTCTATTGAAAGCAAATAGCTTGGCGCGTGGTTTCTCTGGTATTCGTCGTAAAGTGATTGATGCTTTGTTGGCCTTAATTAATGCCGAAGTTTACCCACACATTCCACTAAAAGGTTCAGTAGGCGCTTCAGGTGACTTGGCACCACTTGCACACATGTCTTTAGTGTTACTTGGTGAAGGTAAGGCGCGCTATAAGGGCGAATGGTTACCAGCAGTTGAAGCTTTAAAAGTTGCAGGCTTAGAACCTATTTCTTTAGCAGCTAAAGAAGGTTTAGCACTTTTAAATGGTACACAAGTTTCGACCGCTTATGCTTTACGCGGCTTATTTGAAGCGGAAGATTTATTTGCAGCTGCAACAGTTTGTGGTGGCTTAAGCGTTGAAGCAATGCTGGGTTCACGTGCACCATTCGATGCGCGTATTCATGAAGTACGTGGTCAACGTGGTCAAATTGATGTAGCTGCGGCTTATCGTGATCTCTTAACAGACTCGAGTGAAATTGCACATTCACACGAAGACTGTAGCAAAGTTCAAGACCCATACTCTTTACGTTGCCAACCACAGGTGATGGGTGCATGTTTAACCCAAATCCGTCAGGCTGCTGAAGTACTAGAAATTGAAGCGAATGCTGTATCTGATAACCCGCTTGTTTTTGCTGAACAAGGTGACGTGATTTCTGGTGGTAACTTCCATGCAGAACCTGTAGCAATGGCGGCCGATAATCTAGCTTTGGCAATTGCAGAAATTGGTTCACTGTCTGAACGTCGTATTTCGATGATGATGGACCGTCACATGTCACAACTTCCACCGTTCTTGGTGGCAAATGGTGGTGTTAACTCGGGCTTTATGATTGCTCAAGTTACCGCTGCTGCTCTTGCAAGTGACAATAAAGCGCTTGCACATCCGGCAAGTGTTGATAGTTTGCCGACCTCTGCCAACCAAGAAGACCATGTATCAATGGCTCCGAATGCGGGTAAACGTCTTTGGTATATGGCTGACAACGTCCGTGGCATTTTAGCTGTTGAATGGTTAGGCGCTTGTCAGGGTCTAGACTTCCGTGAAGGCTTAAAAAGCTCGCCTAAACTTGAACAAGCTCGTAAAATCTTGCGCGCTCAAGTGCCTTACTACAGTGAAGACCGTTTCTTTGCTCCTGATATTGAGCAAGCAAGTGAATTACTCTCAAGCGGCTGCTTAAACGAGTTAATTATTCCAAAACTACTCCCTAGTTTATCTGAAGTGTGATTGATAAAACGGTCACATGGAGTGGCCGAATCTAACTAAATATCCTCAAGGATTGGAGATTATAATGTCACAAAACTCCACACTACAGCGGGGTTTAAACACCCGCCATATTCGTTTCTTGGCATTGGGCTCAGCAATTGGAACTGGGCTTTTCTATGGTTCGGCAACTGCAATTAAAATGGCAGGGCCTTCAGTATTACTGGCGTATATCGTTGCAGGGATTGCAATTTATATCGTTATGCGCGCATTGGGTGAAATGGCTGTCCAAAACCCTGTCTCTGGTTCATTTAGCCACTATGCTTCACAGTACATTGGTCCATTGGCTGGCTTTACGACAGGCTGGACTTATGTTTTTGAGATGATCATTGTGGCGTTGGCTGATGTCACTGCTTTTGGTATTTATATGGGGTTCTGGTATCCCGATGTACCACGGTGGATCTGGATTTTATCCCTGATTATGTTCTTGGGTGCAATTAACCTCATTCACGTTAAAGTCTTTGGCGAACTCGAGTTTTGGCTTTCTATTGTCAAGGTGAGCGCCATTGTTGCCATGATTTTAGGTGGAATCGGTTTAATGTTCTACGGCTTCCATGCTGACCATAGCAGTGTGGTACCGGGTATTCAAAACTTATGGATTTATGATGGCTTTATGCCGCATGGGATTGCCGGCTTAGTTGCATGCTTATCTGTGGTTGTATTTGCTTTCGGTGGTATCGAAATTATTGGTATTACAGCAGGTGAATCACAAGATCCGAAAACCACTTTACCAAAAGCAATTAATGCAGTTCCAGTACGTATTTTACTTTTCTATGTGTTGACCATTTTTGTACTGATGTCGATTTTCCCATGGAATCAAATTGGTAGCCAAGGTAGTCCATTTGTACAGATTTTTGAGAATTTGGGCATTCAATCAGCAGCTACAATTTTAAATATTGTCGTGATTACTGCTGCTGTTTCAGCGATTAATAGTGATGTATTTGGTGCTGGTCGTATGCTTTATGGCATGGCAAACCGTGGTCAAGCGCCTCGAGTTTTCCAGAAATTATCACGTAATGGTGTGCCATGGATGACTGTAGTGGTTATGGCTGGCGTGCTATTAATTGGTGTAGTGCTGAACTACCTGATTCCTGAAAATGTATTCATGATCATTGCCTCAATTGCAACTTTCGCAACCGTTTGGGTGTGGCTCATGATCTTGCTTTCGCAAGTCGCGATGCGCCGTAAGTTGTCTACTGCTGAAATTAAGGCATTGGATTTCCCCGTTATTGGTTGGCCGTATGCTCCTGCGTTTGCAATTGGTTTTATGGTATTCATTTTAGTCATGATGGGTTATTTCCCAGATTCACGCCCTGCAATTTATGTGGGAATCACATGGCTTGTTCTGTTAATGATCGCTTATCGTATTTGGGTCAAACCTCAGCAAAATTCGGGAAAGCAAATTAATTCAATTCCGCAAAATATCGAGATAGAAAGCTAACAAGTCAACTGCCCAATAGCTTTACTTTTGGGCAGTTTTGAGGAAAGGCGAATGAAAAAACTTTGGCAAAATTGCCACATTGCGACCATGCAAAATGGGCAATATTCCAATATTGAAGATGCAGCAATAGTCACAGAAGGGCATCTGATTCACTGGATTGGAAAACAACAACAACTTCCTGCCGACACTTATTCCGAAACAGTTAACTTAAATGGCGCTTGGGTAACCCCGGGGTTGATCGACTGTCATACGCATAGTGTTTTTGGTGGCAACCGTAGTGTTGAGTTTGAAAAACGCTTGCAAGGTGTGAGCTATGCTGAAATTGCTGCAAGCGGTGGCGGCATTGCCAGTACAGTTCGTGCAACACGTGAAGCAAGCGAAGAACAATTACTAAGCTCAGCACTTAAACGTATTCGCTGTATGCAAAAAGACGGCGTTACAACCATCGAGATCAAATCTGGCTACGGACTCAATTACGAAAATGAGCGCAAGATGCTGCGTGTGATCCGTCAAATTGGTGAAGCTTTACCAATGACGGTAAAAAGCACTTGCTTGGCTGCACATGCGTTACCGCCAGAGTACAAAGACCAAAGCGATGCTTATATCGAGCATATCTGTACAGAGATGTTGCCTAAACTACATGCTGAAGGTTTAGTCGATGCAGTTGATGCTTTCTGCGAGCATTTGGCATTTTCACCAGCTCAGGTTGAACGTGTTTTTAAAACAGCACAATCATTAGGTTTGCCCGTTAAGCTTCATGCTGAGCAACTCTCATCGCTAGGTGGTTCAAGCTTGGCAGCACGTTATCATGCTTTGTCGGCCGACCATTTAGAGTACATGACCGAAGATGATGTCAAAGCAATGGCAGAGTCGGGCACGGTTGCAGTGTTATTACCGGGTGCCTTTTATTTATTGCGTGAAACGCAATACCCACCAATTGAAAGCCTGATTAAACATGGCGTGCGTATTGCGCTGTCGAGTGATTTAAACCCGGGTACATCTCCAGCACTTTCTTTACGTTTAATGCTCAACATGGGCAGCACACTTTTCCGCTTAACGCCTGAGCAAGCCTTAGCAGGTGTCACCATTCATGCTGCACAAGCGCTCGGTTTAGAGCAAACACACGGCAGTTTAGAGCAAGGTAAAGTCGCTGACTTTGTGGCTTGGGATATTGAGCATCCATCTGAAATTGTTTACTGGCTGGGCGGAGATTTGCCTAAGCGAGTCGTTCAGCATGGACAAGAAGTTATTTTTTAGACGGTGGCACATGAATCACACATTTAAATGGCAAGGCCGACATGATGGCGAAGGTGAGGCACACCAACGTATTCACCATATTATGAATAAAACCCAACCTGCTGAATTTGCCCTGATTGGCTTTAGTTCTGATGAAGGTGTGAAGCGTAACAAAGGCCGAGTTGGCGCTGCCGATGCACCAGATGCAATCCGTACTCAACTGGCTAACTTACCGATTCATCGCCCAGTCAGTATTGTCGATTTGGGTACAGTGACCTGCGAATATGGCAATTTAGAGCAAGCACAAACCGAGTTGGCAGAGCAAGTCGCAAACAGCATACAAAATGGTTTAAAACCGATTGTATTGGGCGGTGGACATGAGGTTGCCTTTGGCAGCTTTAGTGGTCTGTTCCACTATGTACAAGCCCACGCACCAGATAAAAAAATAGGCATTATTAATTTCGATGCCCATTTCGATTTGCGTGAAGCAGAGCATACAACTTCTGGAACACCTTTTTTACAGGCAGCTCGACTTTCAGAACAGCATCAAAAACAATTTAATTATTTATGTATTGGGGTCGCCAACCATGCCAATACTAAAGTTTTGTTTGATACAGCTGATGCGCTGAATTGTTCATATTTACGCGATCATGAGGTTAATATTTTTAACCTAAACAACGTGCTCGCGGCGGTTGATGCTTTTATTGAAAAAGTAGACTGTTTGTACGTTACGATTGATTTAGATGTCTTCGCGGCTGCGGTTGCACCCGGAGTCAGTGCGCCAGCTGTGAAAGGAATTGATTTAGCCACTTTTGAAGCAATTTTTAAGCATATTCAAGAGACTGGGAAAATCAAACTTTTAGATATTGCCGAGTGCAATCCAAAATTTGATTTAGACAATAGAACTGCAAAGTTGGCTGCCTATATTGTTTATCAATATTTGTTTTCTTGAGAAACAATTTTTAATGTAGCAATTAAAAAGTGCACTGAGATCGTTCAAGTGCACTTTTTTTTAAGTTCTTGGTCTATTAAAGTCAGATGTGGAATATAGATAGCAACTATAAATAATTTAATTAAAAAGAAAATTAATTTATAAAATCATTTAGTTAAAAAAATACTCGATTTTTACACCATTTTATATGCTGCTTGGCACGTAATTTGTTTTGTCTTTATTTTAACCTTTGTTAAATATTTCTGGATAATTAAATGAAAAACAGAACCTTACAATTGGCTTGTATCAGTGTTTTATTTTGGATGTCTCATTCTTCTAATGCTGCAACCCCCGAAATAAATACAAATACCATCGAAAAATCACAATCTAAACAAAACAGTAATGTCTCTGTTCGGGTGAAAGCTTTAAACCAACTTTTACAGGAACAGTGGGAATACACTTTGAAAAATAGTCCTGAAACTGCAACCGTTTTAGGAGATTTACGCTATAACAATCGATGGACTGAGCTTTCAAAAAATCAGATCGAGAAAGATAAAAAAAGTACGCAAAATTTTTTAAAACGTTTTGAAGCAATTGATAGCACTGGGTTTTCAGCAACTGATCAATTAAATAAAGATTTAATGATTTATCAGTTGAAAGAAACACTTAAAAATTATGATTTGAAATTGTATGAGATGCCTTTTAATCAAATGTGGGGGCTACATTTACAATTTCCGGGATTTATTAGTTCGATTCCATTTGATAATGCTAAGCAATATCAAGACTATATTTCTCGTTTAAAACAAATTCCTCTTATTCTTGAGCAAGGTATTCAGTTAGCGAAACAAGGCCAAAAAGATGGTTTGATGCCACCCAAATATTTAATTGAAAAGGTGGCAAAGCAGATTAATAGCATTGCGACGCCCGCAGGGAAGGACAGTGTTTTTGCCTCTCCATTAAAGCAATTTCCAAAAAATATTTCGAAAGCAGAACAAGAGCGTTTAAGCCGTGAAGTGCTACAAGTCATAGATCAGAATGTTCGGCCTGCCTATCAAAAACTCGGGACGTTTATTCAGAAAGATTACTTCCCCTATGGACGACAACACGAGGGTATATGGAGCTTGCCAAACGGTGACGAGCTCTATCGCTTTTATGTAGAAAACAATACGACAACCTCTGAAAGCCCTGAAACTATTCATCAGCTCGGATTAAAAGAAGTTGCTCGTATAGAAGCGGAAATGCTGAAAATTGCCAAAGCACAAGGTTTCAATGACTTAAAAAGTTTCCAACAATCCTTAAAAACAAATCCTGCGGTTTTCCCAAAATCTCGTGAAGAAATTTTAGAAATTTATCGCGGATATATTGCCCAAATGCAACCAGAGTTGCCGAAGCTATTTGGTTTATTACCCAAAAATAAAGTCGAAGTTTTGCCTGTAGAGCAATATCGAGAAAAAGAAGCGGCAGGTGCGGAATATCATCAAGGCACGCCTGATGGTTCACGCCCCGGACAAGTGTATGTGAATACAGGGGACTTCTCTGAACGTTCCAAAATATCAATGGAAGCGACTGCTTACCATGAGGCGATTCCTGGGCACCATATGCAGATTGATATTGCCCAAAACCTGCCAAATTTGCCGATGTTCCGAAAGCAACCCAACCATACCGCTTATATTGAAGGATGGGCACTTTATGCAGAGCAATTGGGTAAAGATGTTGGTTTCTATAAAGACCCGCTTTCAGACTATGGAAGACTATCGAGTGAGTTGTTCCGTGCTTGTCGTCTAGTGGTTGACACTGGAGTACATTATAAAAAATGGACCCGTCAGCAAATGATCGATTTTATGCGAGAACATTCCGCGTTAGATGAACCTGATATTCAGGCAGAGACTGATCGATATATTGCTATTCCTGCCCAAGCATTAGCATATAAGATGGGACAACTGAAAATCTTAGAGCTACGGGAGCTCGCCAAACAGGAGCTTGGAGACCGTTTTGATATCAAAGCATTCCATGACATGGTTTTAAATGCAGGAACACTGCCTTTAAATATTCTGGATGCACGTATTAAAAATTGGATTAAGGAACAAAAAGCGGCAGCTTAAAACAAAAATCGAAATTTAGGTCAGGTCCTCGTTGGGCCTGATTTAAAAACCAATAGAAAACAGAATATAATTATAAAAAATATATTTTATTTCAGAACTTTAAAATGGAAAAATCTTTAAAAGAATACCAAGCTATTATTTTTGATATGGACGGTACTTTAGTCGACTCCTTTAGCTTCTTTTTAGTTGCTTTAAATCAGCTTGCCAAGAAACATAAATTTAAATCTGTAGAGCTACATCAAGTAGAGCAGTACAAACATCTTTCACCAAAAGAAATTATGAAAGAGATGAATGTTTCTAGGTGGAAACTGCCTTGGATTGCCAAAGATTTCATTCGTTTAATGAAAGAAAGAAACCAAGAAGTTTACATGTTTGAAGGCATGCGGGATCACATAATTGAACTACATAATCGGGGATATACGCTCGCAATTATTACTTCAAACTCTAAAGAAAACTGTCAAAGTATTCTTGGTACAGAACTATGTGAACTTTTTAGCCATATTGATGGTGGCTCGTCTATATTTGGCAAAGCTAAACGAATTAAGCGTGTTCTCAATATTTTGAATTTAAATAAAGAGCAGGCCATTTATGTCGGAGACCAAACGACTGATGGCGAAGCTGCACATAAAGCAGGCATTGATTTTGCTGCGGTAGGTTGGGGTTATACATCGGCTGAAAAATTAAAAACCATTCAGCCCAAAGTCGTGCTCAACGACTTAGCAACCATGAAAGAATTTTTCTAAATATATGAAATGCAGGATAAATCATGAATAACAATAACAACCCGATTGGAATGATTGATTCTGGTTTAGGCGGGTTGTCTCTCTTTAAGCATATTCGGCAGGCGCTTCCGAATGAAGACATTATCTATTTCGCTGACTCGAAATATGTCCCATATGGAGACAAAGAAAGTGACTGGATTATTTCACGAACCACTCACTTAATCTCAAATCTTATAAATGACGGGAATTGCAAAGCGATCGTGATTGCTTGTAACACCATGACGGCTGTAGCGATTGAAACGATTAGAGCACAAATTAATGTGCCACTTATTGCAATAGAACCCGCCGTAAAACCAGCTGTGGCAATCACTCAAAGTAAGCATATTGCGGTTTTGGCAACTGCCACCACGGTAAAGGGTAAAAATTTAAAAAGTTTAATTGAAATGTATGCGCAAGATATTAAAGTGTCTTTAGTGCCTTGTATTGGCTTAGCTGAAAAAATCGAAACGGGCAAAGCACATACCGCGGAAGTTAAGGATTATTTAGAAAATATTTTGGCGCCGTTGGTCGAACAAAAAGCCGATACGATTATTTTAGGATGCACACACTATCCATTTGTTTCAGATACGATTCAGGAAATTGTAGGTCGTGATATCCAAATTATTGAGCCTTCGGAAGCTGTAACAGCGCAATTAATTCGGCAGCTCAATCAATATCATTTAAGTTCTGAAAGTCCAAATGAGGGAAATCATATTATTTGGACCAGTTCAGACCCGTTGGAAGTTGCGGACGTGACTTTTTCTTTGTTAGGTAAACATTTACCTGTAGAAACTACTGATTTTTAAAGCCAAGAAAAACGCCTAGCCCCATAAAAATGAGTCCACCCATCACTGACATAGATTTTTGGGGCTTCTTCGATTTAGTTAATTTTTGACTAATGTAATTGGCTAAAAACACACAAACCACATCAGCAGAAACAAAGATCAGATTCACAATCAGCCCTAAAATGATGAACTGAGACCAAACTGGAAAATCTAATGAGGTATTAATAAATTGAGGTAAAAAAGCGATATAAAAAATAGCGGTTTTAGGGTTTAAAACTTCGACCAGAATGCTCTGCTTCAAAGATAACTGACCATTTTCAACATTTTGCTGAAGAGTCGGGGACGAGGTCGATCTAATTAATTTAATGCCTAACCAAACTAAATACAAAGCACCTAAAATTTTAATAATATCATAGAGTTTTGGAATGATTTGAAAGATGGTCGTTAAGCCTAAAGACGCCGCTATGATATGAAAACAACCTCCTACGAAAATTCCAAATGCAGCCATCAAACCAGATTTTCTACCACGAGAAAGCGTCTGTGCAGCGGTATACAGCATTGCTGGACCCGGAATATAAGCAAAAATAATTGTAGTAATTAAAAATGTAATGAAAAGCTCTAAAGAAATCATGTTTACCTATCTTATTGTTACTATTTTTGAGTGAATTTTAAACAATTTAAAGTATATGAAATTTATAAGTATTTCAATTTTATAATCAGATTTATGGCTATAAAAACTCAAAATAACTTGATCTAACTTTTAGAGTCACTGTCAAAAAATCTCAATTACAAAACTCTAAGCTCAGAGTACCTAGATTAAGATATTTTTTATACTTAACTTTTCTCATCTTATATATTTATACAAACTGTTAAATTAAAATTAACGATTAATCTATTTTATTAAATAAATATATATAACTCATGTTTATATTTTAAATTTAATTAAAAGATGTAAATATAAAAATAAGGATAATATTATTTAAACATTAATTAAATTATTATATTTAAATTTTTTCATTAAAATAAATTGACGTTCTTTATTATACCGATTAATATCTCGTTGCTGGCCTACATTGCCAGACGGTTTTGACAGACCGTAAGTCCCCATAGCGGATTATAGTTTTACTATAAGTCGTTAGACCCTTGCGTCCCCCTTTCTTTGCGGTAGGACGGAAGGGGGACGCCCCGTGCGTGCTGGTCTCTATGGGCACCAGTCTGTCAACCCTCTTTCGTTCTACCACCATAAATTAATTCGCGGTGATCTGGTGGTAGGACTCCATTTTTAAGGAGTTGGCCATGCCATTATTCAAACTCATTTTCTCTCTTATTTAATTATTTTATTTATTTAAAATTTGGATTTTCTATGTCCTGATTTTTTAAATTCATAAATTATTTTTATTTTATAATCTTAATTATTTTATTTTCCTGTGTTTTTGTGGGAGGATTAATTTTTTTTTAAAAAATTATTTTAATATTTAAACGAATAATATTTTTATTTTATTTAAGGATATAAATAATCATGAGAATAATATGAAACTTCATAAATTTATATTGTTTTTAAACCTTGTGGTCGGTGCTTACAGTATTACAAATGATGATGCGAACGCTCAGCAGGAATTTAAAAGAATTTGTTTGTCAGGTGAACACATGCAAGCCAGTTGCAATTGTGTTTGCCAACAGCTCACGCAACTGTATTCACCTCAAATCGTGCAACGTTTAAAACACACCAGTTTGCAAAGTCCTGTTCTCCCACAGGGCTTTGCACCTAACTTGTTCAGCAGCATTCAACGCTGCGACAAAAATAAAATGGGCTAAGTTCGCTTAGCTCCTTTATCTCTGTGTTGCAATGATCTCTCAAACTTTAAATCAGCGCAAAAGTAAAAGTCCATTGTGACACAGGGTCCTAGGGGAGTTTTCTACTATCAAACTAGATTCTCTTTCACGTAAAAGCGTCTGTGTAGCGATATGAACGCAATAAAAAAAGCCCGATAGGCAATTAATGCGTATCGGGCTTAATCAATCAGTTATTAAAGCAGGTGATGCCTTAATAATGATCTTTTTGAATTACTCTACAGTTACTGACTTCGCCAAGTTACGTGGCTGGTCAACGTCTGTACCACGTAATACAGCAACGTGATACGACAACAACTGAACTGGCACGCTATAAACGATTGGAGCTAGCCATTCGTTTACTGCTGGAATATGCACAACGTGTTGACGGTCTTTTTCATTGATTCCGCTATTTTCATCAGCGAAAACGAATAATTCACCACCACGTGCCTGAACTTCTTCCATATTTGATTTTAGCTTATCAAGCATTTCATCATTTGGAGCAAGAATGACGATCGGCATTTCATTATCAACAAGTGCTAATGGGCCGTGTTTTAACTCACCAGCCGCATAGCCTTCTGCGTGAATATATGAAATTTCTTTTAGCTTTAATGCGCCTTCTAATGCGATTGGATAATTCGTACCACGGCCTAAGAATAAGCAGTGATTTTTTTCAACGAATAATTCAGACAAACGCAAAATTTCTGGATCATGTTTAAGCGTATCAAGAATAACTTTCGGGCTGTGCCATAGCTCACGCGTAATTCCTTCAAGAAGAGCAGGGCTAATACGTTGTTTCACTTGACCAATTTTCAAGATTAACAACATAAGCGCAGCAAGCTGAGTCGTGAACGCTTTAGTTGATGCAACACCAATTTCAGGACCAGCAAGCGTCAATAAGTGATGATCAGTTTCACGAACCATTGAAGACGTAGCAACGTTACAGATAGTCAAAGTCTGAATATCGATATTGTTTGCTTTCGCACGCTTTTGAGTTTCACGTAGTGCAGCTAAAGTATCAGCAGTTTCACCTGACTGTGAAATACAAATATAAAGTGTATTTTCAACAATTACAGGGGTGCGATAGCGGAATTCACTCGCGATTTCAACTTGGCAAGGCACACCAATCAGTTGCTCAAACCAATATTTTGCAATCATTCCTGAGTGGTAACTTGTACCACAAGCAATGATTTGTACGCTTTGAATTTTGTTGAAATCTGCATCAGCATTTTTCAAGAAATCATCACGTAAGCTATTGCCATCAAGCGCTTGAGAAATTGTTTGCTTGATTGCTTCTGGTTGCTCATAAATTTCTTTGAGCATGTAGTGTTTGTATTCACCTTTTGATGCACTACTTACGGTTGCATCAAGCTCTCGCACTGGACGCTCAACGCGTTCACCATTTGCAAATACTTCAATTGAAGTGCGAGTAAGACGTGCAATATCACCTTCTTCTAGGTACATAAAGCGGTTAGTCACTGGTAAAAGTGCAAGTTGGTCTGAACTAATAAAGTTTTCACCAATACCTACACCAATCACGAGTGGTGAACCTTCACGTACAGTAATCAGTTCATCTGGATAATCGCTGTGGATAATACCTAGCGCGTAAGCACCTTTAAGCTGAGGTACAACAGTTTCAACAGCATCTAAAAGGCTATCTGTGCTTTTTAGAGCTTCAGCAACTAAGTGTGCAACAACTTCAGTATCTGTTTGAGAAGTAAAAACATAACCTAAAGCTTGAAGGTCGTCTTTTAATTCTTGGTAGTTTTCAATGATACCGTTATGTACAACAGCAACCTTACCAGACATATGCGGGTGAGCATTATTTTCAGTTGGTTTACCGTGTGTTGCCCAACGGGTATGTGCGATCCCGATAGCTCCTGTAAGTTGGTGTTCAGTCACTGCATCGGCAAGATTGATTACTTTACCTACACGACGCTCACGTAAAATTTGTTGGTTATTCAATAAAGCAACACCCGCAGAATCATAACCGCGGTATTCAAGACGTTTTAAACCTTCAATTAAAATCTCGGTTACACAACGCTGTGCAACGCCTCCGACGATACCACACATACTTCAATCCTCTTATTTTTTAACCTTTTGGGGACGTTGATAATTTGCTTTTGAAATTTGTTGCGCACGTTCAAAGGAGAGACTTTGTTCGGCTACATCTTTCGTAATCACAGAACCCGCACCAACTGTTGCGCCATTCCCAATGGTTACCGGAGCAACCAGCGAGCTATTAGAACCGATAAAAACGGCATCGCCAATAGTGGTTTTGTGTTTATTTGCACCGTCGTAATTACAAGTAATCGTACCTGCCCCAATATTCGATTCAGCACCGATTTCTGCATCACCTAAATAAGTGAAATGGTTGGCTTTACTGCCCAATCCAATCGTTGTGTTTTTAACTTCAACAAAGTTGCCGATATGTACTTCATTTGCCAATTTCGCGCCTGGGCGTAAGCGTGCAAATGGTCCAATTTGAGCATTTTCGCCTACAACTGCACCATCAAAAACGCTATAGGCTTGAACTTTAGTTCCAGCTGCAATTTTGGTGTTCTTTAAAATACAACCAGCGCCGATTTCTACAAAATCGCCCAGTTCACAGTCACCTTCAATAATCACATTTACGTCAATACGAACGTCATGTCCAACTTTCACAGAACCGCGTAAGTCAAAGCGTGCAGGGTCTGCAAAAGTTACGCCTTGTTGCATAAGCTCTTTTGCTTGCTGTTGCTGGAACTCACGTTCAAGTGCAGCAAGTTGTAAGCGATCATTGACGCCTTCAACTTCGAAAGCGAGTTCTGGTTGAATAGATGCGATTTCTAGACCATCTGCAACAGCCATTGCTACGATATCAGTTAGATAATATTCGCCTTGCGCATTTTCATTTGAAAGTTTAGGCAACCACTCATGAAGTTTTGCGTTGCTAACACAGTAAATACCTGTGTTGATTTCTTGAATCTGACGCTGAGCTTCTGTTGCATCTTTATGTTCAACAATCGCTTGAATCTTACCTTCTTGACGAACGATACGACCATAACCTGTTGGGTTGTCGACATGTAAAGTAATCATGCCAATGCCCGTTTTACTTGAAACTTCAACAAGTTGCTCTAGCGTTGTTTGACGTACTAAAGGTACATCACCATAAAGAATTAATGAAATACCGTCTTTAGGAAGTACGGGTAAAGTCATTTGTACCGCATGACCTGTACCTAGTTGTTCTGCTTGTTCAACCCATTGAATCTTTTCTTGTGCAAAAGTTTGTTTGACGTGGTCACCACCATGCCCATAAATCGTAATAATATTTTCTGCGTGTATTTTTTTTGCTGTTTGAATGACATGTCCTAGTAGCGGGCGACCAGCTAAAGGTTGCAATACTTTAGGTAGTTGTGAACGCATTCGCGTTCCTTTGCCTGCAGCAAGGATAATGACGGTAGTTGACATGAGTAAACCTACTTAAATGGCGTTACGCCCCAGAAAGTAATAAATATGATGATACAGAGTGCCGCCCAAAGCCCTGCAATGATGTCGTCTAGCATGATCCCGAAACCACCAGCAACTTTCTGGTCGGCAACACGGATTGGCCAAGGTTTCCAAACATCAAATAGGCGGAATAAGCAAAAACCAATTAGTGCCGATTGTAACGACATTATATTAAAAAATATTAAAGGCAGAAGAGTAATTGATTGTCCTGCAAATTCATCCCAAACAATTCGACCATCATCATGAACATCAAGGACTTTTGCAGTTTGACCACAAATATAAATTCCCACCAATGACATAATGAGGATAGCGATCAAGCTTAATTTAAAGCCAAGCGATAACCAGATTGGAATGAAGAGTAGGGCAAAGGCAGAGCCAAAAGTACCGGGAGCTTTAGGTGCGAGACCAGATCCGAAACCAACTCCACAGAAAACGATGCAGCGGTTGAACCAAGACATGTCCTTAAAATGAATCGGTGGCTTATGCAAAGTGTTGGTATCCATGAATTTGCAATGGGTAATCTGAACCCAAGTGCTCAAAAGTTAGTTGTGTTTGCTCAACGATCTCTCCGATCATTGTAATCTTAATGTCTAGTTGTTTTTGCAAAAGTTTTTCATAATTTTGCGGTGTTATTGTAAAACATAACTCGTAATCATCACCACCAGCTAAAGCATATTGCCAGCGCTGCTGTTCTGGTAGTTCTTGTAGTGTTGAATCAATCGGTAACTTTTCTAAAAGTAATCGGGCACCAACCTTTGAAGCTTTTAAAATATGGCCTAAATCTTGGGCTAATCCATCAGAAATATCAATCATACTAGATGCTAACCCCTTCAGCTGTTGTCCAAGCTGACAACGTGGAGTCGGGTAGTCTAGTCTTTTTTGTAATGGATGACCTAGGTGCTGTAAACCATATGCGGCATCACCCACTTGACCGCTCACACAAACATAGTCACCGACTTTGGCACCTGAACGTAACACGGCTTGTCCGGTTTCAATCCAGCCCATGGCCGTGACAGTAATGGTGAGATGAGGGCCTTGGGTTGTATCTCCACCAATCAGAGCAACACCAAATTGATTACAGCAGTCATAAATTCCCTGACTGAATCCTTCAAGCCATTCATGATCAATTGTGGGTAGGCTGAGCGCCAGTAAAATACTATGCGGTTTTGCCCCCATTGCTGCAATATCTGAAAGATTGACAGCTACGCTTTTCCAGCCAATTGCATGGGCAGAAGTATCAAGAGGGAAGTGACGTCCAGCAACGAGTGTATCTGCACAGATCACCAATTGTTGGTTTACGGGAGGGGTAATTAAGGCTGAGTCATCTCCAATACCTAAGGTGACATCTGTGTAAGATTGTCTGTTAAAGTATTGGTCAATAATAGAAAACTCAGCCATATCAACTTCAAACCTATTAGTTTGCTTGTTGTTTTTCAGCACTACGTAGTGTTGAACTTAAACGATCTAGAACGCCATTAATATATTTATGGCTATCTGCTCCACCAAAGTGTTTAGCGAGTTCAATAGCTTCATCTAGAACGACACGGTAAGGTACTTCTAAATGATCACGTAATTCGTAAGCACCTAAGCGTAATGTTGCTAGCTCTACACCATCAAGTGCACTAAGTTCACGGTCAAGTACCGGAATAAGTAATGCATCAAGATCTTCGTGCTGTGCAATCACTTGTGTTAGAAGTTCGTGATAGTAGTTTAAGTCTACCTTGTGCATTGCATTTTCAGCACGGGTGCGTGCTTCGATTTCATGTACAGGGTTGTGACTCATTTGCCACTCATAAATACCTTGTACAGCAAAACGACGTGCTTTACGTTTTGCTGCATAAGCGGCTTGCAGTGTTTGAGACATGCTTTAAATTGCCTTTAATAAATTAACCATTTCAATTGCAGTTAAAGCAGCTTCGCTACCTTTGTTTCCTGCTTTTGTACCTGAACGTTCGATGGCTTGCTCGATGCTATCAGTAGTTAATACACCATTGATGACAGGCAAGCTGCTTTCTAACGCGACTACACCTAAACCTTTTGCACATTCACCAGCAACGAAGTCAAAGTGTGGTGTGCTACCACGAATAACTGCGCCAAGTGCGATAATGGCATCAAACTGGTTTGATGTAGCTAATTTTTTAGCAACAATCGGGAGTTCCCATGCGCCAGGAGCATGAATAACAGTAATGTTATCTTCATTTACACCATGACGTTTTAATGTGTCGATTGCACCATCCAATAAGTGTTCAACAACAAAGCTGTTGAAACGACCCACTAAAATCGCATAACGACCTTCGCTTGCGAGATGTAATAAACCTTCAATACGGCGAATTGCCATAGCAACCTCGATTATTTCGTTGTGATTTGATCAGCAGTGACATATTCCACTACTTCTAAATTAAAGCCAGATAAGGCATTGAAACGTAATGGTGAGCTAAGAAGCTTCATTTTTTCAACACCTAAATCACGCAAAATTTGAGCACCGACACCAATGGTTTGATATTGATGTGAAAGTGCTGCATTGGATTTCACCGGTTTTGGCTTATTTAAATCATCCAACGCTGGTCCCAAGTCTTGCAAATGATCTTGTCCGATCCAGACTAAAACACCGCGATCACTCGCTGCAATCGTCTGTAGTGCACGGTCTAAATTCCACGCTGGTTCACCATCAGCTTTATTTAGCTTAAGCAAATCGCGTATTGGACTAAAACCATGTACACGTACTGTTGTAACACCTTCTTTTGGCTCGCCTTTAACTAAAGCCAAATGAATATCCGGGTTACCAATCTCACGATAACGATAAAGTTCAAATGAACCATATTCTGTTTGAATGGTTTTTTGATCCAGACGTTCAACCGTTTGCTCATTGGTCATGCGGTAGTGAATCAAGTCCGCAATTGTACCAATTTTTAAGCCATGCTTCTCAGCAAAAATTTCTAAATCTGCACGGCGTGCCATTGTGCCATCTTCATTAATGATTTCACAAATGACAGAAGCCGGTTCAAGGCCTGCTAAACGTGCTAAATCACAACCTGCTTCGGTATGGCCTGCACGATGTAAAACACCGCCTGGTTGTGCCATTAACGGGAAAATATGACCCGGCTGTACGATATCAGTTGGTTTTGCATGCGCTGCGACAGCAGCTTGAATTGTATGTGCACGCTCTGCTGCTGAAATACCCGTAGTAATCCCTTCAGCGGCTTCGATTGATAAGGTAAAGTTTGTACTGTGCTGAGCACCGTTTTGGTCAACCATCAATGGAAGGTTTAACTGTTTACAGCGCTCACGGCTTAGCGTTAGGCAAACTAGACCACGTGCATGGGTAATCATGAAGTTAATATCTTCAGGACGAACATGCGTTGCTGCAATGACAAGATCACCTTCATTTTCGCGATCTTCGTCATCCATCAAGATAACCATTTTGCCTGCACGAATATCGGCGACAAGATCTTCAACACGACTCAGCGGCATTCGCTTTCACCTTTTTTTGTCGTAAGACAATTTCTATTTAATAAATTTTGCATAGTTTACGCTGTTTAGAGAATTTTGCCTATGATTCTGATTTATCCAAATTTGTGACCTCTAAGAATAGATCGAGATTTATTTATACAAATAAATCATAAGAAAATGGAGTATTTTTAAATAAAAGCTATGAATTTAAATAAAAAAAACCTAGCCAAAAGGCTAGGTTCTGATGCGCGTAGTTACTTTTTATGAAGCTGCACTACTTGGACTATCATTTTGTGGAATTGATTTTTTCCCCATTAAAATTTCAGTCCGGATATTTTGGGCAAGTTCAGCACATTCTGCATTCATACCATTGATCATAAATGCATGACGTGTCATCACATTGCTTGGGTTTGGCATTGCAACAAGTTGGTAGCTGTCTTGAATTGCTTTGAGTTGTTCATTTTCGAGATATAAAGCAGACTCTTTAGCGTGAAGATGCTGTGCTAAACGTTGAGCAGCTTCTTTTGCATCGATTTGCATAGCTTCTACAGCATTACATGTTGCACTACGAGTTTGCAGCGCAAAACGTTTATCTTCACGGTAACGTTTATATAAAACATCTGAAAGTAATTGGAATACGGTTCCAATCATAAGCAGACATTCTACGGCATGTGGATGAGAGGTTGAAATCGCAAGTGTCGCACCGTCGGCATTAAACTCATCTACTACTTCAATATCTGTGAGTTTCAATTGGTAATGCTTAACGCATAACTCAATACTCTTGTTTAAAAAGAGCTGGCAGAGTTTGAAATAAGGAACAGATACCGATTGGTTAACACTGCTTAATAACTGTTTAGGGTCATAAAACTGAATATTGAGTGCCAACGTATGTTGGTCAGCTGAATCTGAAGTTTTTTCGGCTTGTTGGCGAGCTGCTGGTTTCGCTTTAGCTTGTTGCTGAGCTTGTGCAACCAAGGTTACCGTATTTTGTTTTTCTAGAGCCAATGCTTGAGTTAACTGCTGAATTTCATGCTTTAAGCGGTTTTCTTCATTAATACGTGCCAAATATTCGCTACGGGTTGGACGAGCAATCGCGCGATAGGCAAGCCACAATAAAACATGCAAAAACAGAGAAGCTAAAATTGCAAGCCATTGAGTACGAAGAATTTCTCCAATACTTGGCTGAATCAACGTAACTTCGATAGATCCCACTTTCTTTTCATTTTGAAGGGCATCACGAGCAAAAATTTCGCCTTGGCGGGTTTTAGAAATTCCGCTCGTTGCTAGAACCTGTTTGTTCGCATCAAGAATGCGAATAGACGCAACACTTGGATTGGTCGCATAGCGATTGGCAATCAGAGCTAAAGACACCGTATTAGCAGGTTCAAGCTCAGATAAGCTGTCTGCAACGAGCTGACTGGTCATGAGCTGACCTTGACTCGCACGGTTTTCATTAAGCTGGTGTGTCGTTGCAATGACCAATAAAAAGGTATGCAATGCAAAACTAACGATCAGTAGGCTAGCAAATAGCCCTTGTCTAGGCGCAATCAAGTTAAACTTCCAAGGCAATTATATTGAAATTCGATTATGATTCTTACAATAGTTGTCACTCAGACTAGAGTCAATTCATGCGAGAAATCATTCTTATATCCTTTTTAGGACCGGACCAACCAAACCAGTTTACCCGATTAATGCAAGTACTATCCGTACATTCATTGCAAATACTGGATGTAGGTCAGGCTGTTATTCATAATCAACTTACATTAGGCATTGTGGTCGCTTCTGATAATGAAACTGCGACCGCATTGGCAATGAAAGAGATTCTGATTTTAGCACATGATATTGGCTTAACAGTGCGCTTTAAACCAATCACGGGCGCAGAATACGATCAATGGGTAAGTGAAGGCGGACGTACTCGTTATATCGTCACGGCTTTAGCCCCAGAACTCACTGCGGCACACTTACAAGCAGTTACAAAAATTGTGTCTAGCCAAGGCTTTAACATCGAAACGGTAACACGTTTATCAGGTCGTGTAGACTTCGAAGGAGATAACAAATTTCCACGTCGTGCCTGTGTACAGTTTGGTTTAAGTAGCGGCCCAACTTTAGATGCACAAGCCATGCGTGCTGCATGTTTACTTCTTTCAAGCGAACTAAATATCGATGTTGCTGTTCAAGAAGACAACGCTTATCGCCGTAATCGCCGTTTGGTGTGTTTCGATATGGACTCAACATTAATTGAACAAGAAGTGATTGATGAGTTGGCGATTGAAGCAGGGGTAGGCGCACAAGTTGCTGAAATTACTGAAAGAGCGATGCAAGGTGAGCTTGATTTCCAGCAAAGCTTCCGTGCACGTGTTGCATTATTAAAAGGGCTTGATGCTGCTGTTTTACCTAAAATTGCAGAGCGTTTAACCATTACCGAAGGTGCAGAGCGTCTTATCTCGACCTTAAAGGCACTTGGTTATAAAACGGCAATTTTATCTGGTGGATTCCAGTATTTTGCTGAATATTTACAAGGCAAACTCGGTATTGATGAAGTTCATGCTAACATTTTAGATGTGCAAGACGGCTTCGTAACAGGCGAAGTAAAAGGTGCAATTGTTGATGGCGCCCGTAAAGCTGAGTTATTACGCGAACTTGCAAATAAGATGGGGATTTCTCTAGAGCAAGCGATGGCAGTAGGCGATGGGGCAAATGACTTACCAATGCTTGCGATTGCAGGCTTAGGCGTTGCTTATCGTGCAAAACCATTAGTACGCCAAAATGCAAATCAGGCAATTTCAAGTGTTGGTTTAGATGGTGTGCTTTATTTACTCGGTATGCATGATAAAGATTTAAATCGTGCTTAACCTATATGGATAAGCTTTAAGCGCTACTTCAGAGTAGCGCTTTTTTTATGCAGAATAGTCATAAAAACAAGCAAGTTATGACAAAATTTTGCACAGAAAAAAGGCAATAAAAAAATCTGAAAAAAACTTATTTTGGTCCTTAAAAACAGCATATTTTTTTGTAATGACACGCCAGAATTGATGCCATATAGGGAATCGAACTTTTTGAATTTTACAAAAATGTAATGACAAAAGAATGTTGCGACAAAGTATGTCGCATTAAGAAAAAACAGGTCTTTTTTTCTAAAAAAAAACATCCATAATGCATCGTAAGCTTCAACACAAATCATGAATTAAAGTTGTTTTTGGAATGAGGTCGGGTATTAAAGACCGAATGTTTTTAGACGTTTTCATTAAGACGGAGGTTTCTATGGTAACAGCGAATTTTGCCGCTATCGCCGGATTCAGCTTAATTGCTGTCGCGCTTGTTGCTGTTTTCTTTTCTCCTTACCGTCGTTGGCTTGGTTTTATGCTTGCAGGGATGTTCTTTTGGGGGCTATTGGAAGTGGTCCGTTTTGGAGTTCAAGTCACTTTTGAAATGCCAGTCACATATAGTTATTTAACTGCATTAAGTCTAGCGATGGTAATGGTTACATTTATTTTGTTACGTGAGGATAAACAAGCACAAAAGGCATTGGCAAATCGCCAATATATAGAACACACGCCAGTATATGAAGATGATCAGCAGCAATGTTCTAGCCGATAATTAAATTGTTATCTAACGGTAAAAAGGTATGCACAGCATGCCTTTTTCATTTACGAAACGTGATTTTTATTATACAAAGCATTTATTAAAAAATAGCCAGTTATGCTACGATAGATGGGTCTGTTGACGTTTCATCTAGATTGCGTTGCCAGCTAAAAAATATCAATTGATGCATAAAACACAGGCAATGGTATGTCCTTGCTAAGTTTTGCTCTAAAGTTTTCATAAAAATACAATAGGCGTGAATGTTCATGAAACTTTCTTCCATACCTGTAGTCAAGTTACCTCTTGTTGATGTCAGTACAGACCCATTAGATTTGTTGGTAGCAGGTTTAGTGCTGCGTATGAAGCAGTTGGCGCGTACTAGCCCTAAGTTTATTGAACTGATTCATGACCGCGCATTCCGTATTCAGATCGGTACAGATTTAGGTGTTGCACGTCAGATCATTATTAATAATGGTCAGATTGATACTGTTGCAGGCGCACCTGAAAAAGCTGATTTTATTTTGCAATTTGCAGACAGTGAGCAAGGTGTAAAAACTTTGATCAAAGGTGACCCAACAGCATTTATGACGGGTATGCAAGATGGCAGCATTAAAATGGAAGGTGACTTCAGCCTATTGGTATGGTTCAACCAAGTTGCTAAGCTCATTCCGCCTAAGTTACCAAAACCAGTAAAAGATAAAGTACGTCAGGCACGTGCTTTTATTAAAGAGAAAACTGGACGTTAATATCCAGATATAAAAAAACTCCCATTTTGGGAGTTTTTTTATATTTATGCTTCGACTTCTAGATTGAATGTCACCGGACCATCATTAATCAAATGAACTTTCATATCCGCAGCAAAAATTCCGGTTTGAACGTTTTCAAATTGAGAATGTGCATATTCAACCAATTGTTCGTATAACGCTTTTGCGTCGCTAGGTGGCATTGCTGGGCCAAAGTCTGGACGCAGACCTTTTTGTGTTTGTGCCATCAAGGTAAATTGTGACACAAGCAAGATTCCACCATTTGCTTGAGACACGTTCCAGCCCATTTTGCCTTGTTCATCATCAAAAATTCGATATTTCAAAATTTTATCAATAAGCTTTTGACCAATAGCCAAAGTATCATCTCGGCCAATGCCTAAAAACACCAGTAGGCCGTGTTGGATTTCGCCTGTAGTTTCACCGTCTACAACTACTTTGGCTTCAAGAACTCGTTGTATTAAAGCGCGCATAATTAAAGCAAATTTCTATAATTAATTGAATTAACGTAGTTTAGCAGAATTTAAATTAAATGATTTTTAAAAGGAAATTTCATGGAACTGCAACAATGGTATAAAACCTCGTAATTCATCCATAAAAATATGCTTTAATGCTAAGAAGCAAGCGAATAATCATTGACTATGTCTCCAATTATCCATTCTTTACTAGATACAGACTTGTACAAATTTACGATGCTACAAGTGGTTCTGCATAAATTCCCGCAAACACATAGTGTCTATCATTTTCGTTGCAGAAACTTAGAAGATACAGTCTATCCATTAGTGGATATTTTGGATGACTTAAACGAGCAACTCGACCATTTATGTAATCTCAAATATAAAGAAGACGAGCTACAATATTTACGAAAATTACGATTTATTAAAAGCGACTTTGTCGATTACTTAGAGTTATTCCAACTCAAACGTCGTTTTATTCAGGCTAGCATTGACGCAGAAGGTCGATTAGATATTCATATTGAAGGACCGATGGTTCAGGCGATGATGTTTGAGATTTTTGTTCTAGCCATTGTAAACGAGTTGTATTTTAGCCGTATCAAAACAGATCAAGTTTGGGCCGAAGGCGAACACCGATTACAAGCAAAACTCGATTTGATTCAGCAATATGAAAAATCTCAACAACCAAACGATCCACCGTTTTTAGTTTCTGATTTTGGTACACGTCGTCGTTATAGTTTTGCTTGGCAAAAACATGTCGTAGCGGCATTTCATAAAACTGTGCCAAATGTGTTCCGTGGTACAAGTAATGTATTACTGGCTAAAGAGCTTAACATTACACCAATTGGAACCATGGCGCATGAGTTCTTACAAGCTTTTCAGGCACTTGATGTACGTTTGCGTGATTTCCAAAAAGCTGCTTTAGAAACTTGGGTGCAAGAGTACCGTGGAGATTTAGGAATTGCCCTAACCGATGTGGTAGGGATGGACGCTTTCTTACGCGACTTTGACCTGTATTTTGCCAAACTATTTGATGGTTTACGTCATGACAGTGGCGACCCGTATGAATGGGGTGATAAGGCTTATGCACATTACCGTAAATTAAAAATTGATACCAAAACCAAAATGCTGACCTTTAGCGATGGCCTTAATTTGCCAAAGGCATGGGAATTACATCAATACTTTAAAGATCGTTTTCAGGTGAGTTTCGGTATTGGAACTAATTTAACCAATGATATGGGGCAAAAGCCACTGAATATTGTGTTGAAACTGGTTGAATGTAATGGACAGTCAGTTGCGAAGATCTCTGATAGTCCGGGTAAAACCATGACTGACAACGATACTTTCTTGGCCTATTTACGTCAGGTTTTTGAAATCGAAGAACTTGAAGAAGTGGTTTAAGTAAAAAGTAGTCTCGCTATTTTTTATTTTTAAAAGTGAGAATGCTGATATCTGATTTTCTGCTAAAGCGTAGCAGAAAATCAGAGTTTGTTAGATATATGCTTATGCTAAGATTGAAAATAAGCTGGTATAAAAAGAAACCATGACGATGACACTCCCTGATTTTAAACTCGATTTATTAATAGAAGCAGAAGAATTAGTGCCTTATTTAGGCAATGAATATATTCGCATTATAGATTTGAGCCGTGCATCGGTTTATGAACAACTCCATATTCCACATGCCATTCATTTACAGCCTAAATGGTTAGTGGCTCAACAAGAAGAAGCCACTGGCATTTTGCCAGATGAAGCAGGTTTGCAAGCACTAATTGAGAAATTGAATATTTCACCGAATCATCATGTTGTGGTCTATGACGATGAAGGTGGAGCATGGGCAGGACGTTTAATCTGGAATTTGCATTGCTTAGGATTCACCCGTACCAGTTTAATTAATGGCGGTATCCATGCATGGTTAGGTGCAGGCTTACCAACTACAGCAGAAGTTGAAAAAATTTCTCCTGTTACAGACTTAATTCAAATTGATTTATCACATGCCGCTCAGTTCCGTGTGAACTATGAAGAGCTACGCAAACAAGTTGAGCAAGAAAGTGTGCAACTGTGGGATTGCCGGACGAGTGATGAATATAGTGGTGTCCGTTTAGCAGCGCGACGCGGCGGTCACATTCCAAATGCCCTCCATTTTGAATGGAGTACTGCACTTAATCGTCAAAATCATCTAAAATTGCATCCGCTTGAACGCACGCGGCAGCGCCTTGAACAACTTGGGTTCGATTTACAACAACCTGTAGTTGTGTACTGCCAGTCACATCACCGTTCCGGTTTGGCTTATATTCTGGCTAGACTCTTGGGCTGGGAAGCAAAAGCCTATGATGGTGCGTGGAGTGAATGGGGCAATCGCCTCGATAGTCCTATTATTACTGGAGAATCACCGTCGTGAGTTTCACATCTCGATTAAAAAAAGAATTATTTATTAAGGCACAAAACCTTGTACCACAGCATCAATTGAGCCGTGTGGTAGGTAAAGTTGCTGCGAGTGAAAATCCAGTTGTGAAAAACGCTGTTATTCATGCGTTTAAAGTTAAATATGGGATTGATTTATCGATTGCTGAACAAGGCAATGCACTGAAATATAAATCTTTTAATGACTTTTTTACCCGTGCATTAAAAGAAGGTGTACGTCTGATTGATGAAAATGCAGATAGCATTGTTTCACCAGCAGATGGTGCAATTTCCCAAATTGGTAAGATCACTGCGGGTGAAGTATTTCAAGCAAAAGGTCAAAGTTTCTCTGTAGAGAAACTCATTGGCGATCCACAACTTGCTCAGCCATTCCAAGACGGTGAGTTCGCGACAGTTTATTTATCACCGCGTGATTACCATCGTGTTCATATGCCATTTGCAGGGACATTAACAGAAACATTATATGTGCCAGGCGAGCTATTTTCGGTAAATCAGGTCACTGCTGAAAATGTACCTGGATTATTTGCTCGTAATGAACGTATGGTGTGTTTGTTCGATACTGAACTTGGCCGTATGGCTGTTGTTCTAGTGGGTGCGATGATTGTTGCAGGTATTGAAACTGTGGCAACAGGCAAGGTAAAACCTTCAGGCCGTATCGAATTGCAACATCATCAGTTAAAGCTAGAGAAAGGTGCTGAGCTTGGACGTTTTTATTTAGGTTCTACAGCTGTTATTTTATTTGAAAAAGATAAGATCGAATGGGAACAACGTTTTAAAGCTGAGTCTGTAGTTGTAATGGGCGAGCGCATGGGACATACCGTTTAGTCCGTTATATAGCTCCCTAAAAACAAGTAAACCCTGACTTTAATTATTCAGGGTTTTTTTTGATTTAAATTATATAAACCTAAAATATATAATTATGTTTGGATTTATATTATATAGAAATATAATTATTATTAAGTGATCTAAGTTGGTACGTTATATAAGCTAGTGTATAAATATGTATCTGGATAGAGCAAAAATATTAATATGACTGAAAATTAATAAATAAAAATAGAAAGAAATATTTAAGTTAGACTTAAGTCGAGGTTTTAATTTTATTTGAAGATAAGTTATTAAATCTAAAAAATTTATTTAGTTTTTTATAAGCATGAAGCACTTTTTAGATATTACACAACTTTAGCCTTGGCACAATGCTTGCTACTTGTTCAGGACTTTACTGTAACTTTCATATTTTTTAGGTTCTGAAATCATGTTAAAAGTTAAACGCCTGACAGCTTCGGTTTTATCTGTACTTTGTATTTCACTCACCCATGCCAATGATTTTAAAGTTTTAAATCAAATTTCAAAACAACCTACTCAACTTCAAAATGGGGAATATAAAGGTAATTATTACGTTCCATCTACTTTAAATACCATTACATGGGGTTATTTACCGAATCGGGATGCCAAACCCGTCCTTACCGTTCCGTCGGGTAGTATTGTGACATTTGATACGGTTTCTCATGAAGGTTTGCTTGAAGACCAAGGGCGTAATGCTGAAAAGTTCTTTCAATCGAAAGGTGTCAAATCTAATGAAATCTTGGAAGATGCAAAAACAATTACGCAGTCAAATTTAAAGCATGATTTTCATAAAGATGGGCCGCATATTGTGACAGGCCCTGTTGCAATTGAAGGCGCACAGCCCGGTGATATTCTGAAAGTTGAAGTACTTAAAGTTGAGCCACGTGTTCCTTACGGTGTGATTTCAAATCGACATGGTAAAGGTGCTTTAGTAGGGGAGTTTCCTAAAAAAGCAAAGCAAGAAAATGCATCGGCTGAGCATCCTGAACGTTATGGAAATGTATCGATTTTCACCCCAATCGAAAAAAATGCTAAAGGTGAATACGAAGGTGTATTAAAAACAGAATCTGGTAAATCAATACGTTTTCCGCTCTATCCTTTTATGGGAATTATGGGGGTAGCAGCCAATACGTCTGAGCCTGTTCACTCTGTACCACCTGCAATGTATGGTGGAAATATTGATATTAATGAACTAGGTGCAGGTTCAACAGCCTATTATCCTGTTCAGGTCAAAGGCGCATTATTCTATACGGGTGATAGTCATTTCGCGCAAGGGGATGGCGAAGTAGCATTAACGGCACTAGAAGCTTCAGCCCGCGCCACGTTGAAATTTACCTTACTCAAAGCAGGTAAGGACAAAATACCGGGCAAAGAGCTAAAACAACCTTTAGCTGAAAATGCTGAGTTTTGGATTACGCCAGGTCTAGATGAAGATCTTGATGAAGCGATGAAGAAATCTACACGTGAAGCCATTCGTTTCTTAAATCAAGAATACGGTATTGACGAAGCGACAGCGTACGCCTATTTAAGTGCCGCGACTGATTTTGAAGTTTCACAAGTAGTAGATAAAACCAAAGGTATTCATGCAAAAATTAGAAAAGCTGATTTTAAAGAGTTTGAGAGTAAATAATTAAGTGCACTAAGCTTGGTATTTAAAATATTAAATACCAAGCTAATCTTATTTTAAATATTTATCAGTTTTATATATTTTATAATTAAGTATAATAAATCTCACATATATTGATTAGTATAAAATCTAATGCAATCATTTCCGAACGTTCTGCTATATATCGCTGCACTATTAACATTCTGTGCCTCATTACTTCATTTTGTTTGTGTGTTCTGGGGAGCAAATGGTTTTCGGTTTTTAGGGGCTGGTAAAAGTATTGTCCAGATGGCCGAAAGAGGGCATTGGTATCCTAATTTTACAGCTATAACTGTGGGCTTAATTCTAACTATATGTTCTATGTATGCCTTCTTTGCAGCAAGGGGAATACAGGTATTACCTTTTACCAAAATTATTTTGTCGCTTGTTGCAGCAGTGTTTCTTATCCGTGGTCTGGCTTTTCCGTGGTTAAAGTCAAAATTTGTGGGTAATAGTGATTTATTTTGGTATATCAGTTCAGCCTTTTGTTTAATACTGGGCGCTTTATATGCCGCAGGCGTATATTTAATTTGAAATGAATATATTCTAGGTGAACTAGAGTGAATAATTTTAAAAAATAAAAGGGAGCAACGCTCCCTTTTTAATTATTTAGTCCAACCATATTTTTTGAAAATAGTATTGCCTTGTTGTGAAGATAGAAAATCTACAAAACGTTTAGCCTCGGTATCTTTTAAACTATGTTTAGTCAAGGCTACACCTGTGTCACGATAGACAACTAGCTCTGGTTCGATAGGTATAATTTGCCCAATGTCTGGGTTACTGATTCCCCAAATATTAAAGACTAACCAAGCATCATAGCTGGTATTTTCTTCCCAGTTTTTCTTGGCAATACCTGTGTTGGCTGCATAGGTGGCAATATTTTTTCGAAAAGCTTTTGTTAATTGAATATTTCCAGATCTGCCAGCGATATCTTCCCACATACCAACTTGACCTGCACCATGTGTAACTAAAACCTTAACGCCAGATTTAGCGAGGTCTTTAAATCCTTTAATATTTTTAGGATTTCCTTTTCTCACTAAAATCGCTGCGGGGCGTAAATATAAAGGTTCTATCGAGTCTTTTATAATTTGCTCAGAAAATGTATTTTCGAAATCAGACATCATGGCTTCGGAACCACTATAGATAACATCTGCATCTAGTTTCGCCTTTTCAGACCATTGAGTAGTAGGACCAGAAGTCACATGAACTGTTATTCCTGTCTTATTGGTGAATTGTTTGGCGGCTTCTTTCATAGCGGGTGCTGGCCCACCCGGACCATATACTTGTACATCTGCAAAACTATGGATAGATAGAGAACCGAGAATAAGAAAAATCAGGTAGGGTATAAATTTTTGTTTTGGCATTTTAATCGCTATCGTAATTAAGAAAATATCAGCATATATTTTTTATTATTGAAATGGGATTAATTTTTGAAACGATATTTATAATACATTTCTTTAAAATATATTTTAATGAGATTTTAAGAGACTATATAAATGTAAATTATTTTGAGTTGAATATAAATATAGAAGATTCTATGGTAATTTATATTTTATAAATTAATTATTTAAATAGATATATTGTAAATAATAGAGGAGTAATCCCTTGATTAGAAAAAGTAATTCTTTTTTAAAAATTTTATTTAGCAGCGCTTGTTTGGTGTCTGGTTCTGCTATGGCTGCTCCCATTACAGATTTGGGTAAGCAAATTGTGAGCGAAAAACCGGGTTCAATATTGTCGCTAGAACAGCAAGCTGTGACGGATTTGTTTCCTCATGCAGATCAGCGCTTATTAGTAAATTATCGTAGTCGAGGTATTCAGGGCGAACCTATTGTTGCATCGGCTTTTATTTTATTGCCAAAAGGAACGCCACCAAAAAATGGCTGGCCGATACTTGCTTGGGCGCATGGTACGACTGGGGTTGCTGATACTTGTGCACCTTCGGGTGATTATGCCGGTGGACCAGTTCATTCATATCAGGAAGTTGCTTCCAAAGCTTTAGATGGTTGGCTTGCACGAGGCTATGCGGTTGTTGCACCTGATTATCAAGGTTTAGGTACACCGGGTGGGCATCCTTACATGAATGCAAAGAGCCAACTGCATACAGTGGTTGATGCAGTGCGTGCATTACATATGCTCAAGCCAAAAGACTTCAATAAACAGTGGTTGGTGATGGGGCATAGTCAAGGCGGGGCTGCTGCTATTACAGTGGCGGCTTATGGTCAAAAAGATGCTCCCGAACTAGATTTAAAAGGGGCAATCGCTCTTGCGCCAGGCGGCTATCAATACGAAGGCATTGCAGAATATGTGAAAACTAATCCGAACCCAGAACCTAGTGTGGCTGCTTTTTTCCCAATTGTGTTATTGGGAGCACAAGCAGCAGAACCAAGCATTGTTCCTGAAAACTTAGTCAGTTCAGAAATGAATACGGTGCTAACTCAAGCGCGTAGCCGCTGTTTATCTGAACTTCAATCTGATTTGAAGAAGTCTCCTTCTAGCATATTTCGCCCTAATGCAGATTTAAAACCTCTTTTGGCTTATTTAAAACAGCAGTCTATTGAAAATATGGTGCCTACCGTACCGTTAATGATTGTTCAGGGTTCTAAAGATCATTTAGTCGACCCTAGAGGAACATCTGCTTATTATCAGCAGCTATGTAAATTAAAAAAACCAACTATTTATCAAACGATTGATGGTGGCGATCACCGTGATGCATTGCGTCAAAGTAATACTTTTGCCACTAGTTTTTTAAACGTAATAGAGAAAAATCAGACAAAATCTTATTGCTCTAATTTTAAGTAAATTGGTTTAAATGCTACAAAAAAGCCGACTTTTCATGAGTCGGCTTTTTGAATGTGAGAGGGCCAAATTTAGGTCATGTTATAGAGTCTTTCTTTTGGAAAAACTGCGGTAAATGTTGATCCCTCATTTTCTTTAGATTGAACATCTAAATACGCGCCGTGTTGCATAAGCACGTGTTTTACAATGGCTAAGCCTAAACCTGTACCACCTGTTTGACGACTACGGTCGCTATCAACACGATAGAAGCGTTCAGTCAGTCGTGGCAAATGTTTAGGGTTAATTCCGATGCCTGTGTCTTGCACACTAAAGTAAGCATGTTCACCATCATCATGCCAACCAATGGTAATAGTTCCACCTTTTGGCGTGTACTTGATGGCATTCGTAATTAAGTTACTAAACGCGCTGGCAATTTCCATGTCGGAACCAATCAGGTCACAGTGGCTATCAATATGTAAATTGAGCGTGTGTCCATAATCGGCATTGTAGGCCTGAGCATCATCAAACAGTTGATTCATTAAACTCGGCATTTCAATAATCTGGTTTTTTGCGATTTTCTTGTTATTTTCTAAATTCGATAACAGTAGTAAATCATTGACCAACGCATTCATACGCTTGGTTTGTGATTGCATCTGATCAAATGCACGTTTCCAGCGTGGGCTAATATCTTCCTGATCGGTAAAGGTTTCGATATAACCACTGAGCACCGTTAATGGCGTACGAAGTTCATGCGAAATATTATCGACAAAGTCTTTACGCATCTGCTCAAGGTTATGCATACGCGTTACATCGTAAGCCACCAATAAACGACTTTCTCCACCAAATCTTGTGAGCTTAACCTGCACATAGCGGTCATCGTCAAAGTTGGAATGCAGCTTAATTCCATCAGGTGCCTGATCAATATTGTTAAAATATTCAATAAAGGTCGGCTGACGTAAAATCGTTAATAAGTTACGACCACGATCGAGAGGGCTGATTCCTAACAAACGTTCCGCAGCAGGGTTCCACCACTCGATTTGATGTTGGTCATCAATGAGTACAACGGCTTCAGCAAGTGCAACCAAAGATGACTGTGCACGGTCAATTAAACCGACCATTTCGGCCTGAACTATTCGTTCCTGACGCTGAGCACGGTAAACATTAAATAACAATGCCCCCCAAATCCCATTAAGGTTTGGAGGAACGTCATAAGGCTTATTGGCAATCCAGTCATTGACCAGATATAAAGAACGCAATTGGAGTGTAAAAAACACCACGAAGGCGATAAAAATACAGCTCCAGAAATACCCAATACCGAAACCGACTAAACCGGCAATAATTAGAAAAAATAATAAAAGCCGTAAATCTTGTTTGGCAAACGTCCATAAACTACTGTAACGAGAAAGCTTTTGTTCACGTACCTGTTCAGGGACGGGGTAGGGTTCATACATAAATCTTGGTTAACCTGCGGCTAAATCTGCACGTGTTGAGAAACGGTAGCCAGTTCCACGTACAGTCTGAACAAATCGGTCAACACCAAAAGGTTCTAGCACTTTACGCAAACGACGGATATGCACATCGATAGTGCGGTCTTCAATATATACATTACCGCCCCATACCTGATCGAGCAACTGGGCACGCGTATATGCACGTTCTGGATGGGTCATAAAAAACGCAAGTAAGCGATATTCAGTTGGGCCCATATCTAAAATGCTGTTGCCAAAGCTAACACGTTGGCTTACAGGATCAAGAATTAAACCATTGGCATCAATAGTTTTTTCACCACTTAATGCATTCGCGCGGCGCAGAACTGCCTTAATACGTGAAACCAGTTCACGTGTAGAGAAAGGCTTCGTCATGTAATCATCTGCACCCGCATCAAGACCTTGTACTTTATGGTCTTCTTCTCCGCGAGCGGTCAGCATAATCACTGGAATTTCTGCTAGGTTCTCATCGCGTTTTAAGCGGCGACATAAATCGACACCACTTACTCCTCCAGGTAACATCCAATCAAGCAAGATAAGCGCCGGACGTTGGTCGACGATAATTTGATGAGCCTGTTTGGCATCTTCTGCCTGTAAACACTGAAAGCCTGCCATGTCCAAAGAAGTATGGATCATTTCACGAATAGGAAGCTCATCATCGACAATTAAAATATAGTCATCTTTCACAACGCAATATCCTATAGATTTAACGGTGAACCGTTTTGTAGTTATGACAGGCTTATTACAAAGATTAATTATGACAATTTCATTGCAGAAAAGTCTATAAAAATGAATTTAGCAATAATTTGTGACAAAACTAAGGCAAAGGTATGACCAAATTATGACATCTCAGCCTCAAAATTTCTAAAATCATTCAATAGGTTATCACCTTAATTGCTTAGCTATTTTTTCACATTTTTGGCTGTCAAAAAACTTTAATATTATTTTGAAACTTGAGCTAATAAAGATAAGAAAACGACACGGCATGCAGTTAAAACCTGCTCAAGAGACTGCTCAAACCCTCCCATCACCCATCGAATCGCAATTTGTGTGACATATCCATTCAAACCAGTTGCAATTAAAGAGAGCTCATTTTCATGGTGCTGAATTTGGGGCATGGTCAGCATAACAAAGGCCTGAATCATGCGATCAAATTGCGCAAGTGTTTCTTGAATGGTGGCTTGATTATGTAATTCTTGCACCAAGACTGCGTCGACATAGACAATACGAGCTAATCTTGGGTCATCTTTTAATGTCGTCAGCAGTGCTCTTAAACCCGCATCGACCATTTTTTCTGGATCGGGCGCAGCTTTAATCACGGCTTGCATCAGATTTTGCTGTAATTCTTCAATCATTTTTAAAAAGATGGTTTGAAATAAATCTTCACTCTTTTTAAATGATTCATAAAAATAACGTTCGGTGAGTTTTGCCTCTTGGCAGACATCTTTTACCGTTACTGAAAAAAAACCAAGGGTTCCATAGGTTGCAATACCCGCTTCAATCAGCTTTTCACGGCGTGCCTCTTTACGTTCAGATAGAGATAACCCTTTGAACTGACGTTCTTTACTCACACTTTTTGTTTTCTTTTTACTGGTTGAGTCGTTAGTCGCCATAAATAAATTGTTTCCTAAAGAATGGTTTCCTAATTTATAGGTTTTAGCCAAATATGCTCACTATGATAAAGCCCTCAGCAGAATTGTGCCATTCTATCTGAAATTACAGTGTACTATATTGACAATGTGTATTGTCAAAATTATATTGAAGGTGTCTAAAGTGCACATGCAATGAACCGGTTGTGCAAATCGAAAAACAAAGGATGGACAATGAAAAATTTTAAAAACAAAGTCGCTGCAATTACGGGCGCGGGTTCTGGCATTGGGCAACAGTTAGCAATTCTTTTGGCAAAACAGGGCTGCCATCTTTCGTTGAGTGATATTAATGAAAAAGGATTACAACAAACTGTCGAACTTTTAAAGCCTTACAGCAATATTACTGTTACCACTAAAAAGCTTGATGTGTCTGACCGTGAAGCGGTAAAGCAGTGGGCGCAAGAAACAGTACAAGATCACGGCTCTGTTAACCTGATTTTTAACAATGCTGGTGTTGCGTTAGGTTCAACTGTCGAAGGTGCGACCTACGAAGATTTAGAGTGGATTGTTGGGATTAACTTCTGGGGTGTCGTATACGGGACTAAAGAATTTTTACCGTTCATTAAGCAAACTCAAGATGGGCACATTATTAACATCTCGAGCTTATTTGGTCTGACTGCTCAACCGACTCAATCTGGTTATAATGCAACTAAATTTGCTGTGCGTGGCTTTACCGAATCATTACGCCAAGAGTTAGATATTGAAAAAAGTGGCGTGAGTTCTTTGTGCGTACATCCGGGGGGAATTCGCACCAATATTGCTAAAGCTGCAAAAATGAGTGATAGCTTGAGTACTTTAGGTATGGATCCAGCTAAATCGATTCAAAACTTTGATAAGTTCCTACGTACCCCACCAGAAGAAGCGGCTCGTCAAATCTTGGATGCTGTTTTAAAAAATAAACGCCGTTTATTGATTGGTAGTGATGCAAAATTTCTTGATGCATTACAGCGTTTGTTCCCAACAGGATATCAACGCGCTTCAACCGTTGTGACCAAATGGATGAAATAAGATTTAAATTAAAAAAAGCCATCAAATGATGGCTTTTTTTATGTGGCTTGGATGGTTCTAAATAAGAACTTTGATCGTCTTTTTCTTCCAGATAAATTGATAATACAAGCCTTGAATAATACATAAACTCACAAATGCCAAGGCATAGGCAACCCAAATGCCTTTAAGCCCCCACATTGAGCTAAACCAGTAAGCGCATGGAATTTCAATAAATAAAATGGCAGAGATATTAATCAGCATTGGAACAGTCACGGTGCCGCTCGCACGCATGATAGATGCAAAAATGGCACCTGCGCCAAAGAATAAAATCGCCCAAAGTACAATAAACAAAAGCTGTTGACCTAATACCACCACAGTTGGGTCGGTAATAAACAAAGCCATTAAATATTTTGAAAATAGATAACCAAGTGCAATTAAGGCACCTGTAAATAAAAAGTTCATTCCCAGAGCCGTGCGAGTTACTCGTGCTAATAGATCTGATTTACCCGCACCAATCGCTTGCGCTGCAAAAATTGAGGCTGCGATGGAGATCGAAATCGCTGGAAACTGAATATAGTTGAGCACCTGATTCACTGCACCATACGCTGCTGTAGCATGTGAACCATAATGGTTAACCAACCCAACAATAACTAAACCTGCCATTGAGGTCGTAATCATTTGAATACCAGTTGGGACGCCTAAGCGTAAAATGATTTTGCTCAGTTCTGGATTATGACGAATATGTTGCAGAAGTTGACGATTCGGCCGAAGTGGATGGTTTTTCTTATTTAGATAAATCGCAAGAAAAATCAAAATAGCCACATAACCTGTGATCGTTGCGATTGCTGGAGCAATAATCCCAAGGGCAGGTAAGCCAAAATAACCTTTAAGTAATATTGGGGTAATCACCAAACCAATTACACTTGTTAGAGCAAGGGCCAGTAAAGGGGTTGTACTGTCTCCCACACCACGTAAAATTGAGGTATAGATAATATAAACGAACAGAAGTGGACTACCTGCCAGCATCCATTGCACATAAGGCAAAGAAAGATGCATTACCTTGGGATCTGTACCTAAAAGCTCCAAAATATCATGGGCGAAAAACACACCGATAATTGCGGTAATAATTCCACCAATGATGGTCATAAACAGGGTAGAACCAACTACACTTTGGACTTTTTCTATATTTTGCGCGCCCCATGCTTGCCCTACTAAAACAGTAGTACCCGTTGAAATCCCGATAATAAAAGCGAGGAGCAAAAACAAAATAGGAAAAAAAACCGAGACGGCAGCAATCGCATCAACTCCCATCATTTGACCAACAAAGATGGTGTTAATAGTTCCTGACAAGTTCTGCAAAATATTGGTAGCAATCAAAGGTAGCAAGAAAACAAAAAATGTTTTCCATAGATTTTGCTGTTGAATTAAGGACTGTCTTGGTGGCATGTGTTCTCCATCGCCCATCTCTTTGTTGAGCTGGGCGGATATTCAACTTAGCATAGTTGGAGCGAATGACTTGTAGTATTTTTACAGTGCTAAGTGGCTAAATTTATTAACATTGATTCAAAATTTCTCCTGCTTTTTGCAGAGTCTCATCATTTTTAGCAAAGCAGAATCGAATCAAGCGTAAAGACTCAGGCGCTTGCTCGTAGAAAACCGAAACTGGAATTGCCACAATCTTGTGTTGCTCGGCAAGAAACTGGCACATTTCCACATCGTTTAAGTCGGGACGAATTTGACTGTAATCAAGGTTTTGGAAATAAGTACCTTGAGAAGGTTTTAGTAAAAAACGACTATTGTGAATTGCCTGATTAAATCGATCTCTTTTCGTTTGGTAAAACTGAGAAAGCTCTTGAATATGTTCTGGATGTTGCTCCATATATTGCGCTAGCGCAATCTGACAAGGAGTCGTGCCACAGAAATTCGCATATTGATAAATCTGGCGGAATAAACGCATTAGCTCAGGTGAAGCGACGCAGTAACCCGTTTTCCATCCTGTCACGTGAAAGGTTTTTCCAAAAGAACCAATCACAAAACTACGCTCTCTGAGCTCTGGAAAATGCAATGCGCTAAAGTGTTGTTGACCATCAAAAACTAAGTGTTCATAGACCTCATCGGATAAAACCAGAATATTTTTATCTTGAATCAGTTCAATGAGTTCTAACCAGTCTTGTTTTGCCCAGATCGTACCGGTTGGATTATGGGGCGTATTCACCACAATCATACGGGTTTTGTCATTAATCAAATCTTTAACTTGTTGCCAGTTCACCTTAAAGTCAGGTGCTTGCAACGCAATATGAACAGCTTTACCGCCTGCTAACTCGACAGAAGGGCCATAGCTATCATAACTTGGGTCAAAAATAATGACTTCATCACCTACATTGATGCAGGCTTGTATGGCACAGAAAATTGCAATGGTTGCACCGGGAGTAATCGTGATTTGAGTAACAGGATCAAGTTGAATTTGATCACGCTGCTGAAATTGTAAAGCGAGTTGCTCCCTTAAACCGAGAATACCATCGCCAGGCGGGTACTGATTATGTCCAGCTAAAGTCGCTTGAGATAAGGCTTCAAGTAAGGCTTGTGGCGCCGGAAAATCTGGAAAGCCTTGTGACAGGTTGAGTGCACCTAAACGATGTGCTAGTGCCGTCATGGTACTAAAAATAGTCACGCCTTGAGTGGCCAATTTTGACTGTAGCTGAAGCATATTGTTCTCTTATTAAAAATATTTAAAGTTATAAAATTGACTCAAACACTGCCCGAATTACACCGAGTGTCAAACCAATAAATGCACCCACTACCACACCATTGACTCGGATCATGTGCAAGTCGCCACCGACTTCATTTTCAATTTTCCCGATCATTTCACGTGAATCCCATTCATGAATGCGTTCACTCACATAGCGTATGATTTTATGGCTATATTGATCCGTAAAATTCATGGCAAGTCCTGTCATTTCTTTGTTGAGAACTTCACGTACTTTTACATTTTGAACGAGATTTTCACCCAACTGCTGAATCGCAGCTCGCAGGTTTATTGCAATGCCAGAGTCTTCTTTCATTAAATCCTCTTTAATGGCATCACACAAAATCGTAACGGCGCCACTGATGAAATTGAGGACTTGAGGACTATCAAGGAGCGCATCTTTACCACTGTTAAGACGTTGACTGGCAACACTATCGGGTTTCGCTAGTTCCAGCATGAGTGAATGTGCAATGGTTTCAATTTCTTGCCGCCATGGGTGTTCATGGTCTGCCAGCATCGATTCTACTTTTTCAACCAATGAGTCGATGGTACGTTGTTGAACATCAATTCCAATCCAGCTTGCACCTCTTGCAAGTGACCAGACGCCTAGTGCTTTAAACATTTTTCGGGTTAATTCACGAGTTTTATCTGGATTTTGTACGACCCATTCATGAGCGATATCGAGACCACGCTGTAAAACGTCTTGGTGGAAATCATTTTCCAATACCGCGCGTAGCATCTCACTGGCGAGTTTGTTGACTTGGGTATTACGTACCCATTGCACACTGTTGTTTTGCACGAAATTAGCAATTTGCTCTTGGCTCACAAATTCAAAAATTTTCGGTACAGTTTGCTGAATGAGCTGCACTACTTGCATATTGTTTTGTGGACTTGCCAACCATTGACCAATTGCGAGACTTAAGTCTGTTTTTTCTAAGCTTCTTTCGACGACTTGAGGCGAAAGAAAATTTTCCTGTACAAAACGGCCCATTGACTCTGCAATGCGTGCCTTATTGCGCGGAATAATCTCGGTATGGTCGCGTAAAAACTTAGGAATCGGTAACTTACCAAAAGGGTTCCGAAACAGAACTGTAATCGCGTACCAATCGGCTAGACCGCCAACTACGCCGGCTTCGGCCCCTAGCATTAAAATATGAATAAAACCTGTGTACTCTGGCAGAAAACGATCGGCTATCATCAGTGCAATCCACAGCACAACGACGATGATCAGCGCTAGGGTAGCAAAATATTTACTACGTTTAAGACTGGGCACGTGGTGAACTTCTTCTGCCATGCTCATAAATTTATCCTATTCATTTTTGTTTTACTGGAGGCTCGGGTGGTGGCAACAGCGCTCCTGTCGGACTCAATCCATATTTTTGTCCGAGTGATTTCAAGATCAAGGTTGCATCAAAAGCGTCTTGAGGAGCCTGCTTTTGATCCCGATAACATTCAATAGTATACGACACTTGAACAGGGTCGATATTGACCACTTGTGGGAAATCATAGAACGGATCATGCCAGAAACCCGGATAGCGACGACCATAGCCATAAGGATAAAAGCTTGGAGCAGATGGATAAACCACAGCCTGACGTGGTGGTTTCTGACTTTGGTTACTTGGGTCATTCAGTACTTTAAAAAAGCGGAAACCTTTTTGTACGGTCGTTTGCGCTGATTTTACCAAAGTGATTTCTTCAGCTGCACCGTAACTCATATTCGGATCGGCTTGAAAACTAATACGAAACGTTTGCGCATTTAAAGGGTATGCGGAGAACTGACCAAGTTGATCAAAGGTTTTGGGTTTACTTGGAGTCGTTGCACAAGCAGTTAAGGTTAAGGCAGTGCCTAAGGCTAAACAAAGAGAGAGATATTTCATGGTGAACTCCCAGCTGAGCATTAAAACAAAGATGACTCAGCATTAAAAATTAAGAAGCTTTAAAAACTACTGTTCGGTTCTAATAAAAATTCGGTTTCCTCTGGAGTAGAAACACGTCCGAGAATGGTATTGCGATGAGGATAGCGTCCAAAGCGATCAATAATGACTTTATGCTTTTTCTCAAAGCTTAAGTTAATTTCATTGCCAAGACGTTGAAATAGTTTCAAGGCAAATTCATGGATCAATTTTGATTCACTATGCATAAACGGCATATATAAAAAGGAGCGTTGCTCTGGATTAAGCTGTGCATCGAGTTGCAAACTAATTGCTTCTTGTGCCAAAGCTAATGCCAAGCTGTCATAGGCAAAAGATTGGGGCTGATCACGATAGATGTTGCGAGAAAACTGGTCTAGTACAATAATCTCTGCCAAACGGCCTTCAGCTGTTTTTCGCCAAGACCATAGTTCTGCTTGAGTTGCCTGTCGATGAACAACAGAAAAATTTTCACGGATTTTTTTGTCAAAATCATCACTTTTTGCAAACCAAAGTGAACGGTGTTCAGGAGAAAACCAGAAGTTTAAAATGTCTTGTTCGTTCATGATATTGACAACTCTTTAGCAATTATTCTTCAATAAAATCACAATTCTTTCGTGTCTTAAATAACAAGATTGTGATAAAAATTGCCAAACTGGAATGATGTGATTATATAAGTAACCGTATCATCTCACGATTTTGTATATAGTGATCTTTAATAAGCGAGCAAATGCATGAGTCAACCCACTACACCATCTCAATCAGTTATTCCTGCTTGGGTGGATTCGTCGCTACTACAAGGCATGTTACGTGGAATAGAGCGTGAAAGCCTACGTATGCAAAGTAATGGGTTCTTATCACAAGAGTTACATCCGAAGGCACTAGGTTCGGCGTTAACACATCCAAAAATTACGACTGATTATTCAGAAGCGTTGATGGAGTTTATTACCTCACCTAAGCCAACGATTGAAGAAGCTCTGCATGAGCTCACCGATATTCATGCGGTTGTACATCGTCATTTAGAAAATGGTGAAAAACTCTGGCCGCTGTCTATGCCATGTATGTTAGACGACAATGAAGAACGGATTCGTCTAGCGCAGTACGGCACCTCTAATATTGGTCGTTTTAAAACACTATATCGCCGTGGGTTAGGAATTCGATATGGTCGTCGTATGCAGACCATTTCAGGGGTGCATTACAACTTATCTTTCCCAGATACACTTTTTGCTGAGCTACAAGCTCATGAAACTGACGAACAATTAAAATCATTAAGTTTGCAGGATTATCGTAGCCATCGTTATTTTGGCCTTATTCGTAATTTTATTCGTTTAACACCATTGGTCATGTTCTTGGTGGGCGCGAGTCCAACGGTATGTCGTTGTTTCTTGACCGGACACAAACATCATTTGTTGCCTTTAATCAAAGGTTCATACTATTTACCGTATGCTACAGCACTCCGTATGGGACGATTAGGCTATCAAAACTCAGCCCAAAAAAGCTTAGGTATTCATTACAACAATTTGTCCGGCTATCTGGATGGTTTACAAAAAGCCGTTCATTCTCCTTACCCACCATTTAGCCGTTTAGGGTTAAATGATGCATCTGGTGAGCCGTTGCAAATTAATGATCATGTTTTGCAGATCGAGAATGAATATTACAGTCTAGTACGTCCAAAACAGGTGCCTCAAGCAGGTGAAACACCGTCTCAAGCTTTAAAAAATCGAGGCGTTGGTTATGTTGAGTTACGTGCTGTAGATGTAAACCCATACTCGGCAATTGGCGTTGATGAAACGACAGCAGGCTTTCTTGAAGTGTTAGCACTTTATTGTCTGTTAAGTGATAGCCCAGACTTGTTATGTCCTGAACAAGACTTGGTTGAGAAAAATCAGACAGAGGTGGTCAACCGAGGTCGAGCGCCAAACGCAACCATTACAGATTTAACTGGGTCGTATCACATCGAAGATTGGGCACGTTTATATATTGCAAAAATGCAAGATTGTGCACAGCTACTCGATCAGACCTATGCAACGGACTTGTATGGTTCAGCTTTGGCTGTCATGCAAGCACGAATTGATGAAGTTGATGAAACTTTATCTGCCCATGTCATTGACGATACGTTAAAGCATGGTGGAACTTGGAGTTTTGGTAGCCACATGGCTCAGTTACATGCTGAAAGTTATGAACAGCATGAGCTTAGTGTGGAAACTTTGAAACATTTTGAACAGTTGGCTGCGCAATCTTTACAGCAGCAAGAAAAACTTGAGCAAGATACCAAGATCAGTTTTGATCAATATCTTGAACAATATCGATAATAAAACGAGGTTTTACATGCGATTAAGTTACCGTTTGGTGAGTGGACTACTTGTTTTAGCAAGTATAGTCGGCATGTCTTTTGCGTTGTATCTGGAACATGTAAAAGGTTTAGAGCCATGTCCGCTCTGTATTTTTCAACGTGTTGGCTTAATGGCGATGGGCCTTGTAGCACTCATAGCCTTTTTGCATAACCCAGTTTCAAATGCGGTTAAACGTTTTTATGCATTTTTAGCAGGCATTGCAATTTTATGGTCAGTGGGTGTGGCAGGACGTCATGTCTGGTTGCAACATTTACCACCAGATCAAGTACCAAGCTGTGGCCCGGGTTTAAACTATTTAATTGATGCCTTACCAATGAAAACGGTTTTACAAGAAGTATTGTCGGGTTCAGGTGAATGTGCAGCAATTGATTGGACCTTTTTAGGTCAATCTTTACCAGTTTGGTCATTGGTCTATTTCCTCTTACTATTACTGGTCTGTTTATGGCAGTTATTCCGTTTTTATCCAGTATTTAAGACAACCAAAAAAAGAGCTTAAAGCTCTTTAAAAAAGCCCAACACTATGTTGGGCTTTTTATTGCTTGGGAATAGGTCAAAATATAAAAAAACGAATTAAAAAAAAGCATAATCATGTAGACAGATAGTTCTGTTTTTTATAAAGTGCAGCCGTTTATATATCCTTATGATTATAAAAAAATGCTTTTTAATATCTTTAATGTTTTGGAAAAAATAGGGTTAAGTGCGCAGAAACGTGCCGTCCATGTGCAATTTTCTAATGAACTACTCAATAGCCAAGTTTTTTTACAACGT
Organism: Acinetobacter sp. 22301; assembly: GCF_052045285.1. Taxonomy (NCBI): domain Bacteria; kingdom Pseudomonadati; phylum Pseudomonadota; class Gammaproteobacteria; order Moraxellales; family Moraxellaceae; genus Acinetobacter; species Acinetobacter sp. 22301. The sequence continues at coordinate 368,977 of NZ_JBQEOR010000002.1, read as the reverse complement.
ATAGAAGGCCAACACCAGCTAAATGGGGGATTGGAAGCTGAGTTAATTTGTCTTTCGACGAGTGCACAAATTGCATTGAAGCAGTTTATAGGGGTGCAAGTTGCTGTTGATCAGGTTACTGATTCTGGACAATTATTCCGAACTACAGGAATTGTAACAGAAGCGAGTTATGGCCAGAGTGACGGTGCTTTAACGCTTTATAAACTCACCTTAAAAGACGCGACAAACTTATGGCACAAGCGCCGTAATAGTCGTGTTTTTATGAATAAAAGCATTATTGAAGTCACGGAAGTTTTATTTAAAGAATGGCAAGAAAAAAGTCCGCTTTTTGCGACAAGTTTAAGTCTTGATCTTAGTGGGTTAAGTCAGAGTTATGATATTCGCCCATTTATCATGCAGCACAATGAGTCTGATTATGACTTTCTTACACGCTTGTGGCGAAGTGAAGGCGTTAGTTGGGTAATTGATGAAGCAGAGCTTTTTGTTCCTCACTTTACTGCACCTATACAACCTCAAAAATTAAAATTAATTGATGATAATAGCCAGTACCAAGCTTTAGCACGTCGTAGTATTCGCTATCACAGAAGTAGTGCAACAGAATATCAAGATAGCATTACTGGTTTTGTTGCAGTGCGGACTTTACAGCCGACTGCTGTACATGTGCAGCGTTGGCAACCTGATGCTCTAGCACATGAAGAAGGTGTAGGTTCAGTTATCACTACACACCTACATTCAGAGCAATTTGATTCAGCGAGTTTGAGCCTTGAACAAGCATGGCATGTAAGCCCTGCTTGGATGCAAGATTTGAAAGGGGAAGATCAGGCCACTGCTTCAAGTAGTAATCAGCTAGAGAAATTGAATCAGCACTTCACTGACATGTACGCGAGTCGGGCCAAATATTTTAAGGCTTATAGTAGCGTCCGTGATAGTCAAGTTGGCTATTGGTTTAATTTACAGGAGCATCCTGAAATTGATCAGCATGAAGGAGCAGATCAAGAGTTCCTGATTATTGCTAAAAATTTTTATAACCAAAATAACTTACCAAAAGATTTACATCAGCAAGTGAGCCAGTTATTAACCCAAAGTCGTTGGGATAAACATGGTTATGATGATATTGAGCGCCAAGGTAATGAGCTGACCCTAATACGCCGTCAAATTAAAACTGCACCTGAATATAATCCAGAACAGCATCGTCCAATTGCCTACCCACAAAGAGCGAAAGTCGTGGGTCCAGAGGGAGAAACTATTCATGTCGATGAATGGGGGCGCATTAAGGTGCGTTTTCTATTTACCCGTAGTGATGATCATGGGCATGATGGTGGCGCGGGTAGCAATGACAATGATACCGACTCAGCTTGGGTCGATGTACTGACTCCTTGGGCAGGCGAGGGCTATGGAGCACGTTTCTTGCCACGTATTGGTGAAGTGGTGGTCATTGACTTCTTTGATGGCAATATTGACCGTCCATTTGTGACTGGGCGCATCCATGAAGCACAGCGCTCACCAACCAAGTTCGATGTGAAAGGGCAGCTTCCTGATACTAAAAAACTAAGCGGAATTCGCAGTCAGGAAATCAGTGGTAGTGGCTTTAACCAATTACGCTTTGATGACACAACGGGACAAATTAGTACCCAATTACAAAGTAGCCATGCAGCAACACAGCTGAATTTGGGTAATTTAAGCCATCCGAAAGAACAAGCGACGAGTCAGGGTCGTGGAGAAGGCTTTGAGCTAAGAACAGATGCTTGGGGAGCTGTGCGTGCAGGTAAAGGCATGCTCATTAGTACCTATGCACAAGAGCAAGCGATTGCAGACCATCTAGAGGCCGCACAAGCACAATCGTTACTTTCACAAGGTTATGAAAGCATGAAAATGCTCAGTGAAGTTGCAGCAAAGCAACAGACTGATGCTTTGAACGTGATTAATCGCTTACCCAAATTCATCCAGTCACTTGAGCTAAAAACTACAGGACAGGCATTAGATAGTACGGTGAACTTATTTAAAGAAGGCATTAATAATGATCCTATTCACGCTTTAAAAGACTGTAGTGGCTTTATTCAAGATATTGGTGCGCTAGGGGGAAATGCAAAAGGCGTTGTAGACGAATTTAATTCTTTTTTTAGCGATGCCAAAGATGCGGTAGAAAACTTAAAAGCATTTATTGAAAATGTTGAAGAGCATGGTGCTGACATCGTTAAAGGAAAACTTGCCAGTATTAAAGACCGCATTCATAAAAATCCATTTGAAAGTATTCAAGAGGTTGGAAAAGTCTTGGCAAATGTCGAGACTAAAGACTTTGACATGATGAGTGTATGTGGAACGTTTAGTAAAGGCAGTAAATTGGAAGTATCACCTTCTAAAGCATTAAGTTCTTTGCAAGGCTTTATGGAAGGTTATACCCAAGGTTTGGAAAGTAGTTCCGATACTAAACAGCAAGAACAAGGCAGAATTTTTAGACAAGCGCTGATGTTATTAGCATCGCCAAATGGGATTGCCTTGACGACACCTGAAAATATTATTTTGCAAGCTTCGCAAGATATCGCAGAAAGTGCTAGTGGCTCAATTAACTTAAGTGCACAGAAAAATATCGTTGGGCATGCACAAGACAAAATCAGTTTGTTTGCCGCTCAAAAGGGTTTCCGTGCTTATGCAGCAAAAGGAAAGCTCGAACTACAAGCACAAGACGATGCCATTGAAGCAATTGCTAAAAAGGTCATTAAGCTCATTTCTACGGAAGAAAAAATCGAGCTTACGAGCCCAAAAGAAATTGTTTTAACAGCGGGTGGATCTCAGCTCAAAATTAATGCGGATGGCGTATTTTCAACAACAGGTGGTAAGTTTGAAAGTAAAGCTGGGCAGCATTTGTTTACGGGTGGGGCAACAGTAAATGCTGAGTTGCCGAAAATGCCAGAAACAGGAATGTACAGTATGAGATTTGATTTAAGTCAAATATTTGATACTGATATATTAAAAAATATGAAGTATAAATTAATTAATCATTCTAAGAAAATTGAAGCTATATATGAGTTTGAGCAAGAAAGTAGCGCGAGAGTTTACAGCGATTCTGCTGATAATGTAGAACTCGCCTTAGTCCCAGGAGCTTATTTAACAGAAATTAAAGAGTTAATTTCTGAACAGGAAGCTGAGTCATTAGATGATGAAGATATTGATAGCTGTGGTTGTGGAGAAGAGCATGAACATGATTGAAATTTTACAAAGTAAGAGATCACAATTTTATTTATTTGATATTAATAGCTTAATCATTTTAGCTCTTGCTTTTTGTGGAGTTATTATTAGTTCGACTGTCTATGCAAAAGATATATTTAATGTTGAATTAAAATGTAAAGGGAATGATCAAGAATATTGTGATATTGTAAAAAATTCTGATAATAAAACTACTTTCATTTTAAAAAATATGAGATATCCTGAAGTTGATAAAGTAAATGAAAATATTTTTCATACTTATGGTAGTTGTGGTTCACCATGTCAATATCATTTTTTTATAAGTAAAATACAGGAAGATCAAACTAAAGAGTTTATTGCCATAGATAAAAAAAATAATTGTTTAATTGAAAGTGATTCCAAGAAAAATATTATCTATGCTAGAAAGTTATTTAATAAAAATAAAAAAATAATAGCTAATTTGAAAAATAAAGAATTTAATAATGTTCCAATAGATAGCGCTATATATAATTCATTTCAAGAAAAATCATATTTTGATGATAAAGGACAATTACATTTAGTAGCAATGTTGGCGGATGTAGATAAAAATGGAAATAGTTTATATTTTAATAAAATAATTAAGAAAACTTGTGAGTAATAAATGAGCTATAGCGAAGATTTTAAAATATTTGTTGCAACTATTAATGGTGAAGCTGAAAATTGTAGTGAAACTTCATGGAAAGTTATTGCGCATACAATGAGAAACAGAATTGGTTTCGCAAACTGGAAATCCTGGAGCAATATTATCCAAATCGTTACAAAAACGGGATATGATGCATACACTCAGAAAAATTCGCCTTATAAAAGAGCAAAAAAAGCTTTAGATTCAGGTGATATTTCACCTAAATTAATGAGTTTGATTAAAGCAGTAGAACCTATATTTAATGGAACAGAACCCGATTTTACAGGCGGTGTTGTGTATTATTATAGCCCTAAGGCACAGGCACAATTACATAAATCTGATCCTTCTAATTACCCTTCTTTAGTTCCTGATTTTGTAGTAAGTAAATCGAATCCTACTCAACAAGTTCAAATACCAGGGACTGAAAAGGATGATATGCGTTGGTATAAAGTCTTAACTTCAATATTTGATGTTTCATTTGTTGATAATGCTGGAAATCCATTAGTTGGTGTGACAGTTGATGTAGTATATAACGATAAAAAACCAGTCCCTTTATTCAAGGATTTAATTACAGACCAAAAAGGGAAAATAAAAAAAGTTAAGGTTTGTAACTATATGGGTGCTAGATTTAAGATTAATGGTGTTTTAGTAAAAGATAAGAATAATAAAGAGATCTCTTTATTAGGTGATGGCAAAAATTATGCATCAGTTATTGTAGTAAATAATGGGAAAGGAGGTATTAAGTCGAAAACAGATATACATAACCAAGAGCCTATCCCTAGTCAAAAGCAAGAATCTGTAAAAATAGATTCTAAGGCTGAAGTAAATAATGAAAAAAAAGCGGAAGTCAGTGATAATAATACTAAACAAAAAAATGTTAATTTTAGTATTAAGGTCATAGACAGTGAAAATAAAGCGATTCCAAATTTTTCCTATTTTCTCAAATATAAAAATGCAGAAAAGAAGCATAGTGTAGGGGCTAATGGTATTGAAAATAACTTAGTAGCATTAAGTGGCGAGGAGATTACAGTTTTAATTAGTGGGCTAGACTCAAAACAAGAAATTATTCGTTTTACAGCACAAGAAGGTATGGGTGAAAAGACGATAAAGCTTAATTTACATGCTTTTAATATTCTTTTTAGGCATAAAGATACGAAAAAACCTATAACAAATTTGAATTTAATTCAAAAGTATAGAAATCAGATAAAGCAAAAAAAGACTGATGGTAATGGAAAGATAACTGTTAGTGCAATGTCAGGATTCGAGCTGAATTATAAATTAAGAGATGAACGGAACTTATTGACTATCAAAGTTGATAAAAATAAATCGCTTCGTGTTATTGATGTTGACTCGTCAGCAATAGAGCAAGCATCAAAAAATATAAAGATAGGGACTAAAGTTGTAGAAATAGCTCAATCTAAACAACCAGTTCCTTCCTCAAAACAGAAGCACCCAGTTGAAACTCATGACTCTACTCCTAAGAGAGATGAAAAAGTAAAAATTAGTACTGACGGGCATCCAAAAACATTAGTTAATGATAATGGTGAAACTGAATTTATAGTGTATACGTATGATCAGAAAACTAATCAATTATTTAGTGGTGGTAATTATTCGATTGAATATAAAGGTAACAAAAAAAGACATTCAAGTGGTATACACGGAATAGGGAAAAAAATACATAAGGGAGAAATTGGTCAAAAGATAAAAATTACAGCTTCGAGTGGTGGAAAGGAATTTATTGCTTTTGATGGTAAATTAAGCAGAGGGATGAAAGCTTTTGAGTTAAAGGTAGATAGATCTGTCATTCCTAGTGTGTCAGATGTAATAATCAGTTTTAACGGTGTTAATGAACAATCTAGACAAGCTATCGTAAGCCAGAAAACAAAAAATGTACTAGCGTATTTAGCTAAAGAAGCAAATATGGATAAACTTTTTATTACAAGTACAATAAGGACTCCAAGAGCTCAGGCAGAAGCAATGTATATTAAGGCAACAAAATATGCTAAACCAGGAGAGGACGTAAAAAAAGTTAAAGCAGAATGCATTGCTAAAGGGCTTGGAAAAGAGGCAACTATTCAAAAAATGGTTGAAAAAATTGTTGAGTTTCAAAATAAAGGGGTAAGAGTTTCGAAACACTGCGTTTCAGAAGAGCAATATAGAAAAAATAATATTATTGATTTAGGTACGAATAGTAATGGTTTTGGAACAGGAAATACTTTGAATAGTGTAGGAAAAAGATTTAAAGCTGTTTGTGAGAAAGCTTTAAAAGATGGAATTATTTCGGGTTTTATTTCAGCAGATGTAGCAGGTGAAGGCGCTATGCACATAGAGATTATACAATGATGAGCAGATTATTTCTTTTATTTGTAATTAGTTTAATGTATGCATGTACAACTGAAGCGGATCAGCCTAAATCAAGCAACACAAAACTTTATTTTTCATATCGAATCTGTGAAAATTCAGGAAAGTGTAAGAATTTTACACCTACAAAAAAGATGGATAATTATCTCTTTAAAAGACTTGATCCTGCATATGATGAATTTTATGTAAAAGATAATAATGGTAATTTTACCTTATATTATAAAAATGTTTATAGTGAAGATGTTCAAGTTGGATGGGCAGAAGCTAAAGCGGATAAAAATAATAGTAGTGAGTTGAGTTTAAATATTGATAAAGTTAACCTAGCCTTGGGAGGGATTGATTTTATAAAAAATGGATATGCAAATAAACAGGCTGAATCAAAGAATTTTAAATCGGGAATCTATTATTTAGCTGATAATTATACGGGTGCTCCATATTATCAAAAGCAAAAAATATTTTTTAAGAAAAATGCTGGAGATTTAGTATTGGACTGTAATAGTTATTTGAATAATCCCTCTGTAAAGAATGAATCTTATGGAGTTTTTTATGGAGTATGTTCTGAAGGTGAAAAAGTATATTTTAAACAGGTAAACTGATTTAGTTTTCTTTTTGAATAAAAATGTAAGAATGGTAAGTCTTACATTTTTAAACCTAATATATTTTATTTAAAATAAATAACTTAGGTGTGATATTTTTTTAGGATCAGATGAAAAACTATAAAAATAGAAATTTGTCTTAATATTTTTTATTAAAGGTGTATATAGTGAGAACTATTTTTATTAAATTTTATAATTTTTTATTGGTTTTCAGCGTATGCATTTCCTCAAATGCAGAAGATTATAAACCGCAACGGTTAAACGAGAAAACAATATATAGTAATAGTAAGCATGATCTAAATAGTATATATTCCACGATAAAAGGCTATATCAGTGATAATAAAAATGAAGTTAAGTATCTTGTAGATACTCAACGTTCTTGGTTGAAAAATATAAATTTAAAATGTAATTTTAATGGGAAAGAAGTAAATAGTGAAAACTATAAATGTTTAAGTGATTTTAATAATTATAAAATAAAAGATTTGAAAAAATCATATTTGGACTTTGATAGTTTAGAAGGAAACCTAATAAAACCATTTAAATACACAAATGGTATTGTGAAAGAGTTAGAAACAGGTGGATGTTATTGTAGTGAAAGTACAATCAAAATTTTAAAAAACAAAATGTATATATATCAAGCTTGTGATCAAGGGTTAAAGGAGCCACGTATATATAATATTGTTGGTAAGAAAAAATATGAATTTTCTGTAGAGTATCAAATTGATACCAATAACAATAAAGTCCCAGAGTTTAATTTGGTCTTTGTCACTAATGGAAAAAATGTTTGGAATATTGTCCCTAAGGTTTTTAGAAAAGAAGACTTATTAAATTTAAATTTTAAAATTGGTTATACAACTGATGCGAATTTAAAAAATAAGAAAATTGATTGTAGTGATTATGAAGAGTAGTTATAAATTATTGGAACTTTGATTTTATTTAATAATAGTAATATTAGTTAAAAAATAGTATTACTATTTTTTAATAGAAAATTCAAAGTAAATAATGAACTTGTCGTAAATAAAGAAACAACTTAAGTTTATAATTTTTACTTTTCTAATGATTGGTCCTATAGTATCTTCATATGCTGACTTTGGTTTTATTCAAGATAAGGATGGGTACGTTAATGTACGAGGAAATTCAAGTTTAAATTCTAAAGTTACGTCCAAATTAAATAATAATGAAATTGTTTCTTGTGTGATGGATGAAGGGACAAATAATTTTTGTTTAGTTAATGTAAGCAATGGTGTATCTGGATTTGTCTATAAAAATAGAATAAATAATTTTAGTGGTTACACTTCTATTAAGCTATCTCAATATTCTAGAGAAAAAGCTATTTATAATGATAAAAATATAATAGTAGAAGTGTATGCAAAAAAAGCTATTTTAGATCCTAAACTTTATAAAACTTTTAAAGGTGAATATAAGTATTTTAATGATAAAAAATTCTTTGGTACTGATGGTGGTTTACCTAATAATGATTTTTTACAACTTGATAAAATCATAATTAAGGATAAAGATAAGAAAATAGAAATTGGTAAAAATGATATAGAGCAATACTTTTTTCTAAAAATGGTATAGATGGAGACAAGAACGAGCTTGCTGATTTTAAAATATATTATTTAAATAATAATACTTATATTTTAAATACTTTGAATAATGGTGGTGCAGCAGCTTACAACATTGTTTTAAATATAAAAAATGGAAAACTAGTTGCCAATAAAGCTTGGAAGGTTGAAATTTAAAAATATTTTCTTTCTTCTACAAAAGCTAATTAATTAAAAAAGCCCAACATAAGTTGGGCTTTTTTTACGTCTCTACAATCCCTTCTAAATCTTCGAGCTTATAGTTCGGCATATCAATAATATGGGTTTGAATACCTTCTTGAACATAATCATTCACATGAGGATATAACCAGCGAGTGATCTGTTCGGCAACACTTGAGTGATACTGAATTTCAAAGTGATTTAAACCATAAAACACCGCTTTATGTGAGTCTGGAACTTTAAGCTGAAAACGTGGATTAGGGTGTTCGCCTAGCGCGCTTTTTACACTCACTAAGTAGTCGCCAATTACGGTCAACGCTTTATTGCGCACCTTTTCAAATTCTAAGGTCCCTGCCACTAAAAAGGTGTTGATATGGGAAGGTAGCGGAGCAGGGGCGCGGTTATCATCCATCATACCAATACGGGCATCCATATGTTCCCAATCATCATCACGAACGCTGCCGTGGCGTAGGTCTAAAATACCATTACTCCGAATATTAACCAGTTGACCGAGTAAGCCGACAAAAGGGAAAGCCCCAAGTTTATCTTGTATGGTAAAGCCAAAGCGCTCTAAAACTGCCCCATGATGTGGAGAGCCAATACAGACTAGATTCTCGACCATATGGATCCATTGATACATATTTTGTTTGCCATAAAACAAGGCACTACGAGAGACTAGCCCGCCCATACTATGGCCAATGATATCGATGCTGGTAATTCTTGGATTACGTTGGACCAAGTCTTCTAATAAGTTCGAAAAACTGCGTCCATTGGCTGAAATGCGTCGGCCTGTATTGTAATTTAAATACAACATCGTGTTATGGTCACGCTGTGCTAACAGACGTTCCCCAATTCCACCATAGTGTGCATTTGACCAAGTCAGATGGTTCATACACAAACCATGAGCTAAAATCACAATACGGCCTGCAAGTTCCCCTTGTTGTATTGCACCATAGTGATCATATAGCACCATGGGTAAAGCGAGAGGGCTGTGCTGTTTAAGTAAATAATCCCCAAAAATCCCATTCAAAATGCCGACTAAAAAATGTAGGCTTGGGGTGAGTGGTTTTTCGTGAAGTGTCGGATATTTTTCAATAATGTGACGCAAACTTGGTGCTAAAAAACAACTCCCATATTTTTGTAAAGCGCCATAAGAAAACTGATATGCTTTTTGCACAAATGGTCGTTTTTGAAAGTTTTTAGCATTCTGAGTACTCACACCAAAAGCATTTTTTAATACTTCAATATTAATAACTTGAATTAATTCATGTACACCATTTAAGCTGGTACTGAACAGTTGAGCTAAACCTTCTAATACGTCTGCCTGACTAGGTGGCGTACGATCCCATTTACAATAAGTTTCATGTAGTGGTGTTAAGCTCGGCATATCTTTTCCCCATATACATTATAACCGACGTTTTAAGCTGTACTTTTTATCAACGGCAGCTAACGTTTCCATCTTAGTAGTTTAAATAACACATGTTTTTAAAATACTGATGAATGGTTAGTTGAGTGGTTTTTCTTGTCTGACAATAGTGTTTTTATATACAAACTGAGAACAAAAATGTGAGTTTATTCTCAATTTAGAGGGAAAATATATGAATATTATCTACCTCCATGGCTTTAATAGTAGCTCTCTTTCAATTAAAGGGCTGAGCCTTAAGCAGTATTGTAGCGAATTGGGCATAAATGTGCATTTGCCAGATTTAAACAGATCTCCTGATCTAGTGGTTGAGCAAGTTTCAGAGCTGATAGAGTCTTTAGATGATGTGGCCTTAGTCGGTAGTAGCCTTGGCGGGTTTTTTGCGACATATTTTGTCGCGAAATATAATGTTCCAGCTGTACTGATTAACCCTGCTATGCAACCATGGAAGCTGTTTGATGAGTTATTTCAAGTTGAAAGTATGCCCTATGTGGTGAATGATCAATGGTCAATTGACAATGTTCAGTTAAGGCAGTTACAACAACTGGAACTGAATCAACCTGAAAATGCCGACAAAATACTCGTCTTATTGCAACAAGGCGACGAAATTTTGGATTATCGTCAAGCACAACGCTATTATAGTGCTGCAACGCCATCCTCATTGATTTTGACGGATGCTCATGGCAATCATGCTATGGAAGATTTTGAAGAAAAATTACCGTTAGTGATCGAATTCTTTGCGCACACCATCAAATAAGGAAAACGTACAACGTGACACAATATACGGCTCAATCGCTTGAAGTTCTTTCTGGTTTAGACCCTGTTCGTCGTCGTCCAGGGATGTATACCGATACGACTCGACCTAACCATTTAGCCCAAGAAGTTATTGATAATGCTGTTGATGAAGCATTAGCTGGTCATGCCGACAAAATATGTGTCACGGTTTATAAAGATGGTTCGTTGTCGGTTGAAGATAACGGCCGTGGTATGCCTGTCGATATACATCCTGAATATGGCCAAAGTGGTATCGAAATTATTCTGACTAAGCTCCATGCCGGTGGTAAATTCAGTACCGATAATTACCAGTTTTCAGGTGGTTTGCATGGTGTAGGGATTTCCGTTGTAAACGCTTTATCAACACGTGTTGAGGTCGAAGTTCAACGTCAGGGTAACCTATACCAGATGGCATTCGAACAAGGTGAACCAGTAGCACCTTTAGCTGTTCTTGAGGGTAAAGCACCAAAACGTGCGACAGGTACAACGGTACATTTTTGGCCAGAAGCTAAATATTTTGATAGTCCAAAATTTGCGTTAAAAGCACTGAAACACAATTTAAAAGCCAAAGCTGTTTTAGCTGCTGGTTTAAAAATTACTTATATCGATCAAATTAACGATGAAAAAATCGAATGGCAATTTGAAAATGGCCTTGTCGATTATTTGATGGATGAATTGCAAGACCGCGAAATTTTGCCAAACCCTGCATTTGTGAGCAGCGGTCAGGCAGACCGTGCGGCATGTGAATTTGCGATTTGTTGGAATGTGGAAGGCGGTGAACAGGTCCAAGAAAGTTACGTCAACTTAATTCCAACTGCACAAGGCGGTACTCATGTGAACGGTTTACGTTCAGGTGTTACCGAGGCATTGCGCGAGTTCTGTGAGTTACGTAATTTGCTACCACGAAACCTCAAACTTTCGGCAGAAGATGTTTGGGATGGCGTGAACTATATATTGTCGCTCAAGTTCCAAGAACCGCAGTTTTCAGGTCAAACCAAAGAGCGTCTTTCGAGTCGTGAAGCATCAAATATTGTTTTAAATATTGCTAAAGATGCTTTCGCGCTCTGGCTCAACCAACATGCTGAAATTGCCATGCAGCTGGCAGAAATGGCGATTTCTAAAGCAGGTCGTCGTTTAAAAGCAGCAAAGAAAGTCGAGCGTAAAAAAATTGTTTCCGGCCCTGCATTACCAGGTAAGTTAGCAGATTGTGTTGGTCAAACACGTGAGGACAGTGAACTGTTTATTGTCGAGGGTGACTCTGCTGGCGGTAGTGCCAAGCAGGCGCGCGATAAAAACTTTCAGGCCATCATGCCGATTCGTGGAAAAATCTTAAACACATGGGAAGTTTCTTCAGATGAAGTACTCGCTTCCCAAGAGGTTCACGACATTGCGATTGCGATTGGTGTAGACCCAGGCAGTGATGATTTATCTGAATTACGTTATGGCAAAATCTGTATTTTGGCCGATGCTGACTCGGATGGTTTACACATTGCGACTTTGCTTTGTGCTTTATTCGTTAAACACTTCCCAGCATTGGTTGAAGAAGGACATTTGTATGTGGCAATGCCACCATTGTTCCGTATCGACATTGGTAAAGATGTTCATTACGCGCTTGATGATGATGAACTTGAAACTATTTTGAAAAATATTAAAGGTAATCGTAATCCGCAAATTACCCGATTCAAGGGATTGGGTGAGATGAACGCGATTCAACTACGTGAAACCACGATGGATCCGAACACGCGTCGTTTAGTTCAGCTCGATCTAGATGATGTGCATCTAACGGCAGGTTTACTCGACAAGTTGCTTGCGAAAAAACGTTCGGCAGATCGTAAGCAGTGGCTTGAGCAGAAGGGTAACTTAGCTGATATCACTGTCTAAAAAGGCGTAAAAAATCCCCGCTCAATTGGCGGGGATTTTTTTATGTAAATCTAAATTGTTGGAAATCACCACAACGATTTCTACTATTAAATTAAAATAGACAGATCTGTATATTTTAATTTAGGTCGTAATTTTTATAACCTGTGGAAATTGAAAAACATCACAATTTGCTCCACCTCCAATTCGGTCCACCACTGCAAAATCACTTGGTGCCTCGAAGGTAAGCAAAGGGTGATGCCATGTGCCTGCCCGATAATTAATACTTTGCTTTCCATTCGAGACGAAAGCACATAGTTTTGAAATATCAGGAGTATTTTCGTCCAAAGCGGGTGCCACGATAATTAAAAACTTTTGTTGCTGTAGTGGAATAAATGCCTGAGAGCCTTTCGGATGGCGCTCTAGCATTGAAATTTCCAGAGGCAGCACACTGGCCTTAATATTACGGAAAATACTAATTCCTGCCTTTGCTTCCCCTTCAATTTCAGTTTCAACGAGCGCATGATAGCGCTCAGTGTGGGCATCGTTAATATGAAAAAAGTCATGCCCATCGCAACAAATGACTTCTCCAAAGGACTGAAAGTTCTCAATGGTTAATGGCTGAATTTGAACATTCTTCATGATCATGACTTGGCAATTTTTCCCCATAAACGAACACGACTAATACCACCGTCTGGAATCATGTTAATACGAATATGCGAGATTTTTTCATGCTGTAAAATCTCATTCACATATTCATGAATATGATCCATTTGCATCGGTTGGGCTTCTAGTAAGTAAGACCAAAACATACTTTGAGGAATTAACTGTGCATCGGTTGCATTTTCGAGGTAAACCGCCTGAATAGATACTTGGGCAGGGAAGTTCCCTTTAAAATGAGCTGTATCAATTTCAAGCTTTTCAATTTTTCCGCTTTTACCCAACGCAAGAATACACCAGTCATAACCCGGTGCACGGCGGCGTTTGGTTTCCCATCCATCGCCCATATTGACTCCGCGACCTGGGTTAATCAAATTACGCGGGTGTCCAAAATGAGCATCACTATAGGCAACTACACGGCCACCATTTTCGAGAGCCAATAAATCGAGAGTTTGTTCACTGTCAGTTACCTGAATATGAACATCACCATAGACACGTAAACGGGCAATACCGCCATCTGGGAAAATATTAAGGCGTATATGAGTGAAAAGTGCATCATTATTGACCATAAAAATATGATGCTGGCTCGGGCCTAGTTCAGTATTTCCTAAAACATTCTCCCATTTTGCCCCTGTCAGGTCCCCATTTGGTGCATAACATGCTTCTAATGATGCAGAGGCAGGGTAATTTCCTGTAAAAAAGCTGGTATCAATATCAAGAGCAGTGATTTTTCCACTTACACCAAGCTTCACGATACACCAATCATAACCTGCGTGACGTTTACGGCGCGTCTCCCATCCGTCCATCCATTTGCCGTTATCATCAAATTTATCTTCAACAAAAATAGGTGCATCAAATTGCAGCATACGCTTTGCTTCTGCAAAGAAATCATCTGAACACTCAATGACTTGTGCACCAATTCGGGCATCTGCCAAATTGGTCTTAGTATTCAAAATCTCAGGAAGTTCAAAAGCTGGAGCGTGCAATGTTGCCATAATGGAGTATCCGTATTTCTTGTTAAAAACATGATTTTTCATTTAAAACTGCGCTAACACGGAGCGTGCCAAGTCGAGTTTTATACATAAATATATAAGCATGGTGCATGCCAGTTTTGTGGAAAAGCTAAATAAATTTTGAACGATGGCATGTTTTTAGCATAAGCACCCTATAGGTGAATATCTATAGGAGCGTGTTATGAATGTGGTGATTATTGGTGCGGGAATGGGAGGTCTAACCACAGGCATTGCATTAAAGAAATTTGGTCACCAAGTTCGAATTTTTGAGCAAACTGAAAAAATTCTTCCTGTCGGCGCGGCAATTTCGCTGTGGTCGAATGGTGTGAAATGTCTGAACTATCTGGGATTAACTGACAAAATCGCCAAACTTGGTGGACAAATGGATGATTTGGCCTATGTGGACGGTTTAACTGGAGATGTGATGACACAATTCAGTTTACTGCCATTAATTGAAGAAGTGGGCCAAAGACCTTATCCGGTTGCACGTGCTGATTTACAAAATATGTTGATGGATGAATTTGGTCGTGATCAGATTTATCTAGGCAAAAAAATGGTCAGCCTTGAAGACAAAGCTGATTATGTCGAGGTTCATTTTGCAGATGGTAGCTCAACGCAGGCCGATCTATTAATTGGGGCGGACGGCACTCATTCACTTACACGGACCTATGTGTTGGGGCAGCAAGTACAGCGCCGTTACGCAGGTTATGTAAATTGGAATGGTTTGGTTGAGATCTCTGAAGAGTTGGCTCCAGCCCAACAATGGACGACTTATGTGGGCGAAGGCAAGCGAGCTTCTTTAATGCCAGTTGCAGATGGAAAGTTCTATTTCTTTTTAGATGTGCCTTTACCAGCAGGGTTAGATAATAATCGAGATGAATATAAAAAACTTTTAAAACAATATTTTGTTGATTGGTGTCAACCCGTACAGCAGCTTATTGAACGCTTAGACCCGCAAAAAACCAATCGGGTAGAAATCCATGATATTGAACCGTTTACACAGTTTTATAAAGGTCGTGTAGTGATTTTGGGTGACGCTGCACATAGCACGACACCTGATATTGGGCAAGGCGGCTGCCAAGCCATGGAAGACGCGATTTATTTAGCGCGTTCTCTGCAAATTAATACTTTGGGGCTAGAGGATGCTTTACGTCGCTATCAAAACAAGCGCAATGAACGTGCTAATGAATTGGTACTTCGTGCGCGCAAACGTTGTGATGTGACACATATGAAAGATGAAGCCGTTACACAAGCATGGTATGAAGAATTACGCCGTGAACAAGGTGGACATATTATGCAGGGGATTATTAGTAATATTGTGGGTAATCCACTTGATTAAAAACAAAAACAGCAAGGAATTTTCCTTGCTGTTTATCTTCTAAATCTAGATTTTAGAAGTGGTATTTAACCAATGCACTAACGTTATTTTCGTCTGCACCTTTAATACCAAATTTATTATTCCACACTGAGTGCTCGATACCGAGGTATAGGCGTGTATCAGGAGAAATATGTTTACCTACATTCCATTTCCACTGAGTTGTCCAGTTCAACTCGCTCGCATGGTCGCCTTCAGCAGTTGACCAGTCAAGGAAACCATCTACCAAGAAATCTTCAGATGCGAGTTTAAATGGAATACCATAAACGAATGTCATTTGATAATCGTCGTCAATGTTCTCATTATTTGCACGGTAGAAGTTTAAATTTGCATATTGGAAATATGGGATATCTAAATCAACTGCAAAACCATAAAGGAAGTTGTCGAAGTTGTTGCCGTCTTCACTGTTACCTTCCCAAGTAGTACTAATGAGTACATCTTTGATTGGGCCATACGACAGTTTTTTACCAGAAACTTCGCCTAAACTTAGACGTGGTGATAACTCAAAGTAAGTACTCTTGTGGTCATTTTCACCACGCATGCGGTCCATAAAGAAAAACACATCAGCGTATTTAACTTTTGCTGCATATTCCAAAGTAATCGTGGTTTCTTTGTCATCTACAACTTCATAGTTTTCACCATAAAGTCCAGTCACACTAAAATCTTGCCAAATTGGTTTTGCCTGAACCATGGCAGTTGCAGATAACAAGGCACAAGTCGCCGCAAGTTGCTTTAATTGCATTTAAATGATCTCCCCCCAAATAAAGCACGCTAAGGATACAGGGTCTTAAGCAAAAATGAAGCCAAATTTGATCAACGGTTAAAAAAAAGCCCACCGAAGTGGGGCGCTAAAAACTAAATCTTTAATGAGTATTTCTTGTGTTTATTGTTTGGCTTAAATGTGGGGTGCGCGAGCTACGAAATGAAGGTAGATGATTAAATAATAAATTCAACAAGATAGCAAAGATACAAGTTGAACTAATGCCCGAATGGAACAAAGTTTGTACCCAAACTGGGAAATGAGCATAAAACTCATGGTTAATAATTGGGATCATCCCAGCTGATAAAGCGGTTGCGACAATAATTAAATTTTTCTGATCGTTATAATCTATTTTTGCCAAAGTGCGAATTCCACTCGCTGCAACCGACCCAAACAAGACCAAACCTGCACCACCAAGTACGGGCATTGGAATCGCTGCAATCAAACGACCCATAATAGGTAGTAGACCTAAAATAATCAGAATGACACCACCTGCTGCGACTACAAAGCGGCTTTTGATGCCTGTAATCGCAACCAGTCCAACATTTTGGGCAAAAGCGCTTTGCATGAAAGAACCAAAGATAGGTGCAAAAGCACTTGAGAACATATCTGCACGAACACCGTTGGCGATACGTTTTGAATCGACTTCAGTTCCTACAATGTCTCCGACAGCAATAATATCGGCTGTGGTTTCCGTCATAATCACTAAGGTAACGATTAGCATTGATAAAATTGCACTTAGCTCGAAAGTCGGTAAACCAAATGCAAATAAGTGTGGAAATTGGAGCCATGCGCCTGAACTCACCTGACTAAAATCACCAAAACCCATAAAGTAGGCGAGGATAGTACCAGTAACAATAGCCAACAAAATTGATATGCGTCGGATGCCTGCTTGCGGCAGCATATTTAGAACAATCACAATGCCTAAGGTCAGCAGTGCCAAAGAGATATTTTCTACGCTACCCCAGTCAGGTGCTTTATTGTTGCCACCCATCATCCAGCGAATCGCAACGGGTAACAAAGATAGACCAATAATCGTGATGACACATCCTGTCACAACAGGTGGGAAAAAACGAATAATTTTAGAAAAATAAGGTGCAAGACACAGTCCAATTAGAGATGCAGCAATGACCGCGCCGTAGACAGCAGGTAAACCACCGCCTGTAGTGATAATGGCGACCATGGTGGCCACACCCGCAAAAGATACACCCTGTACCAGAGGTAACTTTGCGCCTAAATATTTGGTTCCGATGGTTTGGATCAGGGTTGCCAATCCACCTACAAATAGGGCTGCTGCAATTAACATTCCGATTTGTGCTGAGCTTAAGCTAGCTGCCGTTCCAATAATCAAGGGCGGGGCTACAATACCACCATACATGGTCAGCACATGCTGTAAGCCGTAAGCAAAACTTTTGGAAATTCCTAAATATTCATGCTCTGGAGAAATCGCATTTTTTTGCTGATGATTCATATTTTTCTCCTATTTATATCTGAGTTAGCTACCGCGATAAGTGGAGTAAGCAAATGGGCTGATCAGTAATGGAATGTGATAATGCTGATTGATGTCTTCTACAAAAAATTGAATACAAACACGTGGGAAAAAAGTTTTTATTTGCTGAGATGAAAAATAAGGTGCAATTTCAAATTCAAGTTGATAAGCACCTTTTGCAAAGTCTGTTATGCCAAAATCACTCACTCGACCATCTTGATTGGTGGTGGCTGTCGCTATCAGTTCATGGGTTGCTGCATGAAACAACTTTACTTCTACGTCTGCAGCTGGTTTGCCTAAATTCGTATCTAAAATATGAGTACTGATCATGCTTGTATTTCCTGAGATAGACGTAATAGAGCAATCGCTGCGAGTTGCTCATGTACAATTGTTTTTTCGATAGCTAAGTCGTTTTTTAGTCTTTCATGTAGCTTTTTTAAAATTTCATCGCTACTGAGGCCTGCCGCTTTAATTAAAAAAATAAAGCCAAACTTTTGTTCATAATCAAGATTACCTTGCAGCAGAGCTTGTTGTGTTTGTTCATCTAAAGAAATGCCAGCTTGTTCTTTAGATGAAAAATCTTGCTCTTTTGCATTGAGTTGTTTTTTAGTTTCGCGTTCACCAATTTTTGGATGAGTTGCTAAAGCTGCTTGAATCTCTTGCCATGACCACATTTGACTTAATTGTTCTGCATATTCCAAAAGAGATGCTTTTGTTGAATAGGAGCGTTTTGAGATGATTTTTTCGGCCCATGCTTGAATGTGGACACAGTTTTTTAACAAAGTCTTGAGTTGTTCTGGTGGGGCTTGATTAAACTCGGCTAAAAACACTGTTATTCCTAAACTCGTTGTCTTGATATAGAGTTTTAGCAATAACAGTGCCAATAGCGAGTTTTAATTCGTTTAAGGATTTTGAAAATTAAAAATCAATTATTTAGTTATGTGATTTTTATACCAATGTTCAGCAATATCCTGACGACGACATATCCAGACCCGATCGTGCATTTGGATATAGTCGAGAAATTTCTGTAGTGCTTTAAAACGGCCCGGACGCCCTAAAATGCGGCAATGCATTCCAATCGACATCATTTTTGGTGCAGTTTCTCCCTCTGCATACAACACATCGAAACTATCTTTCAAATATTGAAAAAACTGTTCTGAACTATTAAAGCCGCCCGGTGAACAGAACTTCATGTCGTTACATTCTAAAGTGTAAGGAATAATCAGATGAGGACGTGATGCACCCTCAGCGTTTGTAAGCGTTGTCCAAAAAGGCAGGTCATCACCATAATAATCTGAGTCATATTGTATTTGTGGAAACTCTGCGAGTAACTGACGTGTATTGGGGCTGTCACGTCCGGTGTACCAACCTATCACTTTATTTTCAAAAAGGTTTTCTAAGACAGTTAAAGCCTGCTCCATATGCTGTTTTTCGACTTCACTATCGGTATCTTGATAGTGAAGCCAGCGGTAACCATGAGAAACCACATCGTAATCAGCTTGCTTAATCGCTTCTACAATATAAGGGTTACGAGCAAGTGCCATTGCAACCCCAAAAATTGTCATTGGAAGTTTGCGCTTTTGGAATTCACTATGAATGCGCCAAAATCCAGCACGTGAACCATATTCGTACATAGAGTCCATCGACATATGTTTAGCTGGGTAACTTGCGGCACCAATAATCTCTGATAAAAACTGTTCTGAGCCATCATCGCCATGCTCTATATGTTTTTCGCCACCTTCTTCATAATTAAGAACAAATTGCACAGCAACCTTGGCATTATTAGGCCATTTAACCTGTGGAGACTGGCCGTGATAACCGATTAAATCACGTGAATAAGGAGACTTCTGGATTTGCTCAATAAGCTCTGCTCCAGATAGATAAGATTTGGACACGATTGCTCTCCTTTTGTTCAATTTTTCATAAAAATTTAAAAAATCAGCTTGCATATTTTTATAGATGGACTGATATTGAAGGTATGAAGATCTTCAAAATAAATTAAAAGCAGTACGTTTAAGTCAGGAGATAACAAACCATTACACCATCAAAATGTACAATTGAAGTCAGTTCATGCATGCTTAAAACATGCCAACATAAAAAAGTTTTGCATAGAAAAGATCCACAGTAAGAAAGAGAGGATGGTATTTATGAATATTGAAATCCGCACAGATAAAAACATCCATAACAGCGAACGTTTAATTACTTATGTACGTGCAGAACTTACTCAAGAATTCCAACGTCATAGCGAACGTATTACGCATTTTTCGGTTCATTTTAGTGATGAAAATGGGGACAAAGGTGGTGACAAAGATATCCACTGTATGATTGAAGCGCGTCCTTCAGGTTTGAAACCAGTTGCAGTACATCATAAAGCAGGAAATATTGACGCCTCGATTCATGGCGCGATTGAAAAATTAAAACGTAGCCTTGAACATACTTTTGAGAAAAAAGAACACCCGAGAGGTGGTCAACCAGAATTCATTGATGATGAAGTTTAATTTAAAATGCTAAAAAGCCCTTCGGGGCTTTTTTTATATTTGATGAAAATAAAACTATTCACAACATTAGGTTTGCAATGCGATGCAATCAACCTCTAAAATCTTCAGAAGAGATTAGGCATAATAGCCCTAATATATTTTTGAGAGATGGTCATGTTAACCACCCAGCAGCAAGCTTTAATTAAAGCCATAGAAGAATTAGAACTCGCGCAAGTGCAAAAATTACTTGCTGAAGGACTTGATCCGAACTTTATTGATCCGGAACAAGGGCCACCTGTATCAATCATTTGTGATGGAATTTTTAAATGGTGGGAAGATGTATCAGAAGCTTATGAAGCGGGTACACCACTATCAAAAGAAGAAAAGCAACAATCATTACAAGTTTACCTCGATATTCTCGAAGCTTTGATTCAAGCCAAAGCGAATGTACACCTTTGGGATGCAGAAGAGTTTTATGGACCTTTATGGGATGCGGCAAGCTCAGCATGTGCGCCAGCCGTTCAACGTTTATTAAATGAAAAAGTTGATCCAAACACACGCGATGAAGAGGGACTCACTATTTTATCTTCAATCAGTCAGTTGTTCTTTGATTGTGACTTTGATGAAATAGATTGGTCAGAAGCGCTTCAAGAAGAGCGTGAAACATTAGAGTTATTGCGCCAACATGGGGCAAAAATGTCAAAAGAACTAACTACTTGATTGGATAATAGAATGAGAACATTTCAAATTTTAACTTTTGCTTTGACCACTGTTGCTGCTGGAAGTACTTTCGCTGCGGAGTTTTCTTTTGACCGCCCAGGTGCAGGCTTTGGAACAGGGATTACTCCAGTTGGTAAATTGGCTTGGGAACAAGGTTTGCCAAGTGCAACTTATACAGAGTCAACGGTTGATGGCGTTAAAGAAAAAACCGTAACTGTAAATGAAGATATGTTATTCCGTACCGGTTTAGCTGATGGTTTGGAATTACAATTAGGTTGGCAAGGTCCAGCATGGACTCAAACTAAACGGGCTGGTAAAAAACATGACACTTCAGGTTTTGGTGATGTCAGCATCGGTTTGAAAAAAGCAATTGATCTAAACGATGAAAATTTATCAATGGCTGTGTTAGCTGAAGCGATCATTGCCACTGGAAATGATGAATTTACTGCACATGACGATATTTATAGCCTAAGTTCAGCAGTCGCTTATAAATATAATGACTTAGTCGGCACATCAATTACCATGCGCTACGAAGTACAAAATAGTAACTGGGCAGTAACTGCAATTCCAACGATTGATTATAAAATCGCAGGTAAGCTGTCAGGTTATTCTGAGTTCATTTACCGTAAAGCTGAAAGCCAAGATTACGAATATGGTTTAGGGACAGGTTTAGTCTACGCCGTAAATGATCGTACTCAGCTCGATGCAAGTATCGGGGTTGATTTAGAGGGCCAAGACAAGAGCTACAACGGTGGCTTAGGCGTGGCATTCTTGTTCTAATCGAAGCAATTTAAATTTATGTTAATGAAAAAGCTTATTCATCAGGGAATTCTTTATTTTCTAGCAGTTGCTGTTTGTGTGTTTAGCCAGTTGGTTTCTGCGCAAGATAAGCTACTCTCACCCGAACAAGCTTTTTCATTTTCGGTTGAATCTTCTGAGCCGCATACTGCGAGTTTGTCTTGGCAGATTCAGCCAAATTACTATCTTTATCAGCATAAATTTTCTGTACAACAAGGTACTCAACCTTTAACTTTAAAGTTACCTAAAGCGGTTGCCCAATATGATGAAAATTATGGGCAAAGTCAGGTTTACTACCATCAAGTTAATTTCCAAATTAAGACTAAGCCTTCAGAGCACTATAGTGTGACTTGGCAGGGCTGTGCCAAAGACCGTATTTGTTATCCACCTCAAACCATTGAGTTTCAAACCGATGCAGATGGCTTGGTGGGTGTGCAAAACCAAGCAGGAACAGCGCCAAAACGATTACTAGATTTAGCGAATACACAATCCGACACTTCCTCGAGTTCAGAATCTTTAGAAAAAGAGCAGAATACAGAGACAGCAGCTGATACAACTACACCTCAAATTGCGCAAGATCAGATCTGGTCAGCCAAGTTAATTGAACACTCGCTTTGGTATGGAGTTTTATTATTTTTAGGTTTAGGCATGTTGCTCGCATTTACGCCATGTTCTTTACCAATGCTTCCTATTTTAACTTCACTGATCATTCGTGAACATAAAGGTTTAAAGGCTTGGACCATTGCGCTTACTTTTGTGTGTAGCATGGCATTAGTTTATGCAGGCTTGGGTTTAATTGCTTCTTCGGCAGGCTTAAATTTCCAACGCTGGTTACAACAGCCAGCGACTTTAATTGCTTTTAGTTTGCTGTTTATTGTTTTTGCTCTGAACTTATTTGGTTTGTTTGAGCTTCGTTTACCTCAGACATGGTTAAACCGACTTGACCGTATTCAGTCAATGCAACAAGGCGGTACTTTGGTCGGTGCTGGGGTTATGGGTGTCGTTTCTGCGCTTTTGGTGGGGCCTTGTATGACCGCACCTCTCGCTGGAACTTTATTATTTATTTCTCAAACGCAAAATCAGTGGCAAGGTGCTTTGCTTTTATTCTGCCTAGGCTTTGGAATGGGAATTCCGCTATTGCTGGCAAGTATTTTAGGGGCAAAATTCTTGCCTAAAGCGGGCGACTGGATGCATCAGATTAAAGTAATTTTTGCTTTTCTGATGTTGGGATTAAGTCTTTATTTTATTCGTCCTTTGCTGCCAGATTTGGGCATGCAAGTGCTTAGCCTCGTATTAGGCCTTGCTTTTATAACCTATGCTGTTTATCAGTTTTCCTGGAAAAAAGGGCAGCTACAGTGGCTCTATGCGATTTTATTATTAATCGTTACCCCTTTTGTAGCCTATAACCAATATCAACACATTCAAAATCGAACTTTGCAAAGTTCTAATCATATGGCCGAGTGGCATATTGCAACTACAGCAGCGGACTTTGAGAAAATTTTAGTGGCAGCACCTACTGACCGAGCTATTGTGGTTGATATCTACGCAGATTGGTGTGTTGCCTGCCAACCGATTGAGCACCGTATTTTAAAAGCACCAGAGGTTCAATCTGCTCTTGCACCTTATTATTTAATTAAGCTTGATTTGAGCCATTATGACCAGTCGCATGAAGCGCTACTCAAGCAGTGGAATATTTTAGGGCCACCAACGTATCTATTTTTAAGCCCAGAGCAAAAAGAGATTCGTGCTTTACGTTTAACGGGCGCTTTTAGCCAGCAAGAGCTTTTGCAGCAACTCGCGAGTTTGGCAAAATTCAAAGAATCATAAGGTATCGATAGCTTCGGTCTGATGAAATGTACGTACCTGATTACGTCCCGAAGCTTTTACTGCATAGAGTGCTTGGTCAGCCTGCCGAATAACCAGATAAGGATCTTGTGCAAAAGCTGAACTGCTTATTCCAAAACTCGCACTAATGTGAATAGGATTATTTTGAGCGGTAAAAACAGGTAATTCTTGCAAGGCTTGGCGACAACGCTCAGCAATTTTTTCTGCTTGAATAATATCTGTATGGGGGAGTAGTAAAATAAATTCTTCTCCACCAAATCGACCAATAATATCCTCGCTACGCAAATTATCAGAAAGACATTGAGCAATTTCAATTAAGACTTGATCACCTTGATGGTGGCCGTATATATCATTAATTTTTTTAAAATGATCGATATCAAGAAGTACCACAGCATAATCAAATTGTTGTTGGTGTAGCGACTCCAAATGCATGTTTAAACTACGTCTATTTAATACATTAGTTAATGGGTCGATTTGGCTTAAACGTTGAATATAAGTTTCTCGCTGACGCCATTGGGTGAGTAATATTTCAAATAAAATAAAACAAGCCAATAAAATCGGCATAATAAAAAAAGCCATACTTCCTAACCAGAAAGAATTGGTTTGGGCATGATCCATGGCTCTAAAATTAAATAGAGGTGCATACGCTAAAGCACCTGTCATACTTAAATATGTACAAACAGTTAAAATAATTGTGGCAGGTACAAGGGCGCTATAAACAATTTTACGGTCAAATAACACCAAACCCACCCCAATCGTACCCACATAACCAACCATAGTGGCAGGGCTGATACTGCCAATTAAATATCCATCATGACATAGCATAAGTGCAAAGAACTGCACGCTAATGAAAGGAATAACTTTTTGAGCCCATTCATCATTTTTGTAGCGGTAACAGGGAATAATCAAAAGGACTAATAAAAATAAGGTAAATAAATTGAGCCAGATTTGTGATTCAACTAAAGGTAAATTTGCCCATTGCCAGACACTTGGTGTAATTAAAATATAGCCTTTCCATAAAATCCAACTGAAATTCATTGCGCAAGCAAGTGTGAGCATCAGTGCGCTTTTTTGTAATGGCGTCCAGTTGATGATGTGATTATTGTGGATGAAATCGATTATCACCTGTTTTATTCTATTTACGGGATAAGTGATTAAACGATTTTTCATAATAAATAAGGGCTCCTAAATATAGATGCCTCTTTGTTAGACCATCCTAAAATTGGATTGTTTCAATAATTTATATTTTAAACATAACATGATTTTCAATTTATATATGATGACTTTTTATAAAGAAAATGATGTGAAAAGTTTTGAGGTCTATTCACATCATTTATAAATAAATTAAGTTTTATCGAGTTCGTGGGCAAATTCAGCAATATCTGTCAATGCTTGTTTAGCCTCATCAAACCATGCATTAAACATCTGGAAGTTATGCCACATGCCCGTATAAATTTTGAATTGAACTTTAACGCCAGCATCTTCAGCTTTTTCTCTAAAACGCTTGGCATCGTCTAATAAGATTTCTTTAGAACCCACTTGAACCAAAGTGGGTGGTAGGCCATGTAAGTCATCGAAAATAGGTGAAACGCGTGGGTCATCAGCTGCGATATGATTGCCTATATAGTACTGAGTGCCTGTTTGTAGGGCTTCAATAGATAATAAGGCGTCGTGCTTTTTGTTAAACCGAAGAGACTCACTCGTGAGTGTTAAATCCAAAAATGGAGACAATAAAATTAGGCCACTCGGCATGAGTTCGGGTTGTTCTTTCAAACGCAAGCAAAGTGCTAGCGCTAAATTTGCCCCGCATGAGTCACCTGATAAAATAATATCTTTCGGCTGAATACCTTGTACCACCAAAGACTGGTAGATGTCATATAAAGCTTCGGTTGCCTCAGGGTATGGATGTTCAGGTGCAAGCGGATAGTCCACATGAATAATCTGCATTTGAGTACGGGCAGCTAAATCCGTCATAAAAGCATGATGTGTTTTAACACTACCAAGGAAAAAAGCACCGCCGTGAATGTGAAAAATCAGCTGAGTCGCAGAATCTTGCGGTTTGATTTCTTCACCTTTAATGCCTGCTAGTCGAATCGGGCGCACAGAAACATTTTTTTGTCGTGGAAAAGCACGACACATCTGATCTAGTACAGGACGTAAGGCAGTAGCCGGCAAATTTAGCTGGCTTGGCTTGCGAATTGTTGTTTTAAGAAAAGTTTCTGTAAAATAATATTTCCAAACATTTGATATATTCATATAGCATCCATTTTTATGCTAGTTTCTTGTTTTCTTGTAAATTTTATTTTGCAAGATTACAAGGTTACACGAAACAGTCACATTCAAAAATTGCAATATCTTTGCGACTTCTGAATACTAAAAATCTTGAAAGACCCAAGGATATTACAAAAATGAAAAAGATTGCTTTAGCTTTAGGACTCATTGGTATGGCTGCATTTGCCAATGCGGCTGATTCACTCAATGGAACGGTATGGAAAACGATTGATGATCAGACCAACAAGCCAAAAGCCGTAGTGAAATTTACGGAACAGAAGGACGGAACCTTAACTGCAACCATTCAGAACATTTTGACACCGGGTGAAGAAAACGCTTGTACAAAATGTGAAGGCCCGTACAAAAACAAACCGCTTAAAGGTGTCACCATTGTACATAATTTAAAAAATGTAGGTGGTAACAGTTATGAAAACGGTACGATTTTAGACCCAAAATCAGGTAAAACTTACAAACTGAAAGGTGAGTTAACTGATGGCGGCAAAAAGCTTAAATTACGTGGTTATATTGGCGTTTCTGCACTTGGTCGTAACCAAACGTGGATTCGCGCGAACTAAAAGTTTTAATAAAAAACGAGCCAAATGGCTCGTTTTTTTAGGCTTGAATATTTTGATAGGTGGTTTCATCAAAACCTACAATGAAACCTTGTGAAGTTTTTAAAACAGGTCTTTTAATCAAACTTGGTTGAGCAATAAGTGCTTCAATCAGGTGATCTTCACTGCTTAGAGCACGATTTTGTTCTTCTTCTGAAAGCTTGCGCCAAGTCGTTCCTTTTTTGTTGAGAACGGTATCTTTTCCAATTTCTTTTAACCATATTTTTAAAGTATCTGCATCAATGCCTTGTTTTTTATAATCATGAAAATCATAGTTAAGCCCTTTAGCCTGTAAGGCATCAAATGCTTTTTTCATTGAGTTACAGTTTTTAATTCCATAAATTTTTAACATTTTATCGGACCATGTCAAAAAGAGAGAGCACACAGCCTAACCCAAAATGCTTTTGAGCACTACTTTATACCGATACTTTTAAAACAAATGAAAATTAATGATTAATCGAAAGAGAAATGTCATGTTATTGTCATAAGACAAGGTAATAATGAGCTTAATAAGAAGAAGTTAAAACTAAAAGAACTTAGCGCAAAATAAGAGACAGAAAAGAGAAAACCCGCATTTAATCATCCTGATCATGCGGGTCTCATTTCAACGTCCAATGTCACATCCTTGCAAATAAACTTATCATAAGTTTATTTTATCTTCCTACGGCGTCCTATCCTTTTGCGTCATCCTGACTGCTTCCCTGTGCCGTGGGGCTATAATGCCGTTAAAGCTGTGTAAGAAAAATACTCAAAAACGACATATGCTGTAAGCGAAAACGACAATGTAAGTGAACGAGTGTTCACTTATTCTTGAATTTTATAGTCGATAATAACGGGTGCATGGTCGCTAAACCATTGATCTTTATAAACCCATGCGTTAGTTGTACGTGCTTTCCAGTCTGGCGAGCATGCATGGTAGTCAATACGCCACCCTACATTTTTTGCACGCGCTTGACCGCGATTTGACCACCATGAATAAAGTTCCGCTTCTGTGCGAACTACACGGAAAGTATCGACATAGCCCAGTTCATCATAAATATGGTCAAGCCATGCACGCTCATGTGGTAAGCAACCCGATGATTTTTGGTTACCTGACCAGTTTTTGATATCAATTCGTTTATGAACAATGTTGTAGTCACCACAAATGATGACTGACTTGTTTTCATCACGCCATTGTTTCAAGATTTTTGCGTATTCACCTAAAAATAAATCTTTACGTGCTTGCGCTTCTTCACCACTTGAGCCCGAAGGTAAGTATAATGATGCAATATGTACCGGATGTGACAAACCTAAATCGAATTCCGCAGAAATAAAGCGGCCTTGACTGTCAGCCAGCTCAAACCCTAATCCATCTTTAACAGAGACGAAGGGTAGGCGGCTATATATCGCAGTCCCCGCGTAACCTGCACGCTCTGCTGGAAAGAGATGGGTATGCCATCCTTCGGGTCTGAATTTTTCAGTCCATTGTTCATGGGTAATGCGGCTTTCCTGCATGCATACGACATCGGCATCTGATTGTTCTAACCATTCAAGTAAGCCTTTCGTTACTGAAGAACGTAAGCCATTTACGTTAATGGAAACGACTCGAAGAATTTTTACATCACTTGGATACTGATCCTTTGGTATCATGCGAAAATTTAACCTCAATTGTGAATTTGGAGCACCTCATGACAACGCCTGTGTCATTTCACCCGCAAGCATTTATCGAACTCGCATTATCACGCGGTGTGCTTAAATTTGGTGAGTTTACTTTAAAATCTGGACGCGTGAGTCCTTATTTTTTTAATGCAGGCCTACTCAACGATGGTGAAGCTTTATCTCTTTTAGCGCAAGGCTATGCTGATAAATTAACACAATGTGAAAATGTTGATGTGATTTTTGGACCAGCTTACAAAGGTATTCCGTTTGTAGCAGCGACTGCTGTTGCTTTGTCGCAAACACATAACAAGAGCGTGCCATGGGGCTTTAACCGTAAAGAAGCAAAAGATCATGGTGAAGGCGGTGTTTTGGTTGGTGCTGCGGTTGAAGGTAAAAAAGTTTGGATTATTGACGACGTAATTACCGCAGGTACAGCGATTCGTGAAGTCGTAACGATTTTGAAAAATGCTGGTGCAACTATTGCGGGTGTGTTGGTTGCGCTAGATCGTCAAGAACGTGGTCAAGGTGAACTTTCCGCAATTCAAGAAGTTCAAAAAGAATTAGAAATCCCTGTGCATGCACTGATTACCATGAAAGATTTAATGGATTATTTGGAAGCGAAAGGCGAAACAGAAGCCCTAGCAAATATGCAAGCGTATCGTGAAAAATACGGTATCTAAGTCTATATTGAATTGAAAAAAGGAAGCGATGGCTTCCTTTTTCATTTATCAGAGGATTAAATTGTTGAGTAGATCTCATTAAATTTGTAAAAAATGGGTTGAATCATAGCCGTGGAACGTGAAAAATCATGAAAAAGCCCGATCGAGTGTGACTGGGTTTTAGTAAGTGAGATAAGGAATTGATTTAAAAGGAAGTTATTATGACTGCATTATGTTAACTTTAGAATTTCTTAAATTAAAAGAAATCAAGTTTTTATTTTTGAGGACTCTTAAATTTTATATATTCCATCTCAATACTAATATAACTGAATTATTTAAATATCTTTATGAAGCATTCAATTTTAGCGTTAATCTTGTAAAATATAAACATGATAAAAAAAGAGCAGCTATCACATTGGCAAGGTCAGATGGCTATTGGTTTGGGTTACGGTTATTTTTGTGGACAAGCAGGAGATAACAGACCACATCGACATCTTGCGCATCAGATCACTTTTCCCCTTGATCCACTACAATCTATGCAGATTATTGGATACGAGCAGTTATATACGGGTAGGGGTTTTTTCATTCCAGCAAATACTGTGCATCAGTTACAGAAAGGCAAGTATTGCTCGATTTATTTGGATGGAACTTATTATTTAGGGCAGGCTATACACCAATTTTTTGCCTCAACTTCTCAGATACAAATACTGCCAACAACGCTTTTGGAGCAATTGCGGCTTTATTTTTTGCATACTAATAATATTACCAAAGCCTTTGCTCAATTACAGTGCTATTTTGATTGTATGGTAGCTAGTGAACGTGCTCAATTAATGAATGGCTATATCTATCAACATCTATTATATAATTATGTTCCTTCACGTCAGGAGCTGGCGGCATTACATCACTTATCTGAAAGTCGTCTAGCACATTGGTTCAATTCCCATTTTGGTATTTCATTACGTAGTTATCGCAAGTGGTTACGCTTGATTATTGCACTTAAAAATCTACATGAAGAAAATAATTTAACTGCAGCAGCGTATCAGAGTGGCTTTACCGATCAAGCACATTTTTCTAGAACCTGTATGCAAATGTTTGGTATACAACCTTCGGCTGTCAAAAACATTCAAAACAAGATGATCTTGTTGCCTGAATCTTAAGTAAATTCACTTTTTAAATAAAATATAGCCGTTTTATTCAATTTAAACATCAAACAATCCTGCATGGTAGTGATCAATCTAAATAGAGGACATCATCATGCTAAAGTATAGTCATTTTTTTATACGTTATTTGAGTTATCCGATTTTATCTGTTACGACCTTAGCAATAGTATTATTGATGGCTTATCAAAAAATACCCTATTGGCCATCCGCACTAGTATGCATTGTATCCATTAGCGCTATGGTTGCAATGTTAGAGCGCTTTTTGCCATATCAGCAAAAATGGTTACATGATCAAGAGGATACATTCACTGACATTTTTCATGCGATTTTTAATGTAGCACTTATTCTAATAACCGCAACAATTTTACAATTTATCCTTAAATTCGAGTTTTTTTCTAAATTATGGCCTATTCAATGGCCAATATGGGTACAATTTTTACTGGTGGGGATAATTATCGATTTTGGTTTATGGTATATGCATAAACTGAGTCATCGTCGGCGCTGGTTGTGGAAATTACATGCCATTCATCATCAACCTAAACGCTTATATTGGTTAAATGGTGAAAAACGTCATCCATTAAGTGCGATTGCACTAGCAACACCTAGTTTATTGGTGTTAACGATATTAGGGGCACCAACCTTGCTGGTAGGTTGTTGGCTAACCTTTACTGCGGTACATTTAAGTTTTCAACACGCCAACTTAGACTATCGGGCAGGGCCATTAAAACATGTATTTGCTGTTGCTGAAGTACATCGTTGGCACCATAAACAGGGCTTTGGCAGTAAAAATTTTGCCGAGGTTTTTGTGATTTGGGATCATATTTTTGGCACTTTTCACTACGAAGAAAAAGCAGTTTCCGCAGATAGTTTGGGCATTCGTACCCCTATATCGAATCGATATTTCAAGCAGTTGTTGTGGCCATTTAAAAAGTAGCTGTAATCATAGTTCTTGGACTATGAAATGGTCTAATTAAATCATCAATAACTTTAGAATTATCAGGTATTGATGATTTAAATTTTCATGGATAGAAGTTGAAGTAACTAAACGACAAACTGAAGGGTTGGTGAGAAATCACAGCAAATGCCAATTGGTATATGACTTTTAATTTTAAAAAGTACCGTGCTGAGCTATCTTGAGTTTAGCCTTATTTAATAGTTCATTTAACATAATGGCGAATCTACGAAATCTTTCTCATCACACTTTTTACACTCTAGCATCATGCCTAATTTCTCTTTGTATCCTTGTTCAGTCATCCCAAAGCTGAAAAAAGAAGCGCTAGCAAACATGCAAGCTTATCGCGAAAAATACGGTATCTAAAAAGAAAAAGACATACCTCTAAATAGGGGTATGCCTTTTTAATATTTTTTTTAGAACTGATAATTCAAACGCAATAACACATTACGTGGTGTGCCTGGCATACTGTCTGAACGCCAGTACTCTTTATTGGTTAGATTATTCACCGCAAGTGTGACATTCCATGGATCTGCACTATAGCCAATCGCTGCATCGACACGGTTAAAGCCTTCCATTTTTACTTGATTATTAATATTTGGATAATAAGACCCGACATAGGTCACGCCCACTTCGGTATACCACTGTTCAGTTGGTAAATAGCGAACAAATAAATTACCCGTGTTTTTAGATGTATTGGCTAAATAGTTGCCTTCTTGTTCAGGTTTTTGTTTATCTTCTTTTACTTTTGCATCTGTGTAGCCATAACCACCGCGCACAAAGACATTATCAAGTACGCGGCCAATAAAGCTAAATTCAAGACCACGAGATTGATGCTGACCCGCAGTTGCCCATACTTCTGGTTGCTCATTAGGATTTGGTTTATAGCGAATATTATTTTTACGAATATCAAAGACAGAAAATTGAGTATTTAAACGATTATCTAACCATTCGCTTTTTACCCCAACTTCATATTGCTCGTTATATTGAGGTTCTTTATCCATTTTTGTGACATCGGTGTTTCCAGTAACTTGGTTAACACCCATTTGTCCGCCAAATGGAGCAAAGCTTTTAGAGTAAGACGTATAAAAGCTATGTTCAGGAAGCGGTTGCCATACCAAACCAACATTTGGGCTAAAGCTGCCATCTTTTACATTACGGTGTTCTTTTGTCAGCTTGTTGGTGGTTGAAAAGTCAAAGTAATCGTAGCGGACGCCCAGCATGAGTTTAAGTTGGTCATTTAGACCAATTAAATCTTGAATAAATACGCCGTAAGTTGTGCCTTCATTATAGTTATGCTGACTAATCTTTAATGGTCCATTGCCACGACTGTACTCTCGTTCACCAGTGATTGGATTAACGTAACCATAAATGGCTGACCCATTTTGAGTTTTATTGGCTAGACGTGGCTCTCGTTGTTCATATGTCCAGTCTGTACCCATCATAATTTGATGTTCAAGTGAGCCTGTTTTGAACTTGCCCTTAATATCAAATGTATTGGTGGTGGTCTTATTGCTGGTTTGTTGCCAGTAGTAAATTTGGTCGACGTAACCTTTTTTAGTACAAGACTCATTCTTTGAGTTTTTACCATCTAAACCACAATAAGTTCCAAAATAAAAGTGGTCAAAGTTTTGTTCTGCTTGTCGGTAACTTGCTGCCCAGTGAAAGTTCCAATCAGGCGCATATTGATAATTCACATCGGTGCGGACCACTTGCAAAATATCATCAACATAATCGCCGTCTTGGGCAAATCCCATTTTAATTGAAGTCCCTGCAGGCAGAATGTCACGTGATGGTCCGCGATCAGGTACACGACCTAATTTGTCATAGGTATATTGTGTAGTCCAAGTGAGAGTTCCATCATCATTTTTATAAGTGAAACTTGGTGAAAACATTTCAATTTTATTTTCAATGCCGGAGCGGAAGCTCCCTGATTCACCATATTCTCCAGTCAAACGTATTGCTAAATTGTCATTAAGTACTTGGTTAATGTCAGCCGTTGTTCCGTAGTTGTCGTAAGAACCTGCGTATGCACCAACTGAACTTTTAGAGTCAAAATTGGCGAATTTACTCACCATATTCACAACCCCGCCGCCAGCACTACGGCCATATAAAACAGAGGCGGGGCCTTTTAAAATTTCAATACGTTCGATATTTGCTGTACTACGACGTACTTGTCCGCTTTCACGTATACCATCACGGTAAATATCACCTGTATCAGCACCAAAGCCACGAATCGTGATGCCATCACCGCGCATATCGTAACTGGTTGATACGCCAGGGGTGCCTTGCAGCATAACGCTTAAATCATTTGATCCATAAATTTTATATTTCTGAACATCAATTGTATCAATGGTTTGAGGAATATCTTTTTTGTCTAAACCATTACGTGTGACATTGGCTTTATCATAGTCGATATAACTTTTAATTGGGTCGAGCTCACTCATTGCCTCAATTTTTATCGTGGGCATGGTAGCTGCCACTTTTGCGGCTGAATCAGTCGGTTCCTCTGCGTAGGCACCTTGAATATTCAAGATCATTAAACTGAGTAAGCTCAGCGGGAAAAGACGCTTCATTTGGGGAGATGGTATAGAAATTCTTAACATAAAAATAAAATCAATTAACAAAAATAAAAGTATAAATGATAATTATAATCATTTAATTGTTTAGAATAAAAGAACTATTACCTTAAAAAATGACATATTTATTTTTTAATAACTGATTTTTAGTAAGTTAATTAGCAAATTAAACGAATTGTATGAGTTGACTCATTAGTTTTTCTTGTTAATTGGGTTTTAAAGGGGACTTTTCATCGATTAAAAGCACCCTTCTGGAATTACGCGTTATTTTTGAGAACATCTAAAATATCCATTTCTGGATCATAATTTTCATCAATTGTTTTGCAAATTGCTTGTCCCACAATGACATGCGTGCCGTTAAAAGTCATAGTGGGTGCTTCATATAATTCCCAGCCATGATTCAGAGCCTTAGTCACTCGTGCACAAAAAGCAGAGTCATCAGGGCCAGTTAAATAGCGATAAAGTTTCATGTTTAGCCTTTAAAAATAGTATCTTATAACCTTAGTTTAACTGAATTTAGCTTAATTCAAGATAAAGAAATAACCGATAAGGTTTTACTGAAATTAAGAAAAACCAGTGAAAAATCTCAGTTATACTCATGCTAATTTAAATTTTAAGAAGAGCTTGAGTATGCGTGTACTTGTCGTCATGGATCCGATTGAAACCGTAAACCTTAAAAAGGATTCAACCATGGCAATGTTGTGGGCGGCGAGCCGTCGTGGACATGAGTTAGGTTATGCATTACAACAAGATTTATATATTGATCAAGGCAAAGCTTACGGCCTCATTTCACCGTTAAAGGTGTTCGAAGATTACAACCATTACTATGAGCTAGGCGAAAAGAAAAAAGAATCTATTGCGGCTTACGATGTTGTGCTGATGCGTAAAGACCCGCCGTTTGACATGAATTTTGTCTACACGACTTATGTGCTTGAGCAAGCTGAGCGCGAAGGTTCATGGATTATTAACAAGCCTCAGTCACTGCGTGATTGCAATGAAAAACTCTTTGCAACGCAGTTTCCAGAACTGCAAGTGCCTACACTTGTGACATCGCAACAAAGTTTAATTCGTGAATTTATTAAAGAACATGGCGATGTAATCGTTAAGCCACTTGATGGTATGGGTGGTATGGGAATTTTCCGTTTATATCAAGATGGTGTAAATATTGGTTCTACCTTAGAAATGCTTACAGAGTTAGGTACTCGTCCAATTATGGCTCAGCGCTACATTCCTGAAATTGTAGAAGGGGATAAGCGTATTTTAATGGTAAATGGCGAACCTGTTCCTTACTGTCTAGCTCGTATTCCACAAAATGGTGAAGTGCGTGGTAACTTGGCGGCAGGCGGTTTAGGCCAAGCGCGTCCGCTTACTGAAAATGATAAGTTGATCGCAGCTAAAATTGGCCCTTTCTTGCGCGAAAAAGGTTTAGTTTTTGTAGGGTTAGATGTGATTGGTAATTATGTCACTGAAATTAATGTCACTAGTCCAACCTGTATACGCGAAATTGATGCTCAATTTGGTACATCCATTGCCGATGATCTATTTGATGTATTAGAAGCTGGCCGCACAGCTTAATTATTTGTTTCAGGTGATTTTCAGCGGTATTTATTGGAAATCACCTGAAAATATATGAATTAATAAAATAACAATACTAAATACACCACAGCTTTGTAGGCATATTTTCAAAAAAGCACATCTTTCTGTTATAAACGAGTGAAATTAGCTTTTCGTTAATGAAGCTTTAGGATTAAAATAAACGGCTACAAAAATAGATGACAATTTCCATTGTTTTTTGAGTTGAAGAATTAGACCGTGACCGATTCACAGCAAAGCAAACCCAAACATGTCATGATGATGGCTGCCGGTACAGGTGGACATGTTTTTCCAGCCCTCGCCGTAGCCAAACAACTTCAACAACAAGGTTGTCAGGTTTCATGGTTAGCCACGCCAACAGGTATGGAGAATCGGTTATTAAAAGATCAAAATATTCCAATATATCAAATTGATATCCAAGGTGTTCGTGGCAATGGATTAGTCCGTAAAGTTGCTGCACCTTTTAAAATTTTAAAAGCCACTTTTAGTGCAATGCGTTATATGAAACAACTTAAAGTTGATGCAGTTGCAGGCTTTGGCGGTTATGTTGCGGGGCCGGGTGGTTTGGCCGCACGTTTGTTAGGTATTCCTGTACTTATTCACGAGCAAAATGCAGTTGCAGGTTTTACCAATGCGCAGTTGTCTCGTGTTGCTAAAGTCGTATGTGAAGCATTTCCAAATACCTTTCCTGCTGGTGGAAAAGTCGTTACAACAGGAAATCCTGTACGTCATGAAATCACAGATATTTTAAGCCCAAAGTGGCGTTATGATGAGCGTGCGCAAGCAGGACAGCCTCTAAATATTCTAATTGTTGGTGGTTCTTTAGGTGCCAAAGCACTCAATGAACGCTTACCTCCAGCATTAAAACAATTACAAGTTCCACTCAATATTTTTCACCAGTGTGGTCAGCAACAAGTTGAGGCAACTCAAGCACTTTATGCAGATGCACCAGCTAATTTAACTGTACACGTTTTGCCGTTTATTGAAGATATGGCAAAAGCTTATAGTGAAGCGGATTTAATTATTTGCCGAGCTGGAGCACTCACCGTAACAGAAGTTGCAACAGCAGGTGTGGCCGCAGTTTTTGTACCACTCCCTATAGCAGTTGATGACCATCAAACTGCAAATGCCAAATTTCTGGCGGATGTCGGTGCTGCGAAAATTTGCCAGCAATCGACCATGACGCCAGATGTTTTAAATGAATTGTTCACTTCGCTGATGAACCGCCAATTACTTACTGAAATGGCAGTGAAAGCGCGTCAACATGCCCAACCAAATGCGACTCAGCATGTGGTTGATCTTATCCAAAAAATGTAATCGGATTTACTATGTCTCCATCAACAGCTGCGAACCAAGCAAAAAAACTGATTAAAGTGCCTGAAATGCGCCGTATCAAACACATTCATTTTGTGGGGATCGGTGGCGCTGGGATGTGTGGCATTGCAGAGGTTTTGGGTAACCAAGGCTATAAAATTTCCGGTTCGGACATTAAGGCGTCTAAAACTACAGAACAATTAGAGAAAAATGGCATCAAGGTTTATATTGGCCATCAACCAGAAAATATTAAAAATGCCAATGTGCTTGTAGTTTCTACAGCAATTGATCCAGAAAATCCGGAAATTAAAGCTGCGATTGAACAGCGCGTTCCAATTGTGCGTCGTGCAGAAATGCTAGGCGAGCTTATGCGTTACCGTCACGGTATTGCTGTGGCTGGTACACATGGTAAAACCACAACTACAAGTCTTTTGACGACGATGTTGGCGGAAGAAAACCTTGATCCAACTTATGTTATTGGCGGCTTACTTAACAGTACAGGCGTAAATGCAGCGTTAGGTGAAAGCCGTTTCATCGTGGCTGAAGCTGATGAATCAGATGCATCTTTCCTTTATTTGCAGCCAATGGCAGCGATTGTAACCAATATCGATGCTGACCATATGGATACCTATGAAGGAAGCTTTGATAAATTAAAAGATACGTTTGTACAGTTCCTTCATAACTTACCATTTTATGGTTTGGCTGTAGTTTGTGGTGATGATGCGAACATTCGTGAAATTCTGCCGCGTGTAGGCCGTCCAGTCATTACTTATGGTTTTAATGAAGATAATGACATTCGTGCAGTTGATATTGAACAAGATGGTATGCAATCGCACTTCACTGTGTTGCGTAAAGGCCGTGAACCATTGCGTTTAACAATTAATCAACCAGGCTTACATAATGTTTTAAATGCCTTGGCCGCAATTGGTGTCGCCACAGATGAAGGCGTTTCTGATGATGCAATTAGCCGTGCATTAGAAGGATTTAGTGGCGTTGGCCGTCGCTTCCAAGTGCAAGGTGAATTTGAACTTGCTGATGGCAACGTTAAGTTAGTTGATGACTATGGACACCATCCGAAAGAAGTAGAAGCAACAATTAAAGCTGCTCGTCAAAGTCATCCAGATCGTCGTTTGGTTATGTTGTTCCAACCACATCGTTATTCTCGTACCCGCGATTGTTTTGATGACTTCATTGAAGTGCTCTCTCAAGTCGATCAATTATTATTGTTGGAAGTTTACCCTGCTGGTGAAAAGCCTATTGTGGGTGCAGACAGCCGTACTTTAGCGCGTAGTATTCGTTTACGCGGACAAGTAGAACCAATTTTGGTTGATCCGGTGGAAGGTAATTTGCAAAACATCATGCAAAATGTGTTACAACCAAATGACTTGTTATTAACGCAAGGTGCGGGTAACGTGGGAGCAATTTCAGTAGAACTTGCGCAACATCATTTGTATGTGAAATAAACAAAAAGTATTGAATTATCGGGTTAAGGATTTAAACGTGTCAAATGCTACAAAATTCGGCAAAGTTGCCGTGTTATTTGGTGGGAAATCGGCTGAGCGTGCTGTGTCTTTGGATAGTGGTCAGGCAGTTTTGGACGCTTTGTTACGTTCAGGTGTTCAGGCTGAAGCATTTGATCCACAAGACCGCAGTGTGACTGAACTTGTAAATTATGATCGTGCATTTATTGTATTGCATGGTCGCGGGGGGGAAGATGGCCAGATTCAAGGTGTACTTGAATGGTTAAATCTGCCTTATACAGGAACAGGTGTGCAAGGTTCTGCGATTGGCATGGACAAAGTTAAAACTAAGCAAATCTGGCAAGGTAGCGATTTACCTACAGCGCCATATCGCATTATTACTAAAGAAACAGATTTAGATGCGGTGATTGCTGAGTTAGGCTTACCTGTCATTATCAAACCTGTACATGAAGGCTCAAGTGTCGGCATGAGTAAGGTTGAGAAAGTAGAAGACTTTGCTGCAGCAATTGAAAAGGCGACTCAGCACGATGCTGTGGTGATGGCAGAAAAATGGATCACCGGTCGTGAGTTCACAATTTCATTCCTAAATGGACAACCTTTGCCTGTCATTCGTTTGCAACCACCAGCAGATGTTGCTTTCTATGACTATGAAGCGAAATATCAACGTAATGATGTCGAGTATGGTATTCCTTGTGGCCTGAGTGAGGCTGAAGAGAAAAACCTACAGGCATTGTGTTTACGTGCTTTTCAGGCGGTGGGTGCGGAAGGCTGGGGCCGTATTGATGCGATGCAGGATGAGCAAGGCAATTTCTGGCTTTTAGAAGTAAACACTGTTCCAGGTATGACCAGTCACTCTTTAGTTCCAAAAGCTGCTAAAGCTGTTGGTTATAGCTTTGATGAATTGTGTGTTGCGATTCTTGAGCAAACATTGGAAGGTACGGCTTAAATATGGCACAACTTCCGGCTTCCATGCGCCGTAAACGTGCGGCCATCACCTCTATTCATGATAAACCGCCTACGCGTAAGCAGAAGCTTGCGAATGCTGGTGGATGGGTGCTGTTGGTTATTGCTTTTGTAGTGCTGGCAGTCGGAATTTATGGGTTATATAAAGTTATTACAGATGCAACAGTTGCAAAACTAGAAGTTGTAGGTTCAGCCTCTTCTGTTGAAACCCAACAAGTGATGCAACATGTTGCTCCAATTATAAAAGCGAATTATTTCACATCTGATTTAGAACAAATTCGTGACAAAACATTAGAAATTTCATGGGTAGACCGAGTTGTTGTATCTCGTGCTTGGCCCAATGGTATTCGTGTTCGTGTCATGCCTCGACATGCTATCGCCCGTTGGGGAACAGGTCGCTTGTTAAGCGATGGAGGCGATGTATTTAGTGAGGCGGAGCCGACAATTCATCCTGAACTTCCGTTGCTTCATGGGCCGGTAAGTCAGTCAAAGATGATGATGCGACGCTATAATGAAATTAATCAATTATTCCATCCTGTTAATTTACGCTTAAAAGAGTTATATCTGACTGAGCGAATGACTTGGTTTATGCAATTTGATTCTGGTTTGCGTATTATTGTTGACCAAGATCAAACAATGAATAAGTTGCAACGTTTAAGTCATCTGGCACAATCTGACTTAAAACCGGTGTGGTCGAAAATCTCAGCCATTGATTTGCGATATCGTAATGGATTATCTATTCAATGGAAGAACGCAACACCACCTAAAATTGTGAATGGTCAGTTTGTTGTAACGAGTGATGACACAAGCATTGCAGGTGGAACAAAAGCAAAGCCATAATACGTGGCTTTAAAATAGGCAATTTGCCTGGTATTAAACAACAAAGAAATGGTATGAGTGATGAGTGAAGCTGTTCCCTCAGTTGTTGCGATTGACATTGGGACGCATAAAG
Organism: Acinetobacter sp. 22301; assembly: GCF_052045285.1. Classification (NCBI taxonomy): domain Bacteria; kingdom Pseudomonadati; phylum Pseudomonadota; class Gammaproteobacteria; order Moraxellales; family Moraxellaceae; genus Acinetobacter; species Acinetobacter sp. 22301. Next base: position 329,049 of record NZ_JBQEOR010000002.1, on the reverse strand, counting down.
TTTCAGTTTTGATTGGAAAAATTCATGCGCCGGATAACATTCAAGTTATCGGTATGGCAACTGCTCGCAATCGAGGCATGAATAAAGGAAAAATTGTAAGCCTCGATAAAGTCATTGCTGCGATTAAAAATGCTGTTGCTGAAGCGGAAAATATGGCCGAATGTCGCATTCATAGCGCATGGGTATCTATTCCGAGTACCGAGCTGCAAAGCTTTTATGCCTCTGGTCGCACACCAGTATCTAATCCAGCACATGTGATTACAACAAATGAAGTTGTGCGCGCGTTAGAATTGGCAAAAGCAAGTCATGTGACTTCGGACTACTATTTAGCAAGTGCAGTACCGCTAGGCTTTGAATTAGGTGATTCTGCTGAATGGGTGCAGAATCCAATTAATATGACTGCTCATAGTATGACTGGACATTATCAGTTAATGATGATGCCTATAGCGACTATGCAAAATCTTGATCGTGCCATGAAAGGTGCAAATATCGGGGTTGAAAAAATGGTAGTGTCTTGTCTGGCAACCGCTGAGGCAAGCTTGCTGAAAGATGAAAAAGAGTATGGTGTTTGTCTGGTTGATATTGGCGCAGGCATTACCAATCTTGCTGTTTATCTAGATGGACGTTTAGCTCTAGCACGTACATTGCAACGCGGTGGTGAGCACGTTACACGTGATATTGCAGCTGTATTGCAAACTACGACAGAAGAAGCTGAACGAATTAAAATTCTGCATGGTTGTGTCGATTTAAGTGCTGTTAAGCCAGATCACATGATTCAGGTAGAAGGAATTGATGGCCCTCAAACAATTAGCCGGATTGAGTTGTCAGAAATTATTATTGCCCGTTATGAAGAGATCTTTAGCCAGATTCGCGATGAACTCGAACAAAGCGGTGCAATTCATGGTTTATACCATGGTGTAGTATTGACAGGGGATGCTTGTCAAATAGAAGGTATGGTGAGTTTAGCTCGTCGTATGTTGGGTGTATCTGCACATTTGGGTAATCCGCCGTTACAGGTTTATGCTGATGATCAACATCAAGCAGCCTTACGTCGTTCTATGTATGCAACAGCAGCTGGTTTGCTTATGTTTAGCCAAAGTGAGTTGCAAGATGCTGTTGAAGAGCCTGAAGAGGCAAATGACCGTTCGGTATGGGAACGAATGGTAAATGGCTGGAATGCGTTTAATAGCAAATTAAAAGCCATTTTTTAGGATGTATGTATTTATTGGTAGAATTGTTAGGAAGTTGTAAGAGAAAACCGCTGTACTTGACAAGGTTGGTATTGCACAGCATTCTTAAAATTAGTTATTTTTGAAAATCAAGGCAGTATACGGGCTGAAGTGACTGCCATAATGTATTAGGAACCCTAAAGGTCATGGCCTCATTTGAATTTATAGAAGATGAACTAAACGATGGCAACGGTCAAGCCCGTTTCACTGTATTTGGTGTAGGTGGTGGTGGCGGTAATGCCGTTCAACATATGGTGCAGTCTGATATTCAAGGTGTTAAATTCGTTTGTGCCAATACAGACAAACAAGCACTGGACTGTATGAATGCACCTTTCAAAATTCAGTTAGGCGAGCAAAGTACACGTGGTCTAGGTGCTGGTGCTAACCCTGAAGTAGGGCAAGTTGCAGCAGAAGAAAGCCGTGAAATCATTCGTCACCACCTTGAAGGTACCGATATGGTTTTCGTTACCGCTGGTATGGGTGGTGGTACGGGTACTGGCGCAGCGCCTGTTGTGGCTGAAGTTGCCAAAGAAATGGGTATTTTGACTGTTGGTGTAGTTACAACACCATTTAACTTTGAAGGCCGTCGCCGTTTAAAGTCTGCTGAGCGTGGTATTGAAGCACTTGAAGCACATGTTGATTCATTGATTATTATCCCTAACCAACGCTTATTAAGCGTATATGGCGATATTTCAATGAAGGATGCTTATAAAAAAGCTGATGACGTGTTGTTAAACGCTGTACGTAGTATCTTTGACTTGGTTGTTAACCGTGGTCACATTAACCTTGACTTCGCCGATTTGAAAACTGCAATGAGTACTCGCGGTTACGCAATGATGGGTGCTGGTTTAGGTCGTGGTGAAGATCGTGCGCGTCAAGCTGCTGAACAAGCGATCCGTAGTCCATTACTTGATAACGTAAATATTATTAATGCCAAAGGCGTGTTAATTAACATTACGGGTGGTGATGACATTACGTTACGTGAGACTGAGATCATTACTGATGTTGTGAACCAGATTGTTGACCTTGATGAAGGTGAAATCTTCTACGGTACAGTATTTGATCCAGATGCACGTGATGAATTACGCGTAACAGTGATTGCAACTGGTTTAACTCGTAATGCAGCAGATGCTGAACCAAGAAAACGTAATACGGTAAGCCATGCATCGTCTCAATCAGTTCAATCTGTTGATGAAGATGATGTTCCTGCAATCAATAAGCGTCAAAACACTGATAATGAAGTCAGTAGCACAGCAAGTTCTACTCCGCGTTCTTCTCCAATGAGTATTCAAGATTACTTGAAAAATCAGCAACGTAAGTAAATAATCGTTAGATTGAATGAAGGGCAGTGTTTAAACACTGCCTTTTTTTATTTTTGATCAATGACTAAATATGCTAACGTATAGCGGTTTTAAAAAAGAAGTTACAAAGCATGGTGAAACAGCGTACTCTCAATCGTGTGGTAAAAGCGAGTGGAATAGGTCTTCATAGCGGTCAAAAAGTGATGATCAATTTCATTCCACATACCGTGGATGGGGGTATTGTATTTCGCCGTATCGATTTGGATCCGCCAGTCGATATCCCTGCTAATGCATTGCTCATTCAAGAAGCTTTTATGTGCTCCAACTTGGTAACTGGAGATATAAAAGTAGGAACAATTGAGCATGTAATGAGTGCGATTGCAGGTTTAGGAATTGATAACCTGATTGTTGAGGTATCTGCTTCTGAAGTTCCAATTATGGATGGTAGTGCCGGTCCATTTATTTACCTTTTAATGCAAGGTGGATTGCGTGAATTGGATGCACCGAAAAAATTCATAAGAATATTAAAACCAGTTGAAGCACTCATCGATGATAAGAAAGCAATTTTCAGCCCTCACAATGGTTTTCAATTAAATTTCACGATTGATTTTGACCATCCGGCATTTGCTAAAGAATATCAATCTGCAACTATCGATTTTTCGACTGAAACGTTTGTTTATGAAGTCAGTGAAGCACGTACTTTTGGTTTCATGAAAGATCTGGATTACCTGAAGGCAAACAATTTAGCACTAGGTGCAAGTTTAGATAATGCAATTGGTGTAGATGATACAGGGGTCGTCAACGAAGAAGGTTTACGTTTCGCTGATGAATTTGTTAGACATAAGATTTTGGATGCAGTTGGTGATTTGTATTTGCTTGGTCATCAAATTATTGCCAAGTTTGATGGCTATAAATCAGGACATGCTTTAAATAATCAGTTGTTACGTAATGTTCAAAGTGATCCGAGTAATTATGAAATTGTAACATTTGATGACGAGAGTCAATGTCCAATTCCATATGTGAGCGTGACATAAGTCCTTGTCTTTACTTGGCTATGTTATAATGTAACATTAAAAAGTGTGATTATAATCACATAATAATAATGATTCTAATTAAGAAATAGAAAGCTCGTCATTTTTTATTGCTTGCCAAACGTAGTAAAGCTTGGCTAAGCTTAGGGTCGCTCACGAAGTCGGCTGCACTACGTAACATTTCTTGTGTTTCCGGGGGAATGGGTTTAGATGGCTCAGTTGAGGGTACATTTGGAATATTTTTATTTCTCAATCGGACCTGAATTCTTTGTAAGTCTTTTAACCCTTCAAGCTGAGATAATTTAGATACATATTGGTTCTGTAAATAGCTGAGTTGACTAATCATCGCTTGATTTTCACCAGTAATGATTAAAGAGCCATTTTGATAACACACGACCTGCCATTGTTCCGGTTGGGGCAATAAGGGTTGGATAATTTTCGTAAGTCTTTGCCATTGCGCGACTTGCGTTGTTAGAAACGTAAGGTTTCCTGTTTTTATGTGTTTTCCGGTTTGTTGAAAAACGTTATCGGGTTTAGACATGATCATTCTCGGATGGATTCTTGTCTTAATCTTAAGCGTTCATTTCAATCGATATCAAGGAAGAGATCATAAGGAACTTGAGTAAGAACAGTTTCAAGAGGTTTTTATGCACACGCGTCGTATTTTATTAGCGTTTTCACTTGCCGCTTCGGCAGCATCGGTTGCTTTTGCAGATTATCAAACAATTAACCAATCTACTGACTCAGATCGATTGGAACAGCTATCAAAAACATTATCTCAAGGTTCATATACTCATCCTGACGATTTAGATCTTCCGGCGAGTGCGAAAGTTTCAGTGACCTTACGCCAAAAAACAGTTGAACTCAACAATGAGTCGCTCGCAAAGAAGTACGGTAATACAACCGCAAAAAATTCTTTTAATGCCTCTTCTTCAAATTCTTACTCTTGGTTAGTTTCTCACCCTCTTCCTGATACTGTACGAGTTTCTTCAAACTTTGGTGGCCGCACTATGGGCGGTCGTGCAGAACATCATGGCGGATTAGATATGGCTGCTCCGAGTGGCACGCCAATCTATGCTACAGGCCCAGGTATTGTAACTAAATCTGGCTGGGGTACTGGCTATGGTCAATATGTTGAAATTAACCACGGCAATGGTTATTTAACGCGTTATGCTCATGCTTCACGTCTAATGGTACGTGTAGGCGACCAAGTATCTGCAGGTGAACATATTGCTAATGTAGGGTGTACAGGTCGCTGTACTGGTCCACATTTGCATTATGAAGTAGTAAAAGACGGTCAACGTAAAAACCCAACTACTTACTTGGCGATGCTTCCATAAAAGCATAGTTAAAAAAGTAAGGTTATTAAATTTATGAATCTAAAACTAAGCTAAACCTTTTTTAACGCAAAGATTGTATAAAAAAACGCCATTATTGGCGTTTTTTTGTTATTTTGTTTACTGCTCGGTCAATGACTATTCATTCAGAAAATAATAGGCCCCCCCCACATTCACCCGAGGCAATAACTTGAAAGGGGTAAAACGTGGTAAAAATACAAAGTAGATTAGAGAACAAGGAACAGGTGAATTATGGCGTTTTACGGTGACTCCGACGCACAAGAAACCCAAGAATGGCAAGATGCATTCGATTCAGTTTTACAACATATGGGAACTGAACGAGCGGCATTCTTGTTGGAAAAACTTTACCAACAAGCAATTGCTAAGCATGTTCCAATTCAACGTCTCAATACACCTTACTTAAATACAATTTCTGTTGAAGAACAACCTGCAATGCCAGGCGACCAAGATATGGAACGCCGTATTCGTGCATTGATTCGTTGGAATGCCTTAGCAATGGTACTTCGCGCGAATAAAACAGGTGATGATTTAGGTGGACACTTGGCGAGCTTCGCATCAAGTGCAACATTATATGACGTAGGTTTTAACCATTTCTTCCGCGCAAACAGCAATAGCTTTGGCGGAGATATGATTTATTACCAAGGGCACTGTGCTCCTGGTATTTATGCACGTTCATTCCTTGAAGGACGTTTAACTGAAGAACAGTTAAGTAATTTCCGCCGTGAAGTTGGCGGTAACGGTTTACCAAGCTATCCGCATCCATATTTAATGCCTGACTATTGGCAATTCCCAACCGTATCAATGGGTCTTGGTCCAATCATGTCGATTTATCAAGCACATATTCAAAAATATTTAATGAACCGTGGCTTGATCAAAGAAGAAGATCGTAAAGTTTGGGCTTATCTTGGCGATGGCGAGATGGATGAGCCAGAAAGTACTGGTGCTATTTCACTTGCTGGTCGTGAAAAGCTTGATAACCTTATCTGGGTTGTTAACTGTAACTTACAGCGTTTAGATGGTCCTGTACGTGGTAACGGTAAAATCATTCAAGAACTAGAATCTTTATTCCGTGGTGCGGGCTGGCGTGTTATTAAAGTGGTATGGGGCCGTCATTGGGACCCACTACTTGCAAAAGACAGCACAGGCGCTTTAAAAGCGGTAATGGAAGAGACAGTTGATGGTGAATACCAACGCTATCAAGTGAAAGGTGGTGCATACACGCGTGAAAAATTCTTTGGCAAGTACCCAGAAGCTGCGGAACTTGTAAAAGATTTAAGCGATGAAGATATCGATAATCTTAACCGTGGTGGTCACGACCCTTACAAAGTGTTTGCTGCCTATGCAGAAGCAATGAAAGCTAAAGGTCAACCAACAGTTATTCTTGCGAAAACTGTTAAAGGTTACGGTTTGTCTGAAGAAATTGAAGCGGTGAACAAAACTCACCAAATCAAAAAAATGCAGATCGACTCTTTGAAATATGTACGTGACCGTTTCAATCTTCCATTTACAGACGATAAGTTAGAAGAGCTTCCATTCTACCGCCCAAGTGAAAACTCTCCAGAAATGAAGTATATGAAGGCGCGTCGTGAAGCGTTAGGTGGTTACCTACCTGCACGTCGTAAAGAGAGTGAAATTTTAGCGATTCCTGAATTATCTGTATTTGATGCTGTATTAAATGGTTCAGGTGGTAAAGAACAATCTACCACTATGGTGATGGTTCGTTTAATTGCTTCTTTACTCAAAGAAAAAGCGATTAAAGATCGCGTAGTGCCAATTGTTCCAGATGAAGCACGTACTTTTGGTCTGGAAGGTATGTTCCGTCAGCTCGGTATCTATGCTGCTCACGGTCAAAAATATACCCCAGAAGACCAAGAACAATTAATGCATTACCGTGAAGCAAGTGATGGTCACATGCTACAGGAAGGGATTAACGAAGCTGGTGCGATGAGTGCATGGGCTGCGTTGGCAACAAGTTATTCAACGAATAACTTGCCAATGATTCCAATGTATATGTACTACTCAATGTTCGGTTTCCAACGTATTGGTGACATTGCGTGGGCAGCTGGTGATGCGCAAGCTCAAGGTTTCTTGTTAGGTGCAACAGCTGGTCGTACAACATTGAACGGTGAAGGTCTACAGCACCAAGATGGTCATTCACATATCTTGGCGAACACTATTCCAAACTGTGTATCTTATGATCCATGTTTTGGTTATGAATTAGCTGTAATCGTACATGACGGTTTGCAACGTATGTATGTGAACCAAGAGCGTGTGTTCTACTACTTAACTGTAATGAACGAAAACTACGAGCATCCTGCAATGCCTGAAGGTGCTGAGGAAGGCATTAAACGTGGTATGTACTTGTTCGAAAAAGATGAAAAAGCAACTGTCCAATTACTTGGTTCAGGTGTAATTCTTCGTGAAGTAATCAAAGCTGCGAAAATCTTACGTGATGAATATCAAATCCACTCAAACGTTTGGAGTGTAACAAGCTTCAATGAGTTGTCACGTGATGGTATGGCATGTGAAGAATATAACCGTTTACATCCACTTTCTGAAGAAGTGAAAGAATCTTGGGTATCTAAACAGTTACGTGGTACAGAAGGTATCGTTGTTTCAGCAACAGACCATATGCGTGCTTACAGCGAACAAATCCGTGCTTATCTTCCAGATGGTCGCCCATTTGTTGCATTAGGTACAGATGGATACGGTCGTTCAGATACACGTGCTAACTTACGTAGTTTCTTTGGTGTTGATGCTGCACATATCGTTGTTGCTACTTTGAAAAAATTAGCTGACGAAGGTGAAGTGGATGCACGTTTAGTTAAAGACGCAATTTCTAACTTTGAGTTAGATACTGACCGTCCAGTGGCATGGGCTCCTCAAGCGCATCCAGAAGTTCAGGCAGTTGCTGAATATAATGAAACGCAAACAGGTGAGGGGAACTAAGCATGCAAATTAAGACCCCTGATATTGGTGTAGATAAAGCAGTTGTTGCTGAAATTTTAGTAAAAGTTGGCGACAGCATTGCAGAAAATGACAGCCTTGTTTTGCTTGAGTCAGATAAAGCCTCTGTTGAAGTGCCTAGCACTTCAGCAGGTGTGGTAAAAAGCATCTTAATCAAAGAAGGTGATAGCGTAACTGAAGGTACGGTATTGCTTGAACTTGAAGCTGAGGGTGCTGCACCAGTAGCTCAAGCAGAGGAAGCTCCAAAAGCTGCACCAGCAGCTGAACAAACAGCAACACCGGCAGCGGCTCAACAGCCTTCAACTGCTGCTCAACCAGCAACGGCAACCACTAGCCAAGTGGTTGAAGTTCAAGTTCCCGATATTGGTGTTGAAAAAGCACTAGTTGGTGAAATTTTAGTAAAAGTTGGCGAACAGATTGATGTTGAACAAAGCATCGTTGTGGTTGAGTCTGACAAAGCAACTGTAGAAGTACCAAGCAGTGTTGCAGGTACTGTAGAAAGCATTCAAGTTAAAGAAGGCGATACAGTTAAAGAAGGTGTTGTGCTCATTAAAGTGAAAACAACGTCTGCATCAAGTGCGCAAGCAGAAGCTCCTGCTTCTACAACAGAAGCTCCAGCGGCAGCACCTGCACCAGCTCAGCAAGAAACTGTAGCATCGACTGCTGCTCAATCTGGACCGGTTGATATTAACGTTCCTGATTTGGGTGTAGATAAAGCAGTTGTTGCTGAAATCTTGGTTCAGGTTGGTGACAAAGTTGATGTAGACCAAAGCCTTGTTGTTGTTGAGTCAGATAAAGCAACTGTGGAAGTTCCAAGTACTGTTGCTGGTGTTGTGAAAGCAATTCACTTGCAAGCAGGCCAACAAGTTTCACAAGGTGTATTACTGGCAACAATTGAAGCTGAAGGCCAAGCACCTGCTGCTGCACCAGCGGCGAAAGCAGAATCAGCTCCACAGGCAGCAGCACCTAAAGCGGCAACTCCTGCTCCGACTCAAGCAGTATCTGCCCCTGCTTCTTCTGGTAATGATAAATTAACCAAAGAACAAGAAGCCGAAAACGCTAAAGTTTATGCAGGCCCAGCTGTGCGTAAGCTTGCTCGTGAACTTGGTGTAGTTTTATCTCAAGTTAAAACTTCTGGTGAGCATGGCCGTGTTGTTAAAGAAGATATCTTTGCGTATGTGAAGACTCGTTTAACTGCACCGCAAGCGGCACCAGTTGCTTCGGCTGCACCAGCGGTTTCGGGTTTGCCAAAGCTTCCTGACTTCACTGCGTTTGGTGGCGTAGAAGAAAAAGTACTGACACGTTTGCAGCAAGTATCAATTCCGCAATTGTCGTTGAACAACTTTATTCCGCAAGTCACCCAGTTTGATTTGGCTGACATTACTGAGTTGGAAGATTGGCGTAATGAGTTAAAAGGCAACTTCAAAAAAGAAGGTATTAGCCTGACGATTATGGCATTCATTATCAAAGCGGTTGCGTACTTGTTAAAAGAAGAGCGTGAGTTTGCAGGTCATCTATCTGATGACGGTAAATCAGTGCTCTTGCGCAATGAAATCCATATGGGAATTGCGGTAGCAACACCTGATGGTTTAACTGTGCCAGTACTTCGTAACCCAGACCAAAAATCAATTAAGCAAATTGCAGTTGAATTGGGTGTGTTAGGTCAAAAAGCGCGTGATAAGAAATTAACACCGAAAGATTTACAAGGTGCGAATTTCACCATTTCAAGTTTAGGCGCAATTGGTGGTACAGCATTTACACCTCTTGTGAACTGGCCACAAGTTGCAATTTTAGGTATTTCACCTGCAACAATGCAGCCAGTATGGAATGGTAAAGACTTTGATCCGCGTTTAATGTTGCCGTTGTCATTGTCTTATGACCACCGTGTAATTAATGGTGCAGATGCAGCTCGCTTTACAAATAAACTTACGAAACTTCTTAAAGATATTCGTACTTTATTGATCTAATATTTTTAAATGAATCATTAAAACCTCGCTTCGGCGGGGTTTTATTTTGATATCTAATTTAATTGGTTTTAAGTTAATCTAAAGACGAAAAATGAAGTGTCGAGAGAGGAGAAATTTCTCGTTAGTAGGTAAAGGAGAAAGAATAAATGGTAGGATTTTTAAAAATCATGGTGCCGATTCTATTAATTGTATTTTTATTAATGGGGTTGTGGGTGAGTGTTTTACACTTTCCTTGGGAATGGATGACCTACGTTGCAATGGGCTTGGAAGTATTTGTAGCAATGCTTATTTTGCCATTTGAATTTCAATCTCAGCACGTAACTGGCATTAATCATTTTGGATTTATTAACTTAAGTATTTGTTTGGCTTTATTATTGGGTCTAGGACGATTGTTAGTTTGGGCGTGGATAAAATTTTTCGCCTGAATGTTTGAAAAATAGAACTACTCGAATATAATGAGCACATACTTCATTGGGGAGTAGCCGCTATTCATTTCTGAATGAATAGGTGATGATCAACATAATTGTTCAACAGAACATGGTCATCATAGCTTAAACGTCTCATCGTTTCCGAGTTGGCAAGACCTTTGATTTACCACTCTGCAGATATTTGGCTAGCAGGAGGGGTAGGTCATGGGCATTTATGCTAGCCAGAGAAACGACATGCAAGAATTTCTGATTTCTACTTCAATTGTTGCCCTCGCTGAAATGGGCGATAAAACTCAATTATTGGCCCTTTTACTGTCTGCACGTTTCCGTAAGCCAATCCCTATTCTTATTGCGATTCTTTTAGCTACTCTAATTAATCATGGTATTTCTGCTGTACTTGGACAGTGGATCACAACTGTGCTGAGCCCCGAAATTTTAGTCTGGGTTCTTGCAGCTGGCTTCATTGGTATGGCTTTCTGGATGCTTATTCCAGATAAGTTAGATGATGAAACGGATAGTATTAACAGATGGCAAAAATTTGGTGTTTTTGGTGCTACCTTCATCTTATTTTTCTTAGCTGAAATTGGTGACAAAACCCAAATTGCAACAGTCGCTTTAGCTGCACGTTATGACAGCATTTTTTGGGTGATGTTAGGTACAACCTTAGGGATGATGATTGCCAATGCGCCAGCTGTATTTATTGGTAATAAATTGGCTGAACGTTTATCTATCTCGCTCATTCATAAAATTGGTGCTGCTATTTTCTTAATTGTAGGTATCTCTACTTTAGTACAGCATTATTTTTTCTAAAGCATTTTAAGCTGCGAAAAAAACGCACTCGAATCGAGTGCGTTTTTTTATAGGTAATTTTAATAGTTAAATTTCACAGTAAAGTTAATTTGACGTGGATTACCTAAAGTCACCAAATTTTCATTTAAGGCACCTGCATAGTAATCTTTATCGAATAGATTACGGATTGCTAGTTGAGCACCCCAATGTCCTGCATCATAGCCAGCTTCTGTATCAAATACGGTATAGCCTGGAATATGGACATCTAGCTTATCCATAGTTTTATAGGTTTCACCTCGGAATCCACCGCCGACATACCAACCAAGTTTCGACGCAGGGTCAAATTTATAGCGCGCTGATAAGCTATAAGCATGCTCAGGAATATTGTCGAGTGCTTTTCCTACATTGCTCGCGTTTGCATCTTTACTAATTTCAGCATCAATTGTGTAGGTATACGCAGCTGTTAATTTCAAACCTTCTAAAATTTCTGCGCTGAGCTCAGTCTCGATACCACTAGTTAACTGTTCGCCACGTTGTACTTTATATCCACTATTCGCAGTATCAGTGACTAAAACATTTTGACGTTTTAAGTCATACCAAGCGATAGCACCTTGAACTCGTTGATCTGGGCTTTGTAATTTCATTCCGACTTCAACCTGTTTCCCTTCTTCAGGTTTGAACGGATTGTTATTTACATCAGTACCACTATTTGGGGTAAATGAAGTAGCGTAGCTGACATAAGGAGCCACAATGTCATTAAGGGTATACATGACAGAGGCGCTGCCCGTAAATGCATTGTCTGATTGTTTAGTCGTATTGCTATTAACCAAACTTGTAGTTTGAGTTTGCGCCCAGTCTTGACGACCAGATAAGCTTAAAAGTAATTGGTCATTAAGCTGAATGCGATCACGTAAATAAAGTCCTAAATATTTGAGACGGTTGATATCACGAACATTTTGAGTCAATTTTACATTTTGCCCATAAACGGGATCATAGATATTTAAATCGCCAATATCGTATTTATCATTGGTGTAATCACTTTTTTCCTGAAAAGCATCTACGCCAATATTAAGGTCGTGTTGCATACCATATAAATCAAACTGTTTATTTAAACGGTTATCGATGGCAAAGCTTAAATTATCAATAATTTGGTGGCGGCTATTATTTTTACGGCTAATGGTTGTGTAGTCGATTTCACCTTGTTTGTTTTTTGCCCAAAAGTTGTTACCCGTGCGAGCAAAGACAGCAGTACCATCCATTTCAGTTTTTTGTACGGCAAAGTTCTGATTAAAGTTCCAACCGTTATCAAAAGCGTGTTTAAAGGTATAACCTGTACGGTAAACATCTGCCTCATATTTACCAAAATTAGGATCGCCAATATATAAACTTCGGTCTATAGCGCCGTTAGGGTTATCTTTTAATGTACCAATGACAGGTAAACCTTGTTGACGAATGTATTCGCGATGCTGATAGCTTGCGATGACAGAGAGATCAGTGTTATCCCCTAAGTCAAAGTTATAAGAGGGGGAGATGTAGTAATTTTTAAAATACACATAATCTGTTGGGTCATCTTGATCCGAGATACGACCATTTAAACGGAAAGCACCTTTTTCACTATTATTAGGACTATAGTTTAAATCGAACGTACCTTCTTTAAGATTGTAGCTGCCATAAGTCATAGTGGCCCGAGCAAAGCTTTCAGCTTGAGGGCGTTTAGTCACTAAGTTGACCATACCTCCTGGAGCCACCAAACCAAAATTAATAGAGGCAGGCCCTTTTAAAACTTGTACCTGATCCATGCCTGATAACTCAGTAGCAACATATGTATTTTGACCTACTCTTAAACCATCTACATAAACTGAATCAGAAGAAGTTTGCCCACGAATAATGAAATCATCCCAACCACGACGACCAAGTTTTCCAGCTCCAACACCTGCAACGCCTTCAAGTGCATCTGCTAAGGTTTTTGCTTGTTTCTGATCGAGCTGTTCACGTGTTACTACCGAAACCGATTGAGCAGTTTTAAATAAAGGTGCGTCTGATTTTAAGGCAGAGTTTGCTTTCGTTGCGACGTAAGGCGAAGTGCTTTCTTTTTGCGCTTGAACAGAAATAGTGGGGAGAACACTGGTTGAGTTTTGTTGTTCTGTTATTTCTTCAGCGTGACTTGCTGTCATCGAAGTAAAAATAGCAACTGCTAACAATGTTTTTGAGGTTGAAAAACTGAAGGGTTGATTCATGGGAGGCCTAAGCAGCACAAAAAGTAAATTTGATAATGAGAATTATTTTAATTTATTGTGGGTTAATTTTAAATAATATTATGATTCATTTATAAAATAAGAAAATCAAAATCAATTTTAAAATATTATGAGAAAGATAAAGTAATTCATTGCATGAGTTGTTGAATCCCATTATTTTATTATGGATATAAAAATATCTAATATTTAAAGTTTTTTTTGGGGAATTTTATGGGGTTTGAAAAAACAACATCACAGATATTATTTGATAATGGCGTACATAAATGTATTAGTTTTACCAGTTTGGTCAAAGGGGAAGGCATCCAAGCCAATCAATTTTTAATTATTGATCATGAACGTGCTGCTGTAATCGATCCAGGTGGCGATTTGACCTATGTTCCATTAACGATGGAATTAAATAAATATACACGTTTGAAAAATCTGGACTATGTGATGGCCTCGCATCAAGATCCGGACATTATTACCTCAATGCCACGCTGGCTGGTTTATACCGATGCTAAAGTCGTTGCATCAAAATTATGGGCACGTTTTTTACCACACCTAAATTCCTCATTTATGAGTGAGCGTATGAAAGGGAATTGGGAAGACCGTCTTATTGAATTACCCGACCGCGGCCAAGTGATTACTCTAGGAGAATCCAAGCTTGTGGTAGTTCCAGCTCACTTCTTACATTCGGTGGGTAATTTTCAGTTTTATGATCCAGTTGCCAAAATTTTATTTTCTGGCGATATGGGTGCCTCGATTGTTGAAGATGCTAATCAGCCTTTAAAAGATTTTGATACGCATGTCATGAAAATGAAGGCTTTTCACCAACGCTATATGTGTTCCAATAAAGTTATCCGTTTGTGGGTCAACATGGTGCGCCAGATGGATATCGAAATGATTGTGCCTCAGCACGGTAGTCCATTTATGGGTAAAGAAATGATTAACCAGTTTTTAGACTGGATTGAGGTTTTACCTTGTGGTGTCGACTTGATGACAGAACAAGTTTTTAGTTGTCCAACTTAAAAAATGAGGTCCATTATCTTGAGTCGGAATTGAAATTTTTTTAGTATTTTTCGTCGCAGAAAAATTTTTGATGACGAGAATTTGAATAAAATGTTATCTCAAGTTGCGACTCCAGATGAGTGCCTACGCTGTGGGGCATGTTGTGCACATTTTCGGGTTTCATTTTACTGGGCTGAGGCCGAGTTAATAGATGAACATCTAGTTGAACCTTTAACACCTGTTTATTCTTGTATGCGTGGAACTAATCGGGTTCAGCCACGTTGTCAGGCTTTGACCGGTGAAATTGGTAAAGAGGTGGGGTGTTCTATTTATGCTGTACGTAGTTCTACCTGTAGAGAAGTGCAGGTGGGAGATGAGCAGTGTAATAAAGCTCGTTTGGCGCACCAGCTTATTCCTCTTATTCGTGTTAATCCAGCCGATTCTGAGAATGATCATGACTATGATCAGGTGAGTTAAATATGAGCTAACACAATAATAAGTGGGAAATATTTAGAGTAGGCAAATATCTATTGCTGAAAAAGGCAAAGATAATATGAAAATTGCATTGAAATTTGTTTATAATAGCTCACGGAATTTACCAGTGAGATTGTTATGCTGACCATCGTTCAAGAAGCGCTAACCTTCGATGATGTCTTATTACTTCCTGCCTACTCTACTGTTCTCCCAAAAGATGTCTCTTTAAAGACACGTTTAACTCGCGGCATTCATTTAAATATCCCATTAGTTTCAGCGGCAATGGATACAGTGACTGAGTCACGTATGGCGATTGCTATGTCACAAAATGGTGGTATCGGGATTTTGCACAAAAACATGGATATTGCTGCTCAAGCTGCAGAAGTACGCCGTGTGAAAAAATTCGAAGCGGGTATGGTGAAAGATCCTATCACTGTAACGCCAGAAACTACAGTACGTGAACTGATTGCAATTACCTCTGCTAATAACATTAGTGGTGTACCTGTTGTTAAAGATGGCAAGGTTGTTGGTATTGTGACAGGCCGTGATACGCGTTTTGAAACCAATTTAGAACAACCTGTTAGCAACATCATGACAGGCCAAGATCGTTTAGTAACTGTACGTGAAGGCGAGTCTAAAGAAAATATTCAAGCATTATTGCAAAAACACCGTATTGAAAAAGTCTTGGTCGTTGGTGAGAGCAACGAACTTAAAGGCTTAATTACAGTAACTGACTTCCGTAAAGCTGAGAGCTATCCAAACAGTTGTAAAGATGATCTTGGGCGTTTACGTGTTGGTGCTGCGGTAGGCACAGGTGCTGATACACCAAGTCGTGTGGAAGCATTGGTTGAAGCTGGTGTTGACGTAATTGTTGTTGATACAGCACACGGTCACTCTGCTGGTGTAATTGAACGTGTACGTTGGGTGAAACAAAACTTCCCTCAAGTACAAGTGATTGGTGGCAACATTGCAACTGGTGATGCTGCATTAGCATTATTAGATGCAGGTGCAGATGCTGTAAAAGTAGGTATTGGCCCTGGTTCTATCTGTACAACACGTATTGTAGCTGGTATCGGTATGCCACAAATTTCTGCGATTGACAGCGTTGCTAGTGCACTAAAAGATCAAATTCCTTTAATTGCAGATGGCGGTATCCGCTTCTCTGGTGATATGGCAAAAGCGATCGGTGCGGGTGCAAGTACGATCATGGTTGGTTCATTACTTGCGGGTACTGAAGAAGCGCCGGGCGAAGTTGAGTTTTTCCAAGGTCGTTACTACAAAGCATATCGTGGTATGGGTTCATTAGGTGCAATGGCGGGAGCAACTGGTTCTGCTGATCGTTATTTCCAAGATTCAAAAGCGGGTGCTGAGAAGTTAGTACCAGAAGGCATTGAAGGTCGTGTCCCATATAAAGGCCCAATGGGTAACATCGTTCATCAAATGATGGGTGGTTTACGTTCATCGATGGGTTATACAGGTTCGGCTGTGATTGAAGATCTTCGCCAAAATGCAAAATTTGTGAAAATTACTTCAGCTGGTATGTCTGAGTCACATGTCCATGATGTAACGATTACTAAAGAAGCTCCAAACTATCGTGTTGGTTAGATTTTCGTAACCAAAACAATCAAGAAAGCCGTCATTACACTGACGGCTTTTTGTTTTTGGTGTAAAGTAAATCTGACGAAAAGAAATATGGCGGAATGGCCATATATGAAGTAAGCCACGGCTGAAGTGGCGTAAAAATGAGATAAGCTATGAGTTATTTTGGAACGGATGGTATTCGTGGAAAATTTGGGCAAATGCCTATTACTCCAGAGTTTGCTTTAAAACTCGGTTTTGCTGCAGGGAAGGTATTAAAACGAACGAGTCCAAAAAATAAGCCACTTGTTGTATTAGGAAAAGACACTCGTTTATCTGGTTATATTTTAGAGTCTGCTTTGCAGGCGGGGTTAAACGCTGCTGGCGTATATGTTCATTTACTTGGCCCATTACCAACCCCAGCAATTGCGCACCTTACTCGTGCTTTACATGCGCATGCAGGTATCGTGATTTCTGCATCGCACAACCCATATTTTGATAATGGGATTAAATTTTTCTCAAGTGAAGGTAAAAAATTACCAGATTCATTGCAGGAAGAAATTAATAAAGAATTAGAAAAAGATTTATTTATTGAAGACACTGCGAACTTAGGTAAAAGTGTCCGTGTAAATGATGCGAATGGTCGCTATATCGAATTTTGTAAATCTACTTTCCCTTACCACTTTGACTTAAATAATTTAAAGATCGTATTGGACTGTGCTCATGGTGCAGCATATAGCGTTGGTCCTTCGGTTTTTCGTGAGTTAGGGGCAAAAGTTGTTGCTTTATATAATGAGCCAGATGGTTTAAATATTAATGAAGGTTGTGGTTCAACACATCCTGAAAACCTACAAAAAGCTGTCGTTGAGCACCAAGCAGATTTAGGGATTGCCTTTGATGGTGATGCTGACCGTGTCGTAATGGTGGATAAGTTTGGTAACTTAATTGATGGTGACCATATCTTATATATTTTAGCGACTCAGGCTCAAAATAAGCCAGCAGGCGTAGTGGGTACTGTCATGAGTAACATGGCACTCGAAGTCGCACTTGAAAAAGCGAATGTTGGTTTTGTACGTGCTAAGGTTGGTGACCGTTATGTATTACAAGCCCTAGAAGAAAATGGTTGGGTTACTGGTGGGGAACCATCTGGCCATATTCTAACTTTAGACAAGAGTACGACAGGTGATGCGATTATTGCAGCACTTCAAGTTTTAACCGTGATGGTCGAGCAAAATAAGGCTCTTCATGAACTGGTTCAAGACTTTAAACTATTCCCACAAATTCTTGTGAATGTACGTTTAGAACAAATGCTTGATCCATATTCTATCCCTGCATTGGTTGCCGAGTTTGATAAAGCAGAAGCACAGCTCAAAGGACGTGGACGAATCTTGATTCGTAAGTCAGGAACAGAGCCTGTAATTCGTGTTATGGTCGAAGGTGATGATGAGCAAGAAGTGAATGCTTTAGCTCAGCATTTAGCAGATTCAGTTCGTTCACAAGCACAAGTCGCATAAGGTGCATGACATGAGTGATGTCATTAAAGATTTAAGTGAATTACGCTTAAGCTACGAGCAAGGAGAATTGCATGAGGGGCAGGTTGAATCTAATCCTCATCAGCAGTTTCTTGGTTGGTTTAACCATGCTCTAGCAGCCAATTTGCATGAACCCTATGCAATGTCATTAGCGACAGCAAGTGCGAATGGCAGACCTCATGTTCGAACAGTTTTGTTACGTGGGTCTACAGAAGCTGGGTATGATTTTTATACTAACTATGACAGTCAAAAAGGTATCGATTTGGCAGAAAATCCATATGCCGAATTATTATTTTACTGGCCAAGTCTAGAGCGTCAGGTACGAGTTGGTGGTCATGTAGTCAAAATTGCTGAGCAAGAATCTACAGATTACTATCGTAAACGACCGCGTGATAGCCAGATTGCAGCGCATATCAGTACGCCGCAAAGTGGTAAGATTGAAAGCCGAGAGCTGTTACAGCAACGTTTTCAAGACTTACAACAGCAAGTTACCAGTCGTGAAGTGCTTGATAAGCCAGAGTTCTGGGGAGGCTATCGTCTGCAGCCAGATTATTATGAATTCTGGCAAGGGCGACCAAATCGTTTACATGACCGCTTGAGTTATGAAAAAATCGACGGTCAATGGATGCTGCACCGACTGATGCCTTAAATGACAAAAATACAAATCAAACAAAGACCTTTATTGACACGCCCTGAACAATTTCAGGGCGTGCCTTCGTTTATTGCCGAAATTTTGGCAAGGCGTGGGGTACAATCTGAACAGGAATTAGAGTTAAAGCTTAAGAATTTATTAGCTCCACAGCTCAAGGGATTAGAGATAGCTGTGGCCTTAATAGATCAAGCTATTGATGAGCAGAAAAAAATTGTTATTGTCGGTGATTACGATGCCGATGGAGCAACCAGTACAGCGTTAATGGTATTGGTGCTTCGCGATATGGGAGCACAAGTCGACTATTTGGTTCCAGACCGATTTAAATACGGTTATGGACTTACTCCAGCAATTGCAGAGCTTGCACATCAAACTTATCAACCCGATTTATTAATTACTGTCGATAATGGGATTTCCAGCCATGCTGGTGTTGATGCGGCACACGCACTGGGCATGCAAGTGGTTATTACAGATCACCATTTAACCACTAAAGAAACACCGCTTGCAGAAGCAGTTGTAAACCCAAATCAGTTAGGTTGTGAGTTCCCAAGTAAGGCGCTTGCAGGTGTTGGAGTTGCATTTTATGTGCTGGCCAATTTAGCAAGTTTACGTAACAAGCAAAACAAAAGTACAAGTAAAGTCACTCAATATCTAGACTTGGTTGCTTTAGGAACTTATGCGGATGTTGCTGTTCTAGATTATAACAACCGTATTTTGGTCGATGCAGGTGTAAAACGTATTCAACAACATCAATGCCGAGCCGGAATATTGGCGTTGCTAGATATTGCTGGCCGTGAGGCATCATCTTTGCGTGCACAAGATTTAGGTTTTGTTTTGGGTCCGCGTATTAACGCTGCTGGACGCATGGAGAGCATGCGTATAGGCATTGAATGTTTATTAGCTGACACTATGGAATCTGCCTATCCAATCGCGAGACAGTTAAATCAATTAAATATAGAGCGCCGTCAAATCGAAGGGGAGATGAAGCAACAAGCCTTGTCTGCTTTAGATAGCTTGCAGCTCTCAAAGGAAGACGTTCCTCCAGCTCTTATACTCTTCGAAGAAAACTGGCATCAAGGTGTGATTGGGATTGTAGCGGGGCGTTTAAAAGAGCAGTTTCATCGTCCCACTATTGTGTTTGCACCTGATGAAGATGGTATTCATATAAAAGGGTCTGCACGTTCAATTGATGGCGTGCATATTCGAGATACGATTGAACAGGTTGCTGAACAACATCCAGAATTGGTGAGTCATTTCGGTGGTCATGCAGCAGCAGCGGGTTTAACTATACGTAAAGAAAACTTTGAAGCTTTTAAAACTGTTTTTGTTGGCTGTATTGCAACCATGGACGAATCTCTGTTTCAAGCAACGTTATGGACAGATGGAGAACTCCCTGCTTCTGCCTTACAACTCGACACTTTAGACTGGATAGAACAGTTAGGACCGTGGGGACAAAAATTCCCTTTCCCACAATTTGAAGGACATTTTAAAGTTGTTGATTATCGCTGGCTTAAAGAAACGCATTTGAAGCTTAAATTAGCACTCGACCAATACAGTTTTGATGCAATTGCTTTTAATGCAGTGGGCCGTTTTGAGTTTGACCCAATGCGGGATTATGTACATTTGGTCTATGAAATAGATCGTAATGCATTTAATGGCAATGTGAATTTACAATTACGCATCGTACATTTAAACCAATAAAAAAATCCGCTCAATTGAGCGGATTTTTTATGACTTTAGGCTTGATTAGAAGCGGTATGCTGCACGAACACCATAAGTGTTGTCGTTATCACCAAATCCAACACGGCCTTCAACACTTACTTGCTGATTTAAGAATTTTTTAGCATTGATACCAAATTCATCTTTATCAGTTAAGTCGTTGTTGTAGTAATCAGCACCAACACTTAAAGTTTTGTCGATGTAGTAGTCACCACGAACTTTATATTCGTCTAGGTCACCGAACGCACCGAACGCTTCAAGGTTTACGTCATGTTGGCCTACTTGAGTTACGTATTTAGCACGAACTGTTGGATCAGCGCCGTCTTTACCGTCTTTTTCGTCGTAGCCTTTAACACCTAGAGCAAGTAATAAACCTGGAGCTGGTAAATAACCTACTTCAGCTGCATAAGTAGTTACTTTGCTGTCAATATTAGTGTTGTCGACTTCACGCTCATTTCGACCTACATCACCGCTAAGGTAGAAATCTGAGTTAGGAACGTAATATTCAACACCTACGCCATATTGAGTATCTTTTGTACCGCTGTTATCGCCATAGTTGATAAGGGCGTTAACGTTACTTGCACGGCTTAAGAAAGCTGCTTCAGCAAGTGGAGCATTACGAGTTTGAACAGGATTAAAGTAATAAGTCCCGTCAACACCGAATTTACTTACGCTGCTACCGTTGTCTGGATCAAGATAATTGTAAGAACCACCAACTTCAGCTTGGTAAGCGTTTGCTGCGCCACTCACTGCGAGTGCAGATAAAAGAGCTGATGCAATTGCTAGTTTTTTCATGGAATCTCTCCCCTCTAAAAAGCGATTTTATAAATGTTTTGTTACAACTTTTAGTCTAGACGAAAAAGCTTTGTCGTCAATCTTGCGCAAGTAACCGTACTGTAACCGTGTGCTATTTATGTAAACTAATTTAATTTAAGATATTGATTTTAAAATATAAAATCATAATGTTTTATTTTATTAAAATTGAGGATATTTTGTGTAGATCATAAAAAATGCTGTAAAAGTACCCAATTTTGTATGAGGATGTTACCAATTAATCTTAAATTGAACTGAAGAAAATTTATAAATCAAATTGATGAAATATGATGAGAAATACAAAGCGGGTTCGTAGATAACCGCAGCTATGCTAAAATAATTGACTGTTTATCTGCTCTTATGGGAACACTCGCGTGGAAATTAATCCTTATCTAAACCAATTGAAAGACTTAACTGATCGTAGCCAAACACTACGGGGGTATCTTTGACTACGATCTGAAAAAAGAACGTTTAGAAGAAGTTTTACGTGAGTTAGAAGATCCTGCGATCTGGAATGATCAAAGCCGCGCTCAGGCGATGGCGAAAGAAAAAGGTGAACTAGAAAACGTTATTAATGTATTGGATGGCTTATCTACACAGCTTGAAGATGCAAAAGCGATGTTAGATTTGGCTGTAGAAGCCGACGATGAAAGCCTGCTTGAAGATGTTCAGTCTGAGCTTGGTGCTGCCGAAGATGAACTGGCTAAACTTGAATTCCGTCGTATGTTTAGCAACCCGATGGACCCGAATCCTTGCTATGTAGAGATTCAATCAGGTTCAGGTGGTACTGAAGCACAAGATTGGGCGTCTATGCTTTTACGCATGTATATGCGCTGGATTGAACGTCATGGCTTTAAAGCAGAACTTATGGAAGTGTCTGACGGTGACGTAGCTGGTATTAAATCAGCAACTATACGTGTGGAAGGTGAATATGCCTACGGTTGGTTACGCACAGAGTCAGGTGTACACCGTTTAGTTCGTAAATCACCATTTGACAGTGGCAACCGTCGTCACACTTCATTCTCTGCGGTATTTATTTCCCCAGAGGTTGATGACAATATTGAAATTGATATCAATCCTTCTGATGTTCGTACCGATACATACCGTGCATCTGGTGCAGGTGGTCAGCATATTAACAAAACCGACTCGGCTGTGCGTTTGACTCACATCCCAACAGGTATTGTAGTAGCGTGTCAGAACCAGCGTTCGCAACATGCTAACCGTGACCACGCATGGAAACAGTTACGTGCACGTTTGTACGAATTGGAAATGCAAAAACGTAATGAAGCAGCTCAAGCTCTAGAAGACTCTAAGTCTGATATCGGTTGGGGAAGCCAAATTCGTTCATATGTATTAGATGATTCTCGTATTAAAGATTTACGTACGGGTGTTGAAAACTCTAATACAGGTGCTGTTCTTGATGGTGACCTTGATCGTTTTATCGAAGCGAGTTTAAAACAAGGTTTATAAGAGTCTGCTGAACTTTTAGTTTAAATACAGTTCATCTATGAATATGTAGAACTCTTGGATTTTTAGCGATTAAAACGGCAAAGCAGTTCAGCCTTCGAATGTTAATCGAAAAAATGCGATATGAATATCGAAAAAAATAGATATGAATATCGAAAAAATGCGATATTATGTTTTCGAAATGCTGAACAAAGCTTTGTTCGTTTAAAAGACGTGTTGAGCCTATGGATATTGATGCAATTAGCAAAGCCCTTTCCAACCCTCTACGTCGGCAAATTTTGCAATGGTTAAAAGAACCTGCGCATTATTTACCGGTGGAAGAGTGTGGTGGTAGTTTTGAGAAGGGTGTTTGCGCAGGTCATATTGAACGTTTGGGTAAAGTAGCTCAGTCTACGATGTCTAATCATTTGTCTGTGTTACAACAGGCGGGGCTTATTCAGGTCCAAAAATATGGTCAATGGTCTTATTTTTCACGTAACGAAGCTTTGATTCAGCAATATATCGAACATTTAAAACAAACACTTTAAATTATTAAAAGTGTAAGTCGAGGCGATTATGGCTGAACTCAATACTCCTTTAACGGTTGGTGATTTTGAAATCAAAAATCGATTGGTAATGGCTCCATTAACGCGTGCGCGTAGTGGTGAAAGCCGAGTGCCTAATGATTTAATGGTTGAATACTATCAACAACGTGCAAATGCTGGTCTAATTTTGACCGAAGCAACAGTAATTGGTTCAAAAACTGTGGGTTACGCAGATACCCCAGGATTATGGTCACAAGAGCAGGCACAAGCTTGGAATAAAATTATTGAGGCAGTTCATGCTCAAGGTTCAAAAATTGTAGCTCAACTTTGGCATGTAGGCCGTATTTCGCATCCTGAACTTTTAGATGGTGAGATTCCTGTTGCACCAAGTGCAATTCAACCTGCGGGTGAAGTGAGTTTATTACGTCCTAAACGTCCGTATGTAACACCGCGTGCACTTTCAATTGAAGAGATTCAAGAAGTTATTGCTCAGTACAAACATTCAGCAGAACTGGCTAAAGCAGCAGGTTTTGATGGTGTTGAATTACACGCAGCAAATGGTTATTTAATTGACCAGTTCCTTCAAAGTAATACCAACCAACGTGATGATGAATACGGTGGTCCTGTTGAGAACCGTGCACGTTTATTATTAGAAGTCGTTGATGCATTTATTGAAGTGTGGGGCGCTGGCCGAGTAGGTGTTCATATTGCACCGCGTGGTGATTCACACGATATGGGTGATGAAAACCCATTAGCAACTTTTGGTTATGTAGTGGAACAACTTAACCAACGTAATGTTGCTTTCATTTTCTCTCGTGAATATGAAGCTGCTGATAGTATTAGTCCTAAACTTCGCGAAAAATTTAATGGTGTATGGATTGCCAATGAGAATCTAACACCAGAATCAGCAAAACGTATCTTGCGTGAAGGTCAGGCAGATGCTGTATCTTTTGGTAAAGCATATATTGCTAACCCAGATCTTTTACAGCGTTTAGAAAAAGACTTGCCATTAAATGAACTTCAACCAACAACTTTATATGCTAAAGGTGCTGAAGGTTATACAGACTATCCAGCACTAGAAGCTTCGTAATTTTTTGAACAGATGATTTACTGACCTCTTTAATTTATGGGCTCAGTAAATCGCTTTTCTTGTAATGGTAGAGTTTAGGTATCGAAACTCTGCCATTTTTTCTATCTATGTTATATTTTCCCCAGTTTTAAACTTTGACTATTTGAGGCAAACCGCTTGGCGACCCCTTTTTGGTACAACACCGCACTCCATTTATTAAAACCTTTTTACCAATGGCGGATAAAAAGACGTGCAGAAAGCCAGGAATTATATAATCAGGAATGTCTTGAAAGATTTGGGCCGTTTGAGTCTCCGAAAAATGTAAGAGCAATTTGGTTCCACGCTGTTTCGGTTGGAGAAACCAATGCTGCGCAGCCTTTAATCGAGCATTATCTTAAACTCGGTCAACCTGTATTAGTTACGAATACAACAAAGACGGGGCAGGCGCGTGCCAAATCATTATTTTTAAAAGCACCTTATTTAGATCTATTTCAAGCAGTTTATTTGCCTGTTGATCAAAAGCATCTTTTAAAACAATTTTTTGAGTTATATCAGCCAAAGCTTTTAGCATTGGTTGAGACTGAGCTTTGGCCAAATTTAATTGATCAAGCCAAGCTAGAACAGGTTCCTTGTTTATTATTAAATGCGCGATTATCAGAAAAATCAGCAAAAGGTTATAGCCGCGTTTCAGGGCTAACTGCTGGAATGCTGAAACAAATTGACTGGGTGCTGGCACAAGATAATGCGACTCGACAACGTTATGTAGAACTTGGTTTAGATCAACAAAAAAGTCAGGTAGTTGGAAATATTAAGTTTGATATCCATGCGCCAGAGACTTTTATAAATCAGGCTGAGCAATTACAACAACAATGGTATTTGGGACAGCGTAAAGTCCTAACAATTGCCAGTACGCATGCGCCAGAAGAACAACAAATTTTGCAGGCACTTGCACCTTATCTAAAGTCAGATCCAGATTTAGTTTGTATTGTCGTGCCTCGACATCCTGAACGTTTTGATGAAGTATTTGAAATTTGCCAAAACCTAGATTTAATTACTCATCGTAGAAGTATGAATCATAGTATTCACGCCAGTACACAGGTTTATCTGGCGGATAGTATGGGTGAGCTTTGGTTATGGTATGCCTTAAGTCTGGTGTGTTTTGTGGGTGGATCACTTAATGAACCGGGTGGTGGGCATAATATTTTAGAGCCTATGGTTTTAAATGTACCAACCGTAATTGGACCTCGTTACTTTAATTTCCAAACCATTGTTGATGAATTCATTGATGAAAATGGGGTGCTCATTGCCCAAGATGCTGAGCAAGTTGTAGCAATCTGGATGGCATGCTTAGCCGAGCCTGAAGAAGCAAAGCAGGTGGTAGAGCAGGCGCATAAAGTTTTGCAGCGTAACCAAGGTTCATTACAAAAGCATATTGGTGTAATTAACCGGTATTTGGCCGAAAAACCATGAATATCGTTTTACTAGAACCTGACGATGTTCAGTCAGATTTATGGTCAATCCGTTCAAAACGCCAATTACAGCATTTGCGTGAACATCTTGATATTACGGTTGGCCAAAATCTAAAAGTTGGTGTTCGTAATGGTGCACGCTATACCACTGAAATTGTTTCGATGAATGAGCAAGAAGTTTGTATACGGCCTATCACTGAAGAAGCAGTACCTGCAAAACTTCCAGTACATTTAATCGTAGCGTTACCAAGGCCCAAAGTTTTACGCCGTTTAATTATGGACAGTGTGACTTTGGGGGTTGAAAGAATTAGTTTGATTCATAGTTATCGTGTAGATAAAAGCTATTGGCAAACTCCTTTTTTGCAACAACTTGATAACTATGTAACTTTAGGTCTTGAGCAAGCAGGTGATACCATTGTTCCTGAAATTCAATTATATAAACGCTTTAAACCTTTTGTTGAAGATGTTCTACCAAACTTAATTTCAAAGGAAAGTCCCGCCTATGTGGCTCATCCGTATGCCGAGCAGAGCATGCCAGTTAATATTCCGCATGCGTGCAGTGTAGTCGTTGGACCCGAAGGCGGCTTTATTCCCTATGAAATTGATTTGCTCACAAAAAACGGCTGCCAAGCTGTGAGCTTAGGCAACCGTATTTTAAGAACTGAAACGTCTATTTCTTATATTTTAGGTCGTCTCTTTAGTTGATGTTTCTGGGTTTAAAAGTGGCTGATTTGAAGCCATTTTTAATTCCTGAATTGGGTAAGGAATATTAATACCGTTCTCATTGAAAGCTTGTTTTACTTGAGCTTGAATTGTACTTGTAGATGAGGACATATCAGTTTCAGTAGTATCAACCCACCAACGTACAGTCAGGTTAACCGAGAAATCTGCTAAAGCTGTAACGTTAACCGAGAAAGCTGGTTGACTGAGTACATTTCGGTCATTATTAAGAATATCTAAAATAATCTGTTTAGCTTTTTGTTCATCGTCGTCATATCCAATGCCGACTACAAACTCACAACGTCGCTGCTGATAAGCCGTATTTACAGTTAAAGCGCTCGTATAAACAGTGGCATTTGGAATAACAATACGACGGCCATCTGGTGAACGTAAGAATGTTGCACGAATTTGGATATCTTCAACAGTTCCTTCAAGTGAATTGACCACGATTGAATCGCCAATACGGAACGGTTCGCTCAATAAAATCAAAATACCTGAAAGCAAGTTTTGGAAAATATCTTTAAATGCGAAACCAATTGCGACCGAACCGATCCCTAACGCGCTCATAAGTTGTCCTGGGGTAAAACCCGGGATCATGATGACAAGTGCAATTAAGAATCCAAAAAATAAAATTGTCGTACTTCCTACACGGTTTAGAACCAACACTAGGTTTTGGCGCGTATAAGAACGATTTTCTAAGGTTTTACGAACAAAGAACTTAAATAATTTGGTGAGTAGCCAAAAAATAATAAAAACGATAATCGCAATACAAATATAAGGCACACGTTCCCAGAAGCTATCCACGATTTTATCAATGGTGGTATAGGCATCATGATACTTTTCGGTATGGGCTAAAACCGTTTGAGTGGTTTTAGTACCTGCTTCTTGCAAAAGTTCGCCTGTATTTTTTGCAACATCCGTTAAGGATTTTTGTTCATCAGCCACAACAAGTCTCTATTTTAAAAAATTATGAAAGCGATGATCGGCCTTCATTATAGTAGGAGATAAAATGTGCGCCTACTATAATGAGTTCATCTGAATAATAAAGTGTTTTTTAATTAAAAGTATTCCGTTCCTTTTTGTAAGATTTGTGACGGGGTTTCTATAGTATCGGTACCAGAGAAGTAGTAAAAAAAGCCTGCGGTAGAAATAAGGCTAATTAAAATAGCGAATAAAATAAACCAAGCCATTAACTTTTCTATGAACGTTGATGGTCGAGATGGACCATATTGATTTGGACCTGCTGTACCTGAGGCAAGTAGTAAATAAATCATAAAAAAGAACTGAACAACTGGAATGAATAGTAGTAATCCCATCCAACCACTTTTATTTAGATCATGCAAACGTCGCACGACGAGAACAACATTTAAATAAATCAGGAATAGCCAAAAAGCCCAGACTACCAAAGCACTGAGGCCAGAAAGAGAGCTATAAAACTCAAAATTAAATAAATTACTTGAAAGCTGAAAACTTCCAAGAAATGAGGCCAAAATAAAATAACCCACGATTGTGACTAAATAAATCAGTCCATATCCACCTAAATAACTCATACGGTTAAAACGGCCGTGAATTGAAAAAGGGCTATCTTTTAAAGGCAGCTGTGGTGGGCGTGAGGAAGTTGTTTGGGCAAACATATTATTTTATTCCTAGGTTGCATATGAGAGATAAAATAATCTTTGTTGATGATCAAAACCATCAAATATTGAAAAAATTATAAAAGTAAAAGCTATAGACAAATGTTTTAAATCAACTTAATTTTATAAAAATGTTCATAATTTCGTATGCTTGAGTAAGTGGTTAATATGTGACCAAAGTCGCATTGTCTAGACTTTGAAAGAGTCATCATACTGAAAAGGCATACAAATAAGATCCAGTAAAATAATAGCCACAGTCTCGAGATGGGATGCACAAGATCAAGGAAGTTGCGTATGAATGAGATCTATCCAGTACCAGAGGAATTTAAAAAAACAGCTCGTACTGTTGAAGCAGACTACTTTAAACGTTATCAACACTCTATCGAGAACCCAGATGAATTCTGGGCAGAGCAAGCTAAAATTGTCGATTGGATAAAGCCATTTACCCAAGTTAAAAATACCAGTTTTGACAAAGACAATTTCAAAATTGAATGGTTTGCTGATGGTGAGTTGAACGTGTCGGCAAACTGCCTAGACAGGCATCTTAAAGAACATCCACATAAACCTGCAATTATTTGGGAAGGGGACCATCCTTCTCGTCATAAAATCGTTTCTTATAAAGAATTACACGATGAAGTCTGCCGTTTTGCCAACGTTTTAAAGAAATATGGCATTGGTAAAGGTGACCGCGTTGTACTGTATATGCCAATGGTGACAGAAGCTGCAATTGCCATGTTAGCTTGTGCCCGTATTGGTGCTGTTCACTGTGTGGTATTTGGTGGGTTCTCGCCAGATTCTTTAGCAAGTCGTATTGAAGACAGCCAAGCTAAACTGGTGATTACCGCAGACTCAAGTCTACGTGCCGGAAAACTATTACCGCTCAAAGAAAATGTTGATTTGGCTTTAGCATTGCCGGGTACTGAGTGTGTTGAAAATGTGATTGTGGTTTACCGTAATGCAAACCCGATTGAAATGAAGCCTGGTCGTGATTTGTGGTATCACCTCATTATTATGGAGGTTGATGCAAACTGTCCTCCAGAGCCGATGAAGGCAGAAGACCCTTTATTTATTCTTTATACATCGGGCTCGACAGGTAAACCGAAAGGTGTGTTGCATACGACAGGCGGTTACTTAGTTTATGTAACCAGTACCTTTAAAGAGGTCTTCGATTTAAAACAAGATGATGTGTATTGGTGTACAGCCGATATCGGTTGGATTACAGGGCATAGTTATTTGATTTATGGGCCGCTGGCAAATGGTACGACCACCTTAATGTTTGAAGGTGTACCTCAATATCCAACATGGGCACGTCTTGGTCATGTGGTCGATAAACATAAAGTTTCTATTTTATATACAGCACCAACCGCAATTCGCGCCATGATGCGAGAGGGTGATTCATTTGTACGCGAAAGTAACCGTAGCAGCTTGCGTTTACTCGGTTCGGTCGGTGAACCTATTAACCCTGAAGCTTGGAATTGGTACTACAACGTTGTTGGTGAAGGCCGCTGCCCGATTGTTGATACATGGTGGCAAACCGAAACAGGCGGTATTTTGATTGCGCCATTGCCGGGTGCAACAGCTTTAAAACCGGGTTCAGCAACACGTCCGTTATTTGGGGTCCAACCTGCCATTGTAGATGGTGAGGGTAATGAGCTAGAAGGTGCGGTTGAAGGTAACCTTGTGATTAAAGATTCATGGCCAGGCCAGATGCGTACCATTTGGGGTGACCCAGACCGCTTTATTGAGGCTTACTTCTCGACCTTTAAAAATACTTATTTTACGGGTGATGGTGCTCGCCGTGATGAAGATGGCTATTACTGGATCACAGGTCGTGTTGACGATGTCTTAAACGTTTCAGGTCATCGTCTGGGCACAGCTGAAATTGAAAGTGCTCTTGTTTCGCATGAATCAGTCGCAGAAGCAGCTGTAGTTGGCATGCCGCATGATATTAAAGGGCAAGGTATTTGTACTTTCGTGACCTTGCAAGCGGGCGTTCCAGAGTCGGAAGAACTGCGTAAAGAGTTAATCAACTGGGTACGTAAAGTGCTTGGACCTGTGGCTTCACCTGATGCACTACATTGGGCACCAGCGTTACCTAAAACGCGTTCCGGTAAAATCATGCGCCGTATTTTAAGAAAAATTGCAGCGAATGAGTTAGATAGTTTAGGTGATACTTCAACCTTGGCTGAACCTGCAGTGGTAGATCAGTTAATTACAACGGTTTATCCTGATAAGCAGAACTAATTTTAAAAAAGCCCCATCTGGGGCTTTTTTATTGCTTTCTACTAAGAGCTTGCTAAAAAGTCAGCAGTATTTTGTACATTTGCAAACGTACTTAGCGCAGTTAAAAAAGCAGTTTGTACGTCTTCAGCTTTTACAGTTTTTCCGTCATGACTTAAATCGCGAGTTGCGGTTGCATCTGCAATTAAGATGGGTTGATAGCCAAGTTCTTTGGCTGCACGTGTACCTGAATCAATACACATATGCGTCATCATGCCTGTAATCACGAGTTGCTCAATTTGATGTGCTTTTAAGAGTTCTTCTAAATTGGTCTCTAAAAAACTGTTTGGATAATGCTTTGTCACGATTAATGAATCACTATCAGCACTAAGTTCAGGATGAAGTAAAACCCCATCTGTATTTTCTTGAAAGAAACTCGCTTGTGGTGGGTTAATATGTTGTACATAAATAATCGGTAAGTTTTTCTCATTAAAATATTGTTCAAGCTGCTTTATTTTATCGAGCGCTTGATCTGGCCCAACCAATTCCATTTTGCCATTTTTAAAATAATCATTTTGTACATCGATAACTAATAGAGCTTGTTTCATGAGGTCACTCTTGTTGATATGAGATAAAACAAGATTATTCTCTGCTTGAAAAATCGGCTATAGTCCTATGAAAGCATTAACGCTAGTTTTCTTTCGCCATGAAAAATGAATATTGAATTAGACCCGATTGATCTAAAAATTATTGCATTGCTTAAACAAGATTCCCGTCTGACAAATAAAGAAATTGGGCAGCGTGTCCATCGAACAGGGCAGGCGGTGGGCGCTCGAATTGCTCAGTTAATGGATGCTGGTGTTATCAAAAACTACACCATTGCCGTGCAATATTCGCATAAGCAATTTATTCATTTGCATTTAAATGAACAACGCGCATTTGAAGAAATTGAAAATTTAGTGAAGCAATACGAGCAAATCGATGAATGCTTTAAAGTCATGGGTAATGCTTGCTATATGATCGTAAGCCATTTTGAGCCAGCAGCATTAAATGAATTTATCGAAAAACTTTCAAAATGGTGCCGTTACTCAGTTGAAACTGTGATTCGAGAAGTCGAAAAATCTTAAAAAATAAAGCTCCAAGCCGAGTCTTGGAGCCAATAAATTCTTTATTTTTAATTTATTGTTTTTATTATCTTGCGCTGTTTTAACTGGGGTTTTTTAGGCTGATTTAGCTTGGATTTCTACCTCCTTTTCCTGTTGAAGTTCTAACTGACGAACGAGCGGCAGAACTTTTTCTCCGAAATATTCCACCTCTTCAATAAAGTGTAAAAATCCGGAAAGAATCAAATCAACCCCTACATTTTTGAGTGCCACAATACGCTCTGCAATTTGCTGCGGCGTACCAATTAAATTGGTTTTAAAGCCATCGTTGTATTGCACTAAGTCTTCAAAAGTTGATTTTGCCCAGTTACCTTGTTGCTCTGGTGAAGCAGCACCTGCTTCACGTGTAGCATCTCCAAATGCATTTACGGCTTCAGTGTTGGCTTTATCAATAATTTCTTGAAGTACCGCTTTTGCTTCTTCTTCGGTATCTCTAGCAATAATGAAAGCATTTACCCCAATTTTGACATGGTGATTATTGGCTTTTGCTTTAGTGCGAATATCTTCGACTTGTTTTTGAATTTCTTCTACCGTATTACCGTTAGTGAAATACCAGTCAGATACGCGAGACGCCATGTCACGTGCAGCACGTGAACTGCCACCTTGGAAAACTTCGATATAAGGCTTTTGCAAAGGTTTTGGTTTAAGCGTGTAGTTTTGGAACTGGTAGTATTTACCATTGAAACTATAGTTGTCGGTGGTCCAGATTCCTTTTAGCGTGCGGATAAATTCTTCGGAGCGAACATAACGTTCATCATGCTCAGGCCACTCTTCACCAATGGCATCAAACTCACCTCTGAACCAGCCACTCACTACGTTAATCGCAATACGGCCTTGAGTTAAATAATCAATCGTTGCAAGTTGTTTAGCCGCAAGTGCCGGTTTCCAAGGGCCGGGCAGAATAGCCGCAATGACTTTTAATTTTTCAGTTTTTGCTAGTAATGCATGACTGAAACTTACCGATTCATGTTGGTTTTCTGCCCCGTACCCAGCCGTAAAACGAATTTGGGTGAGCGCATATTCAAAACCATTGTTTTCGGCAGCCTGTGCAAGTCGAACATTGTAGTCATAACTCCAGTCTGTACGCTGTTCGATGTTACTCACTACAAGGCCACCGCTTACGTTTGGTACCCAATAAGCAAATTTAATTGGTTGTTGTAATTGCGTCATGGTTCGCTCTCCCCATTCGTTCTTTTTATTTAGCTATATTGCGCTTAGGCAACATGCGTTAATGATTTGCCAGACTTGTGATGCAAACGAGATTCTGCCGCATCAAGGTCTGGTACAGCTGCTGAAGGTAATACTTCTTCTTGCTCAATTTGCTTGTTAATACCAAGCTCTTGATTTGCTTGCTGTGATTTAGATTTAACCACTTCAGCGCGTTTACCTTTCGCTGGCGCCCATTCTAAAATTGGTAATGCGCGTGCTACTGCTAACGTAATACGATCTGATAATTGCTCGCTTTTCACCGTATATTCCGGAGTAAAGTCACGATCTGTCGCATATACGCCAATTGGTAAAGTTTGTGCTTGGAAGAAACTGAACAATGGGCGAAGTTGATGTTCAAGTACGAGTGCATGACGATCACTACCGCCCGATGCTGCTAAAAGTACTGGTACATCGACCAACGCAGTTTGTTCAACAAAATCGAAGAAATGTTTAAAAAGACCTGTAAAAGAAGCACGGTAAACGGGTGTCCCTACAATTAAAGCATCTGCTGCTTCAACTGCTGCAAGGTCATCTTGTACGCGCTGTGGAAGTTGGTTGCGATAAAATGCGCCGCCTAATAGAGGCCCGATTTCGCTTAATTTAATAAAGTGAACTTTAATATCGATTGCTTCTGATAATTCATCAAGAATGGCTTGAACCAGACTTTCCGTTTTAGATGGGGTATTTAAGCCACCAGAAACAGCAACGATATTTAAAGGTTTTGGTGATGTGATACCAGTCATAATTTGGTTCCTAAGCCTAAAACAAGAGATTGGACTTATTAATCAACAACGACGGTAAACTGTAAAATAACGAAATTGGTCAACCTTATCAGTTTTAAATATAAAAGATAAATAGTGGATTTTTATACTTTGTTTTTCTATTAAGTTGCTGTTTTTATTTTATATAATTATAGGTGATATATTTTTTATAATAAAAAGGAAGCTTATATAAAAAACAGATTAATTTTGATTAAAAGTTAAAAAACATCTCAAAATCTTGGCTAAGTTCTGCATTTATCAACATTTTGCATAAAAATGGATAAGATGAACGTATCTTTCATCTAAATAGTAGGGTTACAATAGGCCATACTTATGCTCAAGATTACTTTAATCGCTTATGAATATTTTAATCGTTGATGATCATCCTTTGTTTCGTCATGCTTTAATTCAAGCAGTACGTTATAGCCTGCCACAGGCACAAATTCATGAAACAGCCTCGGTTGATGAGTTTTATGAGCGTTTGGAAAATGGGGCAGAACCTGATCTAGTATTACTCGATTTAAATTTACCGGGTGCTTCAGGCTTTTCGGCTCTAGTCTATGTACGAGCACAGTATCCATCTATTCCGATTATTGTGGTTTCTGCACATGAAGAAACTTCAATTATTCAGCGTGCAATTGCACATGGTGCAATGGGTTATATTCCTAAGTCGGCTCATCCAAGCCATATTGGTGAAGCGATTCGTCAAGTCTTAGAAGGCGATATCTGGTTACCACCTAACTTGCCATCTAATCTTAACCTTGACCCAAGAGCAGCAGATGAAACTGCTTTAGCCGAACGTATTCAATCGTTAACACCTCAGCAATTCCGTGTTTTGATGATGGTTGCGGAAGGCTTGTTAAACAAACAGATCGCATACGAGCTCGATGTTTCAGAAGCAACGATTAAAGCTCACGTAACGGCTATCTTTAGAAAATTAGGTGTGCAAAACCGTACACAAGCCGTATTGGCAATTAGTGCACTCAATATTGAAGATAAGAAAATTTAAAAGAAAAAAAGACCTCGATTGAGGTCTTTTTTATGGGTGCCACTTAAGCAAGGCAATCTTGCTTTGGTGTTAAGCTGTCGCAGTACAGTGGATTAAGCGCGCATTGCAAATCATCAATTTGTTCCTGAGTCACATAGCGTTTCATTTTTAAATATTCAGCCACGCGGTCATCACGCAAGCTTAAGAACGCCGCATCATAAACACCTAAATCAACAAATAGAGCAGCTGTTTCTAGGCTGTTGAATCGATCAAGGAAAATATCGTTGCCATACATTAAGAAGATGTGGTCGAGTTTTGCTTTTTCATCAACATGTAGACGTTCAGCAAGTTGATCTGGGTGCGTTTTAATAAAGAGTAAATCAGACAATTCATCAAACTGCGTCATATCTAACTGATTCTCGCCGAGTTTGACATGACCAAGCCAAGCTTTGAAAACGAGTACAGCACCGCCACGAAGTAGCATACTCCAGATTTGATGGCGTGTGTCATGGTCAAGATTTTCACTTTCAGCACTAAGAACTTTTAAGAAATTTTCTTCTTGTTGGGCTAATTTATCAAATAAACCTAAACCTTGAGGATGATAGGCTGCAGGTGCAAATACATCAAAATTTAGATCATGAAATACATTAAGTGCGAGGGGGACAGCACACTGATAAATTGTATTTAACGCTTTGATATGTGCTTCATTGAGCTTGCTGTGGGGAAAAATACTTTGCCAATCTAGTTCAGGAAGTAAAGCATTGGCACTGTATTGACGATAAAACTGTTGAGACGAAAGTTGGCCTTGCGGGCTGTTATCAGAAATATTCATGGCAATTGTCCTTTGCATTAATTCATGAGCATGGGTGCCTAATATGGAAATGGCTTATAAAAATAGGTGCACATTTGATAAATAGGTTTTGAATATTTATGTGTCATCAAGAATGCAAGTAGAATACGACTAAAGTCTTATATGGTTATTTTTTGTTAATTATAGTTTTAAAAAACAATAACTTGTGAAATTGTAACTAAGTATACAAGTGTTCACTTACAAAAAAGGTGAGCTTTGCCATAGAAAAAGAGTCATTGGAAATTTTGGTCAATGATTTAGTGGGTAAAAGTAGACTTTTTGAGCAGTTCTGCCTATTGGCTTAAATTAGACCAATAATTTTTGCCAAAAATCTCTCCCAAACTTATCAAAAGGTTTGGGAGAGAAAATATTTAATCTACCTCACTGGCAATTTTAAGTCCCGATAACCATGCTCTTAGAGAAGCCGGTTTAAGCGGTTTTTTGAGTAAAACGATATTCAGTTCTTTCAATTGTTGAGGTAACTCAGGATGAGAGTCAGCAGTAATTAAAGCAACAGGAACATCATGTTGACGATTTTGCAAAATAAAATCGACACCGAGTTGGTTGTTGTTTAAATGCTGATCGATAAGCCAGACCTGAATATTCTCTTTTTGAATAATCTCAAGTGCTTGTTCAGGTTCCGTGGCTTTAAAAACCTCATATCCCCATCGACCTAATAAGCTACTCATGCCCTCAAGAATAGTTTCATCATTGTCTAAACATAAAATCCGATAGGCTTTTGTTTTTAAAGGTACTGCTTGTACGGTTGGGATTACCACTTTTGGAGCCTCTACCACTGGAACCTCAATCATAAAGCAGGAGCCTTTATCAAGCTTTGAGTACACATGGACTGGATAATTCAACAAACCTGTCATGCGTTGCACAATCGCGAGACCTAAACCGAGACCTTGCTCACCCCAAGGTGATAAATGCCCACAGCGTTCGAATTCTTGAAATAGTTTAATACGTTGTTCTTCGGCAATTCCTGGACCTGTATCCCAGACCCCAATTCGAATATGACCAGGTTTTTGAGCCGAACGTAATACCCCCACAATCACTCGGCCTTTGGCTGTATAACGCAAAGCATTACTGACAAAGTTTTGAATAATGCGTCGAATCCACTGTGGATCTGTGTCAATCCAAAACGATACATCGTGAACTTTGAGTGAAATATTTCGCTGAGCAGCAATCGATTTAAACTGTAGTTCAAGATCGCTTAATAAATCGTGTAGAGGATAAGGCTGTCTTTTTGGCTGTATGGTACCGCCTTCCAAACGCGCAATATCGAGTAGGGCAGAGAGCATGCTTTCTGCACCATACAAAGCACGGTCAAGTTGCTGTAGAGTTTGACGGTCTTCTTCAGTTGCAATGCTTTGTTCCAGAACTGTGCTAAACAGGCGAGCAGCATGCATGGGTTGCAATAAGTCATGACTGGCTGCTGCAATAAATCGGCTTTTAGACATATTGGCCATATCGGCTTGTTCGCGCGCAAGCTGTTGTTCGGTTAAAGCGTCGGCAAGTTGTTGGGTTCGATCTTTTACTCGGGCTTCGAGTATTGCCTCATTCGCGCGGAAAGCAGTAATGTCGGCAAAAGTAGTCACAAAGCCCCCACCTGAAATAGGATTACCGCGCATTTGAATAACGCGTCCATCTTTACGGATTCGTTCAAATTCATGTGCACTTCCGACTTTCATCCAGTGTAAACGTTTGCGAACATGTTCTTCGACTGAACCGGGGCCGCATTCGCCACGTTCAGCGTTATAACGAATCAGATCGGCAATTGGACAACCCACATAGACTAAATCTTTTGGGTAGCCAAATAGTTTTAAATATTGGTTATTCCAAGCCACCAAACACATGTTTTTATCAACCACGCTCACCCCTTGAGTCATGTGGTCAATCATGGTCATCAGCAAGTTTTGATTGAAACGTTGCCATTGCGAGGCTTGGTCTAAAATATTGGCGACTTGGCCTAATGCCAGACCATTATTGATCATTGCTGTAGTGAGCAAAGTACGGGCAGAGGCTGCGCCGATAATGCCAGCTAGATATTGTTCGGTGAATCGCCACCACATGCCATTGGCGATACTATTCGGGTTGAGCGTGAGATGATTTTGTTCGCAAAAGTTTTCGAATGCTTGAGTTGTGGGTTGCTCACCTGTAATTCTTTTAGCAAGCGCAAATAAATCGCCTACTTTTAAACGTGCAGCATCGTGCGGTAAATAAGTTAAATCGGTAGAAGTATGTGGTGATGGCAAAGGCTTAGTTTCATAGTAGAAAAAGCTTTCTGCCTGAATTTGTTCTGCCACACTTGGGCGGTAAAGTTTAGAAATCCAGATATATAAAAGAATATTTAAACCAAGTGACCAAATAACGCCGTGCGTTAAGGGTGCAAATGATTCAAAACCAAAAAGTGACTCTGGCCGTAATGCATTAATTCCCAAAGGGCCAAAAAGCAAAATACTTTGGGCTGTTTCCTGATAGGCTTCCGGCAAACTACGTAAGATGGTTGGAAATAGTAATGTGTAACTCCACATTAAAAATCCAACGATGAGACCAGCATAGACACCTTGACGGCTTCCGCCTCGCCAATACAATCCTCCAATCAGTGCAGGAGCGAATTGAGCAACCGCACTAAACGCTAATAAACCAAATACTGAAAGCTGGTTAATATCATTAAAGAAATGGAAGAATAAAAAGCCAAGTAGCATCACTGCGACAATACTAATACGACGGCTGAATTTAAGAACTTTAGGTAAATGTTTATCGTGACGTGATAGCAGCTTAAAACGCCAGAGTGCGGGCATAATCAAGTCGTTACTGAGCATGATAGATAATGCAACTGATGACACCAGTAACATGCCTGTTGAGGCAGAGAACCCACCTAAAAAGGCCAGTAGGGCTAACCATTCTTGGTTATAACTCAATGGTAATGAGAGTACTGCCACATCAGGCACAGTTAGGAATTTTGGCGCTGCATGCAAAGCCCAGCTTGCAATCGGGATAATAGCTAAAATCGTTAAAATGAGATAAGCCGCAAACCATTTACGTGCACCGCGAATGTGCTTTTCATCGCGTAATTCGACAACAGCCACATGAAATTGACGGGGTAAACAGATAATTGCGAGACCTGCCAATAATGTCTGAATCCAGAAAGTTTCAGGCACCCCAAATAACTGTACTTCTTGGAAGGTTTGGTTTACGTCGGCCGAAACTTGTACTAAGTTCGCGGGTGCTTCAAAAATAAAAAATAAAGCGACACAAATTAGGGCGAATAATTTTACAAAAGATTCAAATGCAACGGCTAACATGAGGCCGCCATGCTGCTCAGTGTTTGCAATCTGCCTTGTACCGAAGATCATGGCTAAGATCGCAAGGACACTGGTTAAAAGCAAAACGCTATTGGTGGTCGTATGAATATGAGCATTTTGCTCTAATATGACAGATGTGCTTAAGGCAATTGCGCGTAACTGTAGGGCGAGGTAGGGAATAATCGCAATAACTGCCAAGATCGTAACCAGCGATGCCAATACTCCGCTTTTGCCATAACGCGCAGCAACAAAGTCGGCAATTGAGGAAATCGCGTGGTGCTGACGTACTCGGCCTAAACGTCGCCAGATATCGTAACCAAACCAAACAAATAACAGCGGACCTAAATAAATAGGTAAGAAAATGACGCCTTCTCGGACGGCAGCTCCGGTTGCACCATAAAATGTCCAAGATGAACAGTAAACACCTAAGGTCAAACTAAACAAGAACATCCGGCCACGTGTACTCAGGCGGCTAGCATGCTTCTCGCCAAAAAAAGCACAAATAAATAAGAGTGCTATATAAAGAGTGAGTACCCCAATAATCAGCCAGCTGTTCATATGACCTACATGATTAAAACCTTGTGCCTATCATACCGCAAGCAGAAACAAAGCTATAAATTGATTAAATTTTAACGACCAAAGTCTAAGTTACGAATTACACGTTATTTTGCTAATTTTAATAATGAGAAACTACTATTAAAAAAGTGACCAAGGTTGGGCACAGGCAAGGAGTTTGGTTATGGATCAGAGCCAAGTAGAACAGATTCTACGCAATCCAAAGTTTCAAAAGATGGTCAAGAAAAAAAGTGCATTAAGCTGGACGCTCACAATCATTATGTTAGTGCTTTATGTGGGCTTTATGCTACTTGTTGGCTACAACAAAGAATTTTTAATGAGTTCATTTAGTGGTGGTGTAACGACATGGGGTATTCCACTAGGCTTAGGAATTATTGTTTTATCTTTCCTACTGTGTGGCGTGTATTCCTATATCGCAAACAACACCCTTGACCAGTTGAGTGAAGAAGCGTTGAAGGAAGTTGAAGCCATCACGCATGAGAAAGGATTACACTAATATGAAATGGAATTCATTAAAAGCGAAAGCCTTATTGGCAGCAGCATCGCTATATTCAACTGTTGCTATGGCTGGTCCAGATTTGGGTGAAGCCGAACAGCAAGCCACCAACTGGCATGCCATTATTATGTTCTTGATCTTTGTTGGTTTCACTTTGTTTATTACTAAGTGGGCTGCAAAACAAACTCAATCAGCACAAGATTTCTATACCGCAGGGGGCGGAATCAGCGGTTTCCAAAACGGATTGGCAATTGCCGGTGACTATATGTCAGCTGCATCTTTCCTCGGTATTTCCGCGATGGTGTTTAGTTCGGGTTTTGATGGCTTACTTTATTCTCTTGGGTTTATGGTAGGTTGGCCAATCGTTTTATTCTTGGTTGCAGAGCGTTTACGTAATCTCGGTAAATACAACCTTTCAGATGTAGTGTCATTCCGTCTCGAAGAAAAACCAGTCCGTACCTTAGCTGCCTTGAGCTCGCTTGTGGTTGTGGCATTCTACTTGATCGCTCAAATGGTAGGCGCGGGTCAGCTCATCAAATTACTATTTGGTTTGAACTATAACATCGCTGTTGTCATCGTTGGTCTATTAATGATGGCATACGTAATTTTTGGTGGCATGTTGGCAACGACATGGGTACAGATCATTAAAGCGGTTATGTTACTTAGTGGTGCGACTTTCATGGCATTCATGGTGATGAAAGCGGTTGGTTTTAGCTTCAGCAACATGTTCACTCAATCAATTGAAGTATTCAGTAAAGTCCACAGTGTAAGCTTTGAAGAAGCTGCAAAAATTATGGGTCCGGGTAAACTTGCCGCAAACCCGATTGATGCATTGTCTCTTGGCTTGGCACTCATGTTTGGTACAGCGGGTCTTCCACATATTCTTATGCGTTTCTTCACTGTAAAAGATGCAAAAGAAGCGCGTAAATCGGTTGTGGTTGCGACAGGTTTCATTGGTTACTTCTATCTTTTAACTTTCATTATTGGTTTCGGTGCGATTCTTTTCGTATCAAACAACCCTCAATTCCTTGATGTTGCAAAAATGGCAGTATCAGGCAAGCTTGAACTTGTTGGTGGTAACAACATGGCAGCCGTGCATTTAAGTGACGCTTTAGGCGGTGACTTATTCATGGGCTTCATTTCAGCAGTAGCGTTCGCAACGATTCTTGCTGTTGT
The DNA here is from genome assembly GCF_052045285.1 of Acinetobacter sp. 22301. NCBI lineage: Bacteria > Pseudomonadati > Pseudomonadota > Gammaproteobacteria > Moraxellales > Moraxellaceae > Acinetobacter > Acinetobacter sp. 22301. Next base: position 288,339 of record NZ_JBQEOR010000002.1, on the reverse strand, counting down.
TGCTGGTTTAACACTTTCAGGTGCATCTGCAATCTCACATGACTTATACGCTAACGTATTCAAGAAAGGTCAAACGACTCCAGCTTCAGAACTTCGTATGTCAAAAATTGCGACACTTGGTTTAGCAATCTTTGCCATGATTTTGGGTATCTTGTTTGAAAAACAAAACGTAGCATTCATGGTGGGCTTAGCATTCTCTGTGGCATGTTGTGCAAACTTCCCGATTCTTGTTCTTTCAATGTTCTGGAAAGGTTTAACCACTCGTGGTGCAGTTATCGGTGGTGTGGTTGGTCTTGTAACAGCTGTAGTACTTATTGTTCTGTCTAAAGCGGTTTGGGTAGATACTTTAAAAATCTCTGATACTCCAGTTAACCCATTCAATGGTCCTGCATTATTTGCGATGCCATTGTCATTCCTTTGCTGTTGGTTCTTCTCGGTGACTGACAACTCTGCACGTGCTAAAAAAGAGCGTGCTGCATTCGATGCCCAATACGTTCGTTCAATGACAGGTATCGGTGCTTCTGGTGCCTCAGATCACTAAAATCAAACTGGATTAAATATCTATCTCATTAAAAGCCCTGCGGGGCTTTTTTTGTTGATCGGATACATTAAAGTGAAAGAAGCTCTTTAATAAAGAACAACTTGTTTGTCCTATTTTTTGTACAGTATGATTTCTTATAATTAAAAACATAATGAAAAAGGAAAATAATTAAATGCGATCTATTATGGACTTCTGGGCGAGCTTTCGACTGCTACCTTCTGCATGGTTGCTGCTTGTGCAATTTATCCTACTCATTTTGGCCATGCTCACTTTTCATGATGTGTTTTACCGGACCCTAACGTGGGCTTTAGGAGTGCTTGCCTTACTTATTATTGCCAAGGTCATTCGTCAAACCCCAATGTTTACTTTTCTGGGATTAACTTTTGTCAGTGGAGCGATTATATCCTCAGTCTTTATTTTATTGGGCTATAGCAATTTAACGATCCAGATATTTGCTCATAGTTGTGAAGCGCTAGCTTACTTTTCGGCTGCTTACGGTTTATTTCGTTATATGTTTGCTGATCGATACTTAACAAGAGATGAATTATTTGCAGCTGCTGCAGTTTTTACTTTGCTTGCTTGGGGCTTTGCATTCCTCTACAACATTTGTCAGTTATTGATTCCTGCGAGCTTCCAAAATCCAAACAATGCTCATCATTTCCAGACGTGGTTAGATCTACTGTTCCTGAGCTTTAGCTTACAGTCAGCAACAGGCTTATCTGATTTAATGCCGCTTAGTCCACCAGCACGTGTTTTGGCCATGCTACAAATGTTTTGTGGTGTGATGTATCTCGCTTTGATTGTCACACGCTTAATTGCTCTACAGTACATTGCCCATCCAACAAAGAAGGATTCTGACAAATAAAGGAGAAGGTGTTTTAATTTTTTACACCTTTGTAACTGCAATATTATTTAAGTTTATTTAAAGTATTATCGGCTTTCTCTATTGAAAGATTTAACTTTGTTCATTCTGTGAATGTCTTTATTGGCTTTATGCCTATCACTTTTCATTAAAATAACATGGAGGAGTTATGCCTTCCAAACAACCAGGTTGGTTCGCAAACGTTAATCCTAACGTATTTTTTGGTACGGTCATTATTATTGCTTTGTTCTTGGCAGTTGTTGTGATCGCCCCGAGTTCTTTTGAACTTCTAACGCAGCAATTAAAACAATGGATTACCGATTCATTTAGCTGGTTCTATGTTTTATCCGTTGCCTTCTTTCTCATTTTATTGATTTATATCGCCTGTTCATCAATAGGTCGAATTAAATTAGGACCTGAACATAGTCAGCCTGAATACAATAATGGGTCTTGGTTTGCCATGCTGTTTACAGCAGGGATGGGTATCGGTCTCATGTTCTTCGGGGTTGCCGAACCTGTCATGCATTATGTTAATCCACCAAGTGGAGATGCTCAGACTATTGAGGCAGCACAGCAAGCATTAAGGGTGACCTTCTTCCACTGGGGCTTACATGCTTGGGCAATTTATGCATTAGTGGGACTATCTTTAGCTTATTTTGCTTATCGACATAATTTACCCTTAAAGACCCGTTCGGCACTCTATCCGCTCATTGGTAAAAAGATTTATGGGCCTTGGGGCGATAGCATCGATATATTCGCAACTATTGGTACGGTATTTGGTGTAGCAACTTCTCTCGGGTTTGGCGTTACCCAGATTAACTCTGGTTTACATTATTTGTTCGGTGTCGAGCAAAGCACCCATATTCAAGTATTACTCATTATTTTTGTGAGCATTTTAGCTTCCTTGTCTGTGTTCTTAGGTCTAGATAAAGGGGTTAAACGCTTATCAGAGCTAAACTTAGTCTTAGCTTTAATATTATTAGCCTTTGTTTTTATTGCTGGTCCAAGTATCTATTTACTCCAAACCACTATTCAAAACACTGGGCAATATATCTCTAATCTTTTTACCATGACATTCAATTTATATGCTTATCAGCCAAATGGATGGATTGGTGGTTGGACAATTTTGTACTGGGCTTGGTGGATTTCTTGGTCGCCATTTGTGGGTATGTTTATCGCAAGGGTTTCACGTGGTCGTACCATTCGAGAATTTATTGTAGGGGTTCTCCTCATCCCGACAGGCTTTACCATTATCTGGATGGGCTTTTTAGGAAACGCTGCATTATTTAGCATTATTCATGAACATCAAACCACTCTCATTCAGGCTGTTCAGCAGGACTCATCAGTTGCACTATTTGAGTTTTTAGGGCATTTGCCGTGGTCAGGTGTCATGAATATTCTGGCTACCATTTTAGTGGTTTTATTCTTTGTGACCTCTGCTGACTCGGGAGCATTGGTAACGGACTACTTAACTGCAAAAACTGAAAATTCACCAACTTGGCAGCGTTTGTTCTGGACAGTACTGATGGCTGTACTCGCCATTATTTTATTGTTAGTCGGTGGTTTGGCTGCACTTCAATCTTCAATCATTATGAGCGCATTACCGTTTACTGTGGTTATGCTGTTCATGAGTTGGGGATTAATAAAAGCATTGCATCTTGATGTCACGAAAATGCAAGCAATTCAGGAAGCTCGAATTACCCCACGTGCTATTCATAATCCAAGAAGCTGGCAACAGCGGCTAGGTTTAATCATGCACTATCCTCATAGTGAAGAAGAGGTAAGGGAATATATCGAAAAACAAGTGGCTCGTGCATTTGAAAATATCAAACATGAATTTAGACGCCGTCATTTAGAAGTTTCAATTACTCAACTTGAGGATGGGATGCAACTTCGAGTCGATCATCACAATGAAATTAATTTTATTTATAAAGTTGTTTCACGTGAAACAGTGCCACCAAGTTTTTTAATTGGGCGTACTGAAGCCGAAGACGGGCAATATTTCCAAGCTGAAGTGTTTTTAAGAGAAGGTGGACAGAACTATGATGTAATGGATTGGACTCAAGAAGATTTAATTCAAGACATTATCGATCAGTATGAACGCCATTTATATTTCTTAAATATTGTACGAAGTTAATATGTAGCTGTAAAAAAAAGGACTCAATTGAGTCCTTTTTTAATTCGATTTCTAAATTAGAAACGGAATTTAGCATTTAAGCCGATAGTTTGTGTATCACGTTGGTTGCCATCTTTCGCATTTGCTTTAACGAAGTCAGCACCAACTGCTACAGCAGGAGTGATGAAGTATTGAGTGTGACCACCCCAAACATGATCGTAACCAGAATCAAATGCAGACACATCAGCAAAAGATGCACCAACACTTAACTTAGGAGTTACGAAAAGATCAGTTTTCATGCCGTAAGCATTGTCTTCAGCAAATACACCAAATGCTTCAAAACCAATAGCCATGTTAGTGCCATCGATGTTGCCAACATATTTAGTACGAGCAGTTACAGCATCTTGTTTGTCAGCAATAGCTGCTGATTCACCAACTGCTTTAACGATACCGTATTTATTAACGCCAAAAGCATCCAATGATTCTTGGTCAGCTACACTTGTATAACCAACAGCAACTAAGAAGTTAGGTAGCAACATTGCACCAGCTTCTAATGCATAACGGTCACCATTGTCATCGCTTTCGCCATCTTTATAATCATTGATAGTATGATTGTAAGATGCGCTAGCATAAACTGGTAAGTAAGGAGTTGGAAGGTATGCTTCACCCTTAACACCATAAGTATGAGATTCAACGTTTACAGTGTCTTTCTCATCATATTTGATATAGTTATAAGCAACAGAAACGTTAGATGCTTGGTTTAAGAAAGCTGCTTCAGCTAAAGGACCTTTAGAAGCATCTACATTTTTTAGGTAATAAGTACCTTGAGCAGTACCAGTGAAGTTTTTATCGTTTGCAGTTGTGTCAACATATTCAGATTGACCTTGAACTTCAAATTGATAAGCATGAGCACCGGTCATGGCTAATAATACAGCAGTGGCTAAACCAAGTTTTTTCATAATCATTTCCAGCATTAACAAGAGATAAAGCTGGGGTCATTGTATTGTAACAATTTATGAAGTCAATAATCTAGAAAAGGTAATGTTAAAGATATTTGACACTTATGTTAAAATTGGTGAAAAACTAATCAAATGAAAAGTGGTTTGTCAACCTGATAAAAAAATGAACATTTACAATAAGCTAATAATTATATTTCATTAAGAATTAAGAAGTAAATGTTAAAAAGATATTACAATTGTGATTGGAAAAATAGATTGCATTAATCGGTTTTAACATTCACAAAAATATAGCTGTGTTTACAATATGAATAAAAAATCGCCATTTTATTGTCAAATTCGTTTTATTTTGAGGAATAGTTAACAATATTTGGATTAGTTTAACTAAAAAATTTAACTATTCTTAATTATTATATAAGTGAATAAAATAAAAGAAATCTCTATTTTAAGTTGAAAAAACGATTAAAATTTTAATCCTGATTAATTTAATCAACTTTACAAAGGTAGAAGTAAATCACATAATTCGATTGCAAAGTTCACTGCCTAACGTTTTTTAGGATTTAAAGTGCTTGCCCAGATACGATGTGTAGAACACATCAGATTTTACGAGCTCAGCTTTCCCCAAGGTTGAGCTTTTTTTTATCTGTAAGAAAATCTAAAAATTAAAATAAGAGTTATGTGAATTTTATTGAAAAAATAAGAGGCCAAAAAGAGCCCAGCTTAAAGCTGGGCAGTGGATGCTGGGAGAGGCATCCAAGAGGACAAGTAAATACTGTTTTTACTATCATGATTAAAAATCTTTAATCTGTAAAATAGAGTTTTTTTATAAAAAGCATTCAATTTTTCGATTCATTTGTTATTTAAGCTGACAAAATTTAGGGATCGTATAATTATTAAAAAAGAAATGAAGGGGTTAATGATGAAATTTTAGTTATTAAAATGCTAGGATGGATTTAAGCCTAATTTATATCGTATTAAAAATGGCAGGACATTTACGGAGTACCAGCTAGAAATGTCAGGATTACGTTCAGAGCATATTAGTAATCGACTGTTCTTTTTTATGCTGGTTATTATTTTATCCTTATTATTCATGGCAGTACCTCTTATTGTGGGAAGCTATCAGGATTATATAAAAACTAGACAAGCCCTAGCTGAAATAAAAAGTTTAAGAGCAGTAGCCGATATTGCCTATAAAGTTTCTAAGGAACGTGCTCCTGCTAATAAAATGATGTCGAGTGGTCCTCATGATTTGGTAAAAAATCAGCAAGAACTAAAAAAGTTTCGTTTAATCGTTGATGCGCAAATTGATACAAGCATTTTAATTTTAAAACAAGCTGGTTATGTTTCCTTAGCCAATGAGCTCCAAACCAATTTTAAAGAAAATCTTAGACAAGCCCGACGTGTCGTTGATTATTACGGTGAAACTCCATATACAGCAAGAACTTCTGTTCAACTGGATAATGCCATTTTAGGAATGTTTGGCGCATGGGATAATTGTAGGGAAATACTGCAAAAACTAATGTTGCAGTTAAAAAGTAAAGACAGCCGCATTTCTAATTATTTTACGCTTATTATTGTGCTGACTGATATGCGTGATCAGGCTGGGCGTATGGCATCTAACATTATTGCTCCCGTCAGTTTTAATGAAGAGATTCCAAGTAATAATCGTGCACGTTCATTACAAACTCAACATCAAGCTAGATATTTATGGATTTTGGTCGATACCTTACAGCCTGAACAGGCAAAAACTCCAGAATACCGTCGCTTATATTCTAGAGTGAAAGCAGAGTTTATAGACCAGGGTATACCGATTGTAGAAAGGCTATTAGAAGAAAGTCAAAAGGGCGAACCATATTTTTTAAGTGGTACACAGTTAACTGAAGCAATCGTAGGCAAATTTACTACGGTGGTTGATTTGCAGAGTTATATTCTTAATGAGAGTGTAGTCATTGCCACTCAAGAAAATGCAATTGCTCGAAATGGTTTCTTTTTAACTTTATTTATTTCTCTAATTTCTTTGGCCACTGCATTACTTACTCTGATATATGCGCAAAGACGAGTATTTTCGCCTTTAATTAAAGCGAGAACTTTAATTTTAGATTTATCGCATAGTTCTGATCATTGTAAAGATGAGATGAATGTCGCCACCAAAGGTGAATTTTTTTCCTTATTCGAAGCAATTGACCGATTACAACGTATGTTGCAACAACGGGACGCTTTTGAATTTCAGTTAAAGAATATTGCCAATACTGATCCACTCACCGGAGTCTCCAATCGTTTAGCTTTATCTGAATATTTAAAAATTGTTGAAAGTTACCCTCAAAAATTTACGCAGACCTGTTTAATGATTATTGATATTGATCGTTTTAAACAGGTGAACGACCAATATGGGCATATTGTAGGTGATCGCGTCATTGTCAGTATTGCCGAGCAATTAAAGCAAAATATTCGAAGTTCGGATTTAATTGTTCGTTATGGGGGAGATGAATTTTTAATATTGCTAGAACAGGTGCAATTTATAGATGCTCGTCTTTTAGCAGAGAAAATTCGGATTGCGATTTCTTTAGAAGAAATTTGTTTATCTGGTTCAGATGAAAAATTGCATGTCTCTGTCAGTATTGGTTTTGCCATAGGCGCGTCGAGTTGGATAGATCTTTTAGAGAAAGCTGACCGTTCACTTTTAAGAGCAAAGGCCCGAGGACGGAATGCAGTTGAGGGGTAAAAAAGCCGGAAATAATTTCCGGCTTTTTATTTAATAAATTACTTCAACATCGGTTTTAAGAAGCGTCCAGTATGAGAAATCTCAACTTCTGCCACTTGTTCAGGTGTACCTTCGGCAATGATCATACCACCGCCCGAACCACCTTCTGGACCTAAGTCGACAACCCAGTCTGCTGTTTTAATCACATCAAGGTTATGTTCAATCACCACAATGGTATTACCCTTGTTACGTAGCTCATGCAAAATATCGAGTAACTTGGCAATATCATGGAAATGTAGACCTGTTGTTGGTTCATCCAAGATATATAAAGTTTTACCCGTATCTCGTTTTGCTAACTCACGTGCGAGTTTTACACGTTGTGCCTCACCACCAGAGAGAGTGGTAGCAGCTTGACCTAAACGAATATAGCCTAAGCCCACCTGAGTTAAGGTTTCTAAGCGGCGGTGGATGACTGGAATGGCACTAAAGAACTCAGCAGCATCTTCAACAGTCATTTCTAAAACATCAGAAATGTTTTTGCCTTTATAGCCGACTTCAAGCGTTTCACGGTTATAACGTTTGCCATGACACGCATCGCATGGCACATACATATCTGGTAGGAAGTGCATTGCGACTTTGATCATACCGTCGCCTTCACACGCTTCGCAGCGTCCGCCTTTTACGTTAAACGAGAAACGACCAGCACTATAACCACGTGCTTTTGCCTCTGGGGTTTGAGCAAATAACTCACGGATTGGCGTAAATAACCCTGTATAAGTCGCTGGGTTAGAACGCGGTGTACGGCCAATCGGGCTTTGGTCAATATCAACAACTTTATCTAGATGTTGAAGTCCATCAATCGAGTCAAACTTTTCAGCGGTTAAAGTTGTTGCGCCATTGAGTTGGGTTGCTGCTAATGGAAGCAAAGTACGGTTAATCAGCGTTGACTTACCTGAACCTGAAACGCCAGTCACACAAGTCATAATGCCGAGCGGAATCGTTAAATCGACATTTTTTAAATTATGACCTGCTGCACCTGAAAGTTTGATGACTTCATCTGGACGTGGTGATTCAGTACGCTTTTTTGGCACTTCAATTTTGAGTTTGCCAGAAAGATACTGTCCTGTAAGTGAGTCGGCATGTTTAGCCAACTCATCATAAGTACCTTCAGCAATAATTACACCGCCGTGTACACCGGCACCTGGACCGATATCAATAATATGATCAGCAGCACGGATTGCATCTTCATCGTGTTCAACGACTAATACCGTGTTACCTAAATCACGTAAGCGAATCAGGGTTTGTAATAAACGGTCGTTATCGCGTTGATGTAGACCAATTGATGGTTCATCGAGCACATACATGACGCCCATTAAACCTGCACCAATCTGCGAAGCTAGACGGATACGCTGCGCTTCACCACCAGATAAGGTTTCTGCAGAGCGAGCCAGACTTAAATAATTCAGTCCAACACTCACCAAGAAATGTAAACGCTCTCGAATCTCTTTAAAGATTTTATCTGCGATTTCGCCTTTAGCACCTTCAAGGTTTAAGCCTTGATAGTAGCTTTCAGCATCACCAATCGACATGCGGGTAATGTCAGCAATGGTTTTGTCTTTCACACGAACATGACGTGAAATTTCATTAAGACGTGAACCATCACATGCATCACACGCTGCATTAGAAAGGTACTGAGCTAAATCATCACGTACATAGTTACTTTCAGTTTCACGGTAACGACGTTCAAGGTGCGGCAAAATTCCTTCAAATGGTTGCACGCGAGTGTGTTTGCGGCCACGTTCGTCGATATAGCTTAAATCAACTTTTTCTTTGCCCGTACCTTGTAAGAATTTCTTTTGAGTATCTTTATCTAGCTGATTCCAAGGCGTATCAAGTTTTAAACCAAAATGATCGGCAACTTTTTGCAGCATCGAATAATAATATGGACGCTGACGATCCCATCCACGAATAGCCCCTTCACTAATTGCAAGGTCAGGATTTGGAATGAGCTTTTCAGAACTAAAATGACTGCGTGTACCTAAACCATCACAAACAGGGCAGGCACCGAACGGGTTGTTAAATGAAAACAAACGTGGCTCAAGCTCTGCGACAGCGCGATCACATTCAGGACACGAGTGTTTTGCAGAAAAGACGCGATCTGGGTGTTCGCCATTCATCCATGATAAAACTGCAATATCGCCACCTAAACGTAGTGCGGTTTCAAATGATTCTGCAATACGGTTACCTAAGTCTTCACGTACTTTAAAGCGGTCAACTACAACTTCAATGGTATGTTTTTTCTTTTTGTCGAGTTCTGGTGGTGTATCAATATCAATGATTTCGCCATCCACACGGGCACGAACAAAACCTTGGCCTTGTAGTTGTTCGAACAGGTTACTGTACTCACCTTTACGCTCACGAACGACAGGGGCAAGCAACATAAGTGCTGTGCCTTCTTCAAGCGTTTTTACCGCATCGACCATTTCAGAAACAGTTTGCGCAACCATTGGTAAGTCATGTTCAGGGCAGTAAGGGGTACCAACACGTGCATAAAGCAAACGCAAATAGTCATAAATTTCGGTAATCGTACCAACCGTTGAACGTGGGTTATGGCTGGTAGATTTTTGCTCAATGGCAATCGCTGGCGATAAACCTTCAATCGAGTCGACTTCAGGCTTTTCCATTTGAGATAAAAACTGACGGGCATATGCTGAAAGCGATTCGACGTAACGGCGTTGTCCTTCGGCATACAGGGTATCGAAGGCAAGAGAAGATTTTCCTGAACCTGATAACCCCGTAATTACCACAAATTTGTCGCGTGGAATATCGAGAGACACATTTTTTAAATTATGGGTACGTGCGCCTCGAATACGGATATGACTTTGGCTCATAAAACATCTCAATTATATATTGATGAAAATTTAGGTGCTGATTGCTTAGTCGCAGAGAGGTGTGACTGGTTATAAACAACAGACCCTATATATGATAACGATTTAAAATTGTTCAAGTGGTACAAAATGATTTAAAGCGACAAATTGTGACGGTTAAACGACAATCGACAAAATTTGTTTAATTAAGCAGGTTGTATTTTTAACATTCCTCACTTCAGATTTCTACTCTAAGCAAATTTTAACCAGCAACATAACTTTACTAGACGACTGGTCTAATAGTTGTTTATGATGTTTGCATGAAACGATTAAATAAAAGTGAGACTACACGACAACACATTCTAGATACCAGTTTTGAACTGGTACTACGTAAAGGTTTTGTTGGTGTTGGTTTACAAGAAATCTTAAAGGCTTGTGACGTACCCAAAGGTTCGTTCTATCACTACTTTGCTTCGAAAGAGGCATTTGGCTGTGCATTGCTCGAGCAATATATGGCTGATTATAAAGTTCGTATGGAACAACTTTGGCAACGCAGTGAGCAAAGTGCCCATGCTCGTTTAATGGCCTTATGGCAGGCATGGATTGATGATCCTGTAAACGGTAGTTGGGCTGAAAACTGTCTGATTGTGAAGTTGGCGGCAGAGGTTTCTGACTTGTCAGAAGACATGCGTCAAATTCTCAATGATGGCGTGCACAAACTAACGCAACGTTTGGCTTTGCTACTCAAAGAAGGGCAACAAGAAGGATCAATTCCAAAACATATTGAGCCTTTAAAAACTGCGCAAGTCATGTATCAGTTATGGTTAGGTGCTGCTTTACTCACAAAATTGTCGCAAGACAAAGCACATCTACATCTAGCTTTAGAAACGACCCAACAACTCATAAAACCGATAGAGGAGTAAAGAATGCGAAGTATTATCCATGGTAATTTTGGCGAGCCTGTAGACGTTTTAGAGCAGGCGGATATGCCTAAGCCAGAACCAAAAGCAGGCGAAGTGCGTATTAAAACTATCATGTCTCCAATTCATAATCATGATGTATGGACAGTACGCGGAAGTTATGGCTATAAACCAACCTTACCTGCGATTGGTGGCAGTGAGGCAGTTGGTATTGTTGATGCGTTGGGCGAAGGCGTTACTCATGTACAGGTAGGGCAACGTATTGCAGTTGCGGCTGTGCATGGCAGTTGGGCTGAATACTTTATTGCACCAGCACAAGGGCTTATTCCACTCAATAATGAAATTGATGATGAAACAGCAGCACAGCTGATTGGTATGCCAATTAGTGCCCTCATGCTACTCGACTTTGTTAACGTTCAACCGGGTCAATGGCTCATTCAAAACACAGCGAATGGTGCAGTAGGTAAAACAGTTGCCATGATTGCGCAGGCTCGTGGTTTACCTGTGATTAATCTGGTCCGTCGTACTGATGCAATTGCTGAAATGCAAGCATTAGGTATTAAACATGTTGTTGCGACTGATCAGCCGAATTGGAAAGAGCAAGTTGAACAAATTCATGGTGACCAACCTCTTATTGCTGGTGTGGACTCGATTGGTGGAACAGCAAGTGGTGAAATGCTGAATTTACTCAGTGAAAATAGCCTGCTCGTTTCGTTTGGCAGTATGACTGGCGAAACCATGCAGATTTCATCGGGCGATTTGATTTTCAAACAAGCGACAGTAAAAGGTTTCTGGGCGAGTGTGGTCAATAAAGAAATGCCAGCAGCTCGTAAAAAGGAACTGATCGTTGAGCTGCTGACACTAGCGACTCAGAAAAAATTAATTCTGCCTGTAGAAGGTGTATTTAGTTTTGATGAGATTAAAACTGCCGCTCAAAGAGCAACGCAAGGTGCTCGTCAAGGCAAAGTGTTGTTAAAACCGTAACACATTAAAAGATCAGTCGAGAGACTGATCTTTTTTCATATCTTTAAAATAAAAAGGAAAATTGTATGATCGGGCAAATATTCATTGCGCTTATCGCAATATTACATGTCTATATTTTAGTGTTAGAGATGTTTTTGTGGGATAAACCTTATGGCATGAAAGCCTTTGGAAATAATGCCGAAAAAGCAAAACTCACCAAAGTCATGGCACAGAACCAAGGTCTTTATAATGGCTTTTTAGCGGCGGGTTTGTTTTGGTCTTTATTGGTAGATGCACCATTTGCAACATCAATTGCTAATTTCTTTTTAGGTTGTGTACTGATTGCAGGTATTTATGGTGGTCTGACTGCCAGCAAAAAGATTATTTATATTCAGGCAGTTCCTGCTTTAATTGCTTTGGTCGCTGTTAATTTTCTTTAAAAAGCGCAAAATACAGCGTTTTGAAATGGAAATGACCAGATAGGATCAGCGCATGTGGGCGTTATTTTTAAAGTGTATGCTGGGGGCTGGGGTTGTCCTCATTATTTCGATTTTATCGAAAAGTAAGGCATTTTATATTGCAGGTTTAGTCCCACTTTTTCCTACCTTTGCTTTGATTGCTCACGTGATTGTTTATCAGCAAAAAGGGGCGGAGGCATTACAAAAAACGGCTCTGTTTGGTCTATGGTCACTTATTCCCTATGCCATTTATTTAGTTGCTGTTTATGTGCTGGCAACACGGATGTCGATGTGGTCTTGTCTAGGATTAGCAACTCTATGTTGGGTCGTGGCTGCGGCAGGTTTAATTTATGGCTGGCAGCTATTTCAACATTAAAAGATTAAGAGAAATCCCTTAATCTTTTAAATTGAACTATTTTTATGAATGCTCAACAACACGGGTTTTGAGCATACCTTCAACTAAATTAATCATCTTTTGGCGAGAAAGAATTCGGGGCAATTGAGACGTCAAATAGTTGCTACATCCCACCACAACTGTTGCTTTATTCTTATCTAATGCTTTAACCGTTGCAGACACAACGTCCTCAACTGTAGAGCTTTTCATACCACTCGTATCGGCATTTGCGACCTGAGTAAAATTGGTTTCGGTATTGCCCGGACAAACCGCCAGAAATTTAACTCCTGAAGAGCCGTATTCTCCTGCAAGAGCCTCAGTAAATTGCAATACATAAGATTTAGTTGCCCCATACACAGCAATATAAGGCAGAGGTTGAAACGCACCTGTAGATGAAATATTAATCATGATGCCTTTTTTGTTCGCAAGCATGTGGGGCAAAAATAAATAACATAAAGACGATACACTGCTGATATTTAGCGTAATCATTTCTTGATAAGTAGATACAGATTGATCTAGAAATTTAGTCCATTTACCAAATCCTGCGTTGTTAATTAAAATCTCTACCGTTAATTTTCTAGCTTGTACTTCATCAAATAAGCTTTGAGCTGAATTGGGTTGAGCTAAATCTAAAACGATTACCTCAATATTCACGTTATATTTTTTTTTTAAGTTCATCCGCTAAATCATTTAGCTTCTGTTCGGAGCGAGACGTTAAAATGAGATGAATTCCTAAAGATGCAAGTTCTTGTGCATAGGCTTTGCCTATTCCTGAAGATGCGCCTGTGATTAATGCTGTTGAATTTTTAAATGAAGAAAGGTGAGTGCTCATTTTATTGGTCCGTAATAAAAGAAGCTATTACCATAAACCTTGTCCCTAAGGGCAGAGTCAAGCACTCATTTTGAAAGCTATTTTCAGATTTTAATAAACTGTTTTAAGCAGAAATCTTATTGGTAATATAAGTTTGAATAATCTCATCTTCTAGTTGTTTTAAATCTTTTTGCAAACGGCTTAAAGCTTCTTTTTGCTCAATAATTTGTTGGTTCTTTTTTTGAATAAGCTGCTGTGCAGTTTCTACAGGAAAACGATTATTTTTATATTTTAAAGCTGACAGGTCATAAAGCTCGGAAAGGCTAAATCCAACAGCTTGTGCAAGGCGAATCATCTTAACCGATTGAACATCAATCTCTTCATAAATACGATAATTGCCTTTTCTTTTTGCGACTGGCAGTAAGCCTAATTTCTCATAATGCCGAATGGCTTTAGGAGTGGCACCAGTCAAAGCCGCTAATTCGCCGATATACATATCTGTCTCGCATTTTATTGAAAATCGATCAGGCTATTAAGTGCACTGACCGATTCTTTTGAAGTTTTAAATGTGATCTAAACCTAACCATTGTCTTTGGTGGTAGGCACTGTCCCAAAATAACCATTCAAGTTTTGCACCCATGGTGTAAGCGGCATGCATTTTTTCTAAAGTGTCGGCATCACAACGTACTGCAACTTTATCTACCGTCGCAATCACATTGCGAACAGCGGTATGGAACTCTTCGCCTGCATAGGTATCAATCCATGCTTGGTAAGGGTTATTTGGAATTGATTTATTTACAATATCTTTGCCAACTTCGGCATAAATCCAGAAGCACGGTAAAAGTGCAGCGAGTACAACAGGGTAGCTCTCAGACCAAGCAGTTGCTGTTAAAAATGAAGTGTAGTGGTGGCCTGCCAAAGTTAATGGTGTATTTTTAAATTCTTCTTTGGTTACTCCAAAGTTTTTCATGAAGTCATCATGCAAACTACGCTCCACCACAATCGCAATTTTAGCTGCATCTGAAAATTGCATAATATCGTCAGCCTCAAACGCCTTAGCTGCTGCAACCGCAAGCACACGACCATAGGCCACTAAATATTGAGCATCTTGAATAACATAATGACAAAAAGCTCCTTTATCTAAAGTACCGTTAGCAAGTTCCTGATTAAAAGGCAGGTCTAGAATTTTTTGATATAAATTTAAATTACGTTGCCAAAGTTCTTGAGAAAAAAGCATAAAAACATTCCATTTAAATTAAGACAGCTGAACCAGATTTTAAATCAATTTTAAAATACAAAAATAATAATGATAGATATATCGAAAGAAAATATTTAATACGATTAATGAGTTAATTAAATATTATAAATTTCTTTATTAAACAGAGAGATAAAGTAAAGGGAATAACGGCACAAAACAACATCGTTTTGTGGTTAATTATCGATATAATAGCGGCGGTTTTTAAGAAAGATTAAATTTATTCTTGGTATAGGTCTGATCCATGAAGCATTTCCGATTTTCGATATTTTTTACGGTGGTGTGTTTAGCACTATCCGCGTATTGGGGTTTTACCCACGGACCTGAAGCGGGCGTGTCTACCATGCTTAAAGCTTTAACCATTACAGCCATTTTAGCTGTAATGGAGGTCTCTTTATCTTTTGACAATGCTGTCGTAAATGCATCGGTTCTACGTAACTGGGATCCGTTCTGGAAAATGCTCTTTTTAACGGTAGGTATTTTAATCGCCGTTTTTGGTATGCGTTTAATTTTCCCGGTGGCGATTGTTGCCGTGACTGCGGATATGGGAATGATTGAAGTAGCTAAATTGGCACTCAATGATCCGAAAACCTATTCTGAACGTTTAATGGCACATCACGCTGAAATTTCGGCTTTTGGTGGAACATTCCTATTACTGGTATTCTTAAACTTCTTCTTTGATGAAGAAAAAGAAACCCATTGGTTCAGATGGCTTGAAGCTAAACTTTCTAGTTTAGCAAGCGTACCAGCAATGTCTGTCTTTATTGCTCTCATTGCGATGTTAATTATGGCAGCAAATGTTGATGAGTCGCAGCGCCTTGTGGTGACTATGGCTGGTATTTGGGGCATTGTGGTTTATATTGGCGTTGAAGTATTAAGTCATATGTTAGGTGGTGAACCTGAAATTGACGAAGATGGCAATGCCATTATGAAAGATGGATCAGGCGCGGCTTCTGGCGTAGTTAAAGCGGGTATAGGTGGTTTCTTATATCTTGAAGTATTAGATGCATCATTCAGTTTTGACGGTGTGATCGGTGCTTTTGCAATTACTAGCGACGTTGTTGTGATTATGCTGGGTCTTGCAATCGGTGCTATTTTTGTCCGTTCAATGACAGTTTACCTTGTAGAAAAAGGCACATTAGATGCCTATGTGTTCTTAGAACATGGTGCGCATTATGCGATTGGTGCCTTGGCATTCATTATGATTGCAAGTGGTACAGGCGTACATGTACCAGAAGTTGTTACTGGTTTAATTGGTGTAGCGTTTATTGTTTGGGCGGTTATTGCTTCAATTCAATATTCAAAGCGTGAGCAACAATCGCCTTAAGCTAATTTTCAGTAAAGTTCGATAGAATAAAGAGGCTAAATGCCTCTTTATTTTTTTAAGCCCAAATCGTTATTTTAAATAAGGTGTTCCGTATTTTTAGAAACGAATCGGCTTATAATTTACCTAGTTTGATAACGTGTATTGATATGATGAATGCTTTGGAACGTCGCTCAACTTTTGCCTTAAGTAGTATTTTTGCACTACGCATGTTGGGCTTGTTCATGATTATTCCTGTCTTTTCTGTAGTTGGGCAGTCATATCAATATGCGACTCCAGCACTCATTGGTTTGGCTGTAGGTGTCTACGGCTTAAGTCAGGCGATTTTGCAAATTCCATTTAGCTTACTGGCTGACCGTTTTAGCCGTAAACCACTTGTGGTCTTTGGTCTACTACTGTTTGCGATTGGTGGTGCAATTGCGGGTTTATCTGACACGATTTATGGCGTAATTATTGGCCGTGCTATCGCTGGCGCTGGTGCAGTTTCAGCTGTTGTCATGGCGCTTTTAGCAGATGTGACGCGCGAAGAGCAACGTACTAAAGCCATGGCTGCCATGGGCATGAGTATTGGTCTGTCTTTTGTAGTGGCGTTTAGCCTTGGGCCTTGGCTCACAAGCCTTGTCGGCATTTCTGGCTTATTCTTTGTCACGACCATTATGGGCTTAATTGCGATTGCGATGTTATTGCTTGTGCCTAAAGTCACTCGCCATCATCGTAATTATCAGCAAGGCTATATGGCGCAGCTTAAGCAAGTCATTCAAATGGGTGATTTAAACCGTTTGCACTTTTCGGTTTTTGCATTGCACTTATTACTTACTGCCATGTTTATTTATGTGCCTTCACAGCTCATCGAGTTTGCACATATTCCTTTAGCAAGTCATGGTTTGGTGTATTTACCGCTATTAGTCATTAGCCTGTTCTTTGCATTTCCTAGCATTATCATTGCTGAAAAATATCGCAAAATGCGCGGGATTTTCTTAACAGCAATTACAGGCATTATCGCAGGTTTGCTGCTGCTCATATTTGGTTATCAATCAAAATATGTTTTGCTTGCTGGCCTAGGTATTTTCTTTATTGCATTTAATGTGATGGAGGCTTTATTGCCTTCTTGGTTGTCGAAGTCTGCTCCAATTCAGTCAAAAGCAACGGCTATGGGTGTAAATGCCAGTAGTCAGTTTTTAGGCGCTTTTTTTGGTGGCACACTAGGTGGTCAATTATTGATGTTACATAATACTGCGATTGGATGGAGTGTCTTAGCAGGGATTGCTATAATATGGTTGCTAATTAGTTTTGGTTTAGCTCAGCCGCGGTATTTGTCATCGATTGTGTTGCCATTGCCGCAAGTGCAACAGGTGAATGAGTGGACCACACAACTATTGGCAATTCGTGGTATCGAAGAAGTTGTGGTGATGCCTGACCAGCAAGTTGCTTATATTAAAGTCGATAAACAGTCTCTAGATGATGCTGCGCGACGTGATTTAACGCAGTTGTTCGGTAAAGAGGTAGCCATTTAAGCATAACTCTTATAAAGTAAAACATAGAAATGTATAGGATGAAGACAGCTAATGCGTGGTGTAAATAAGGTTATTTTGGTTGGTACTTTGGGTCGTGATCCTGAAACAAAAACTTTTCCAAATGGGGGCTCGTTGACCCAATTTTCAATCGCGACAAGTGAAGCTTGGACTGATAAAAATACTGGTGAACGTAAAGAACAAACAGAATGGCACCGTATTGTTTTGCATAACCGTTTAGGGGAAATTGCTCAGCAGTTCTTGCGTAAAGGTTCTAAGGTTTATATTGAAGGTTCACTACGTACACGTCAGTGGACAGACCAAAATGGCCAAGAGCGTTACACTACAGAAATCCGTGGCGACCAGATGCAAATGTTAGATGCTCGTCAACAAGGTGAACAAGGTTTCGCTGGCGGTAATGATTTTAACCAACCACGTTTTAACGCACCTCAACAAGGTGGTAATGGTTATCAAAATAATAACAACCAAGGTGGCGGCTATGGCCAAAACAGCGGTGGTTATGGTAACCAAGGTGGTTTCGGTAATGGTGGAAGCAACCCTCAAGCGGGTGGTTTTGCGCCTAAAGCGCCACAACAACCAGCTTCTGCACCAGCTGATTTAGACGACGATTTACCGTTCTAATCAAAGTTCCAAAAAAGGCGAGTTTATCTCGCCTTTTTTATTACTCAATTCCAAGCAAACGTATAAGTGCCGTGCCGGCAGCTGCCAAGCAAATCACTAATAACAGCGGTACTTTTTTCCAAACCAATAACAGTGCTAAGCCAACACCGAAAATACGTGCAAAACCTGCGAAATGTTGACCTTCAAAAAATGTTGTCGTCACCGCAATCGCACAGAGCAAAACAGTCGCACCGTTTGAGAGTAAAACTTGGTATTTTTCAGAAAATGAGAACTTGGCACCTAAGTGAAACCCAGCAAAGCGAATCCCATACGTTCCAAGTGCTAGTAAGCCTATACCTAAAATAATTAGTAATTGTTGACTCATTTCTTTCTACCAAATATTAAGCCAAAAAGTGAAATCAGAATTGGAAGTCCTGAGGCCAAAAAGGGCGTGGTGATCAGTGCTAAAGTTGATCCGGCAAATGCAGCTTTTCGAGTGGATTTATTCTTTAAAGCATTAAAAGTAAGAGCAATTAAAATCGCTGGGAAAATGGCATCTAAGCCAAATGTTTTAGGGTCTGGAATAGCACTTCCAATGAAATAACCCGCAGTGACACCCAGTGGCCAACTCAGCATAATGCAAATACCGCATAACCAGTAAGCAGCCTTTTTTGTTTCGAAATCGGGCTGTGCCATGCCAAACAAAACGCTTTCATCGTTCATGATATGAGCCCCGAAATATCGAGAATATTTGCCACGGATTAGTTCATTGACCGCAATACCAAAAGGCAGATGTCTTAAATTGACGAGTAGTCCTGCAATCGCAGCTGCAATTGGGCTACCACCTACAGCCAAGAAACCAATAAAAATAAATTCAGCAGTTCCTGCGAGCACAAACACGGATAGACAAAGCGGGATCCAGAGCGCTAAGCCATAACTTGCAGCGAGTGAACCTAAAGACATACCAACGACACTCGTCGCTAGACATACAAAGAAAATCGAGCGGGTAGTGTCTTTACTAAGTTTTTTAATTAGAGAGTATGTGGACATAGTATGATATAACGAACGATTTTCCATTATAATGAATAAGTCTGATCGTTTTGTCAAAACGAACGATCGTTTTTTTTATAGAACGGATGTGGTGAATGTCTCAGCCAATTGAAATTATTGCCAAAGGTTTAACGCGTGAACGTCAAAGAGCAGGGCTTTCATTGGCAGAGGTTGCTCGTCGTGCAGGTGTTGCTAAATCTACATTGTCACAATTAGAGGCAGGACAAGGTAACCCTAGCATTGAAACCTTATGGGCACTTTGTGTTGCGCTCAATATTCCATTTGCACGGTTGATGGAAGAGCCGAGTAATCAAGTACAAGTCATTCGTTGTGGTGATGGGCCAACAGTGAGTTCTGAGATTGCCAATTACAAAGCAATTTTGCTGGCGACTTGTCCACCCCATGCCCGTCGAGATGTGTATTTACTGATTGTTGAACCAGGCGAAGACCGTCTTTCAGAGCCGCATCCAGTTGGTTCTGTGGAGCATATTATTGTGGTTGAAGGTAAAGCTTTGGTGGGCTTAATTGATGAAGCTGTTGAGCTTGGTGTTGGAGACTATATTTGTTATCCAGCTGACCAGAAACATATATTTAGAGCGTTGGAAACAGGCACAAAGGCATTATTAATTTCTGAACAAAACTAAAGAATTTCAATCTGATTAAAATAAAAACTAAAAGCCATTTACTAGCGTCCCCTACAAAAAGGGCAAATTTTGCGTATAAATTTTGCAATTGGCTCTCTCTTTTATTACAAAAATGGCTCTCGTTTCTTGAGTGCCGAAACGACAAATTAAAGCTATTGGAAGTATGCATACGGAAGCGCCGGATAAGCTCAGTGAATTTTCTGTTTTAGGAATTGGGCAGAACGGCTAAATTTTTAGGGGATATTTTTTGGCTTCGGAGGATTTCCGAGACTAGCCGATATCCTCCATATATTAAGGAAAATGATATGGCAGCTCATCAAAATGGTTCTGAAGCCAATCACTCCCAAAGTTTAAAACATGGACTCAAATCACGCCACCTGACCATGATCTCGATTGCAGGGGTTATTGGTGGTTCTCTATTCGTCGGCTCAGGCAGTATTATTTACAATACTGGACCTGTAGTTTTCTTAACTTACGCTTTAGGTGGTCTACTTGTTTGGTTCATCATGCGTATGTTAGGCGAGATGGCCGTTTTAAACCCTGATAGTGGCTCTTTTTCAACTTATGCTGACCGTGCGATTGGCCGTTGGGCAGGGTTTTCAATTGGTTGGTTGTACTGGTGTACTCTGGCCATGCTCATGGGGTGGGAAGCCTATGTGGCAGGAAAAATTCTAAACAATTGGTTCCCGTTTATACCGATCTGGGTCTATATGGTCGTGGTGATTGGTGCACTGGTTGTTGTTAATTTACAAAACGTGAAAAACTATGGTGAATTTGAGTTTTGGTTCGCCCTCATCAAAGTCATCGCGATTGTTATTTTCCTTGTGATTGGTAGTTTAGCCATCATGCATTTGTGGCCTTGGGGTAATCCGGCTGCTTCTGGTATTAGTAATTTAACTTCTCAAGGCTTTATGCCAAATGGTGGCTCATCCGTTATCACAGCCTTACTTGGAGTCATGTTTGCCTATATTGGTGCTGAAATTGTTACGGTAGCGGCAGCAGAGTCGGCAAACCCATCGAAAGAAATTCGTAAAGCATCAAACTCGGTGGTTTGGCGAATTATTTTATTCTACGTTGGTTCAATGTTTGTGGCGGTATGTTTGATTCCTCACAACAATGAACTTTTGAAAGATTCAACTTGGGGAACCTATAGCGTAACTCTGTCTGCACTTGGTATTCCAGGGGCGCGCCATATCGTAAACTTTGTGGTTCTAACCTCAGTATGTAGTTGCTTTAACTCAGCTCTTTATACGTGTTCACGTATGTTGTTCTCTTTAGCTAAACGTGGTGATGCACCGAAAAGTTTTGGCTCTGTAAACAGTAAAAGTAGTCCTTGGGTAGGCGTGATTGTGTCATGCTTCTTCTCTGTGATTGCCGTAGTTTTAACTGCAACCGAGAGTATGAATGTTTATGATTTTTTCATGTTAACAACAGGTGCAGCAACACTGTATGTTTACCTGACTATTGCTTATTCTCAGCTTCGTATGCGTAAAAAGTTAGAGGCTGAAGGCGTGAAAATTGACTTTAAAATGTGGATGTTCCCTTATCTAACTTATGTGGTGATCTTTGCAATTATTGGTGCAATTCTTACCATGTTGATTGAAGGCACCTATTTTAAAGAAGTGATTTACACCACAGCGCTGTTCGGCATTATTGTGTTCTTCGGTTTGTTGTCTGAAAAGCTAGGTTGGGGTAAAGATCGTAGAGCGACCCATTTAACTCATAGTCATGAAGAAAAGTTAGTTTAAATTTTTAAATAAAAAAGAGCCTTACAAACAGGCTCTTTTTTATTTGTTTTAATAACAGAGGAAAGTTAATTTAGCGTAGGTACGCCTGCTTCACGTAAGCATTGGAGCAAGACGCCAAAAGCCATCACCATATCTTTTTCATTTACACAGGCAAAGCCCATCAGCAGCCCACGTTCTGCATGTGCATGTGACTGCATGTAGTATTGAGATAAGGGACGAACTTTGACACCACGTTCAAGCGCTGTGGCTGCAATAGCGACATCATCGCAAGAGTTCGGTAGTTTTAAAACCAGATGTAACCCTGCCGCTTCATCATATTCATGAATAAATTCGGGGCCAAGGTAGCGTTTAATCAGACTGACTAAATAATCGCGTCTCTTTCCATAAAGTAAACGCATACGGCGAATATGCGCTTCATAATGGCCTTCACGAATAAATTCTGCTAGGGCCTTTTGCTCAAGCAAGTGCCCACCACGATAAAGCTCGGCTGCCACAATGCGTAATGGTGAAAATAAAGGCTTAGGCACCACTAGATAGCCAATTCTTAAGGATGGATAAATGGTTTTACTAAACGTGCCCATGTACAGCACAGGGGCATCATTTTCTAGGCCTTGTAAAGACGGGTAAGGCTGGCCCGAGAAACGGAACTCACTGTCATAATCATCTTCTACAATCCAGCTATTATGCTGACGTGCAATCTCAATCAGTTTACGTCGGCGGTTTAGGCTTAAATGAGAGCCAAGCGGATATTGGTGTGAAGGCGTGACAAAAATAAGTTTAGGCGGCTTGGCCGGATTTTCCTCAGGAATAATGCCTTCAGCATCGACAGGCATTGGCTGAATATCGAGACCATTAATACGCAATGTATTACGCATTCCCCAATAAGCAGGATCTTCAATCCAGATTTTATCTCCCATATCACTGAGCGCACGCGAGACTAAATCAATAGCTTGATGAATGCCTTCGGTAATAATAATCTGGTCAGCATCGCACTGGACTGAACGCGCAACACGTAAGTAATCTGCCAATGCACTTCGAAGCTCAATACATCCACCAGCATTGCTATAAATCAGGCGGTTAATGTCAGGCTCTCGGCTTAAACGTGCTTGAATACGACTAAAAATATGATGTGGGAACTCAGTCACATCTGGTGCTCCGGGCACGAAAGCTCCCCATTGGTGTGGCGACGCTGCGGCATAGCCCAATAAGTTGGAACCACGCTGTGATAGCGCATAAGAATTTTGAACTTTCGGGCTTGAAACTACTTTTTTCTTGTTTTGTGTATTTAAAAAACTCTCTGGTAATTTTTCGGCAACCCATGTGCCGTGTCCCGTACGGGCTTCTAAGTAGCCTTCAGCTTGTAGCTGTTCATAGGCACTAAGCACTGTATTTCTTGAAACATGAATTTCACTGGCTAAGTCGCGTGAGGCAGGTAGACGAGTCTTGGGCTGGATGACTCCATCAATAATGGCACCACGCAGGCAACGGAAAAGGCGTTGATGTAGTTTCCCTTCAGTGTCCTGTTGGAGTCGTTGTAGCAAATGATCTCCAAGTAAACTACGCAATTGGCTCTCTCCTACAGTTAAAAAGTGGCTCTCGTCAGTTGGCATCAGACGAGCGAAATTACATGCATAGGCAGTCGTTGTAAAGCACCCTGAAAATTAAGCACAGGATGCAAGAAACCAAAGCTGCAACTGATGATGAAAATATGAGGGAATCAAATGGATAATCAACATTCTGCACTTAACGCACGTAAACAGCAAGCAACTCCACGTGGTGTAGGCGTGATGTGCCAGTGGTATGCGGAAAAAGCTGAAAATGCCACGCTTTGGGATAAGGAAGGCAACCAATTTATCGACTTTGCTGGTGGTATTGCGGTTTTAAATACAGGTCATCGCCACCCTAAAGTCATTGCAGCGGTGACAGAACAACTCACTAAATTTACTCACACTGCCTATCAAGTAACACCTTATGAAAGCTATGTGGCTTTGGCTGAACGTATTAATGAGCGTGCGCCAATTGCTGGTCCTGCGAAGTCAGCGTTTTTCACTACAGGTGCAGAAGCAGTTGAAAATGCGGTGAAGATTGCTCGCTCTTATACAGGTCGTCACGGCATTATCACTTTTGGTAACGGTTTCCACGGTCGTTCATTCATGACGATGGCAATGACAGGTAAAACTGCGCCTTACAAACGTGATTTCGGTGTGATGCCAGCGGGTGTGTTCCATGCACGTTACCCAGTGCCTGCTAAAGGTATTTCAGTAGACGCGGCAATTGAAAGCGTTGAAGATATTTTCAGTGAAGATATTGCACCGCATGATGTTGCAGCAATTGTGCTTGAGCCAGTACAAGGTGAAGGCGGTTTCAATGTTGTGCCAGCTGAGTTCTTAAAACGTTTACGCTCAATTTGCGACAAGCATGGCATTTTATTAGTTGCTGACGAAGTGCAATCAGGTTTTGCCCGTACTGGTAAATTGTTCGCAATGAACTATTACGAGACTAAAGCAGACCTCATCACTATGGCGAAAAGCTTGGGCGGCGGTTTCCCTATTTCGGGTGTTGTGGGCCGTGCAGAAGTGATGGATGCACCAAACCCAGGTGGACTAGGTGGTACATACGCAGGTAGCCCGATTGCAGTTGCTGCTGCGCACGCGGTTATTGATGCGATTGAAGAAGAAAACCTATGCGACCGTGCAAATGAACTAGGTGCGGAGTTGGTTGTTGCACTTAAAGATATTCAACAAGCAACAGGCGACGTCGTAACTGATATTCGTGCATTAGGTTCAATGGTTGCAGTAGAGCTTGAAACAGCTGAACAAGCAAAAGTTGTACAAAACTATGCAATGGAAAACGGGTTGTTACTTCTTACTTGTGGTAAATACGGTAATGTAATTCGTTTCTTATATCCATTAACCATTCCTGCTGAACAATTCCGTCAAGGCCTTGATATCTTGAAACAAGGTTTTGCAACTCTAAAAGCAGGTAGTGCAAAAGCAATGGAGCAATCTGCATGATTCAAAATACTTTGCAGTATTTATTAAAACATCCTGATATTTCATTAGAAGCACCTGCATCAAATGACTATATCGAAGTTAATGATGCTGCTACGGGTGAAACTTTGGCATGGGTAAAAACCTATGACCGTGCAGGGGTTGAAGCCGCAATTAACCGTTCAGCAAAAGCGCAGGCTACTTGGAAAAAGCAAACTGCCTTGGCGCGTGCTGATGTGTTATTGGCATGGTACAACCTCATGCTTGAGCACAAAGAAAATCTGGCTCAAATCTTAACTGCTGAGCAAGGTAAGCCATTAGCAGAAGCACGTGGTGAAATTGGTTATGCAGCATCATTCATTCGCTGGTTTGCGGAGCAAGCCCGCCGTATTGATGGTGAAGTGTTAACACCTACATTGCCAAACCAACGTTTGCTTGTGATTAAACAAGCGATTGGGGTAACTGCCGCAATTACGCCGTGGAACTTCCCGGCTGCCATGATTACGCGTAAAGCAGGTCCAGCGATTGCTGCGGGTTGTTCAATGTTGGTTAAACCGGCAGAGCAAACGCCGTTAACCGCCTATGCGCTTGAAGTATTGGCATTACAAGCAGGCTTACCAGCTGATGTTTTAATTAACATTAGTGGTGATGCGGTTGAAGTGGGTAAAACCCTATGTGAAAGCGATATTGTCCGTAAGTTAAGCTTCACAGGTTCAACCCAAGTTGGCCGTATCTTGATGCAACAATGTGCGCCAACCATTAAAAAGCTTTCACTTGAACTTGGTGGTAATGCACCAGTTGTGGTATTTGACGACGCTAATCTTGAACAAGCAGTTCAGGGTATTATGGCAAGTAAATATCGTAACAGCGGTCAAACCTGTGTATGTGCGAACCGTATTTATGTTCAAGACGGTATTTATGATGCATTAGCAGAGCGTTTGGTTGAAGCCGTGTCTAAGCTTAAAGTTGGCGATGGCCGTCAAGAAGGTTCAACTCAAGGGCCTTTAATTGATGAAGATGCGATTGCAAAAGTTCAGTCTCATATTGCAGATGCAACTGAGAAAGGTGCGACAATTCGTATTGGTGGTCAACGCTCGGCACTTGGTGGCACATTCTTTGAACCGACTGTGTTAACTGGCGTAACGCAAGACATGAAAGTGTCTAAAGAAGAAACTTTTGGTCCGCTTGCACCACTATTTCGCTTTAAAACTGAAGATGAAGCAGTGGCGATGGCGAACGATACCGAGTTTGGTTTAGCTGCTTATTTGTTTACTCAAAGCACAGCTCGTCAATGGCGAGTGGGTGAAGCACTTGAGTATGGTATGGTCGGCATTAACACGGGCGCGATTTCAAACGAAGTTGCTCCGTTTGGTGGCGTAAAACAGTCAGGTCTAGGCCGTGAAGGTTCAAAATTCGGTATCGAAGAATATGTCGAAATGAAATACCTCTGCGTAGACTTATCTGAGTAAGGAATAAAGCGAGTTCGTTTTATTCTGAACGAAAACATACAGTTATGCTGTATGTGATGTTTCACAAAAAACCGGTCATGCCCATTCATGGCCGGTTTTTTATTTTAAGTCGATAGATAGCCATCACGACTTTCAGGCAAACGCCTGAGTTCATCAATCAGCGTTTCAATAAGTTTCTCAACCACAAGGCGCTGGCCTTTTCTCGAAACATATACCAATTGCAGCGTACCAATATTCGACTTCCAGTCAGGAAGAATATGGATAAGCGTACCCTTACGAATTTCAGATTCGACGGTTAAAAAAGGAAGGTCGGCAATGCCTAAACCATCCATCACGGCATAATACACACCAGCCAAATCATTACTTTTTATTCGTGGTTGATAAGGTACATCAACCGATTCGCCGTTACGAATATTGCATAAATGCCAAATAGGATTTTGCTTTTGAGTACCTAAGCTAATACTCGGAAAGTCCTGTAATTCAGAATAATGTTCAATGATGCGACCTTGCAGTAATTCAGGCGAAACCACCAGACAATGATCGGTTTTAATCACATCACGAACAATTAAATTCGAATCTTCATTCGGTTCGAAATTGGTCCGAATCGCGAGGTCAATGTCATCGTGCAAGATATCTACTCGACGGCTGGTTAGCTCGAGTGCGATTTCAACTTTGGGGTAGGTTTTTAAAAACTGATTTAAAATTTTTCTAATTTGAAAATGCATCATTAAAGGTGGGCAACTTACTTTTACCAGACCTTGAGGCTCACTTTTTTGCTTTAATAACACGTTTTCTGCACATTCAACTTGAGTAATAACCTTGCAGCATTCCTCATAAAACTCTTGGCCTAAATCGGTCACCTTAAAATGACGTGTTGTCCTTTGAATCAGGCTGACATTAAATTTATTTTCAAGGTCAATAATGCGTCGGCTGAGCTTAGATTTACTAATATTTTCGGCTTCACTAGCCGCACTAAAACCGCCGTGTTTTACGACCAAATAAAAATAATAAAAATCATCAAAAGAGCTTATCAATGTCCGATCAATCCATTTAAATTTAAGATTAGAGCGCTTAAGGCACTCTAATCTTGGCAATAGAACTTATTTTTGTGAGGTATTAAAGCTATAGCTGGTCATCAGGTTGCGATAATCAGGAATATGATTTGAGAAGAGTGCACCTAGACCTTCCACATCATTACGCCAGTCGCGGTGTAACTCACACGCCATACCAAACCAAGTCATCAGCTGAGCACCTGCTTTTGACATACGATCCCAAGCAGCATCACGTGTTAATTCGTTGAAAGTACCAGAAGCATCGGTAATCACAAACACTTCAAAGCCTTCAGCGAGTGCAGATAAAGCTGGGAATGCCACACAAACCTCAGTCACTACCCCTGCAATAATCAGTTGTTTTTTACCTGTCGCTTTGACAGCTTTTACGAAGTCTTCATTGTCCCAAGCGTTAATTTGACCAGGACGTGGAATAAAAGGTGCATCTGGGAAAAGTTCTTTTAATTCTGGAACTAAAGGACCATTTGGACCGTTTTCAAAACTCGTAGTAAGAATAGTGGGTAAATTAAAATATTTAGCAGCATCAGCAAGTGCTAATACATTGTTTTTAAATTTATCTGGGTCGATATCTCGAACTAAAGAAAGTAAACCTGCTTGATGGTCAACTAAAAGAACCGCAGCATTATCCTTGTCTAAACGCACGTAATCTTGAGCCATTTTTTATGTCCTCGTGTTATCAAAATAAATAATCAAAAATTATTGAGTAGGTCGTTATTGCCTAAAATTATGCTAGTTGAGTTTTATGTCGTGATTAAGTCTAAAAAATAGGATTAAGAATTTTAAAAATAGGACGATCTTAAAAAGAGCACATTAAATTCTATGATTGTCTCATAGATGAAATAATGTGTTGCTAATCCTGATCTATAAACTGCAATTATTGAGGCGTAAAATCAATACCAGTTCAAGAAAATCCTACATATATAGGAGAGATCAGATGAAGAAATTTCTTGGTGCATATCAAAATAACCACATGCATTGGGTGGGTGATGGTTTCCCTGTATATAACCTATTCTCTTATGACCGTTTAGGCCAAACCCTAAGTCCATTTTTGCTACTCGATTATGCAGCGCCTTATACATTCTCGCCAACGACTGAACAGCAAGGTGTCGGTTCGCATCCTCACCGTGGCTTTGAAACAGTGACCATCGCCTACCAAGGTGAGGTGACTCATAAAGATTCAAGCGGCGGCGGCGGAACCATTAAAACCGGTGATGTGCAATGGATGACTGCGGGTGCAGGTGTGTTGCATGAAGAGTTCCATTCTCCTGAATTTGCAGAGCACGGTGGTCTTTTTGAAATGGTGCAATTGTGGGTAAATTTACCTGCTCATTCAAAAATGACGCCTGGAAAATACCAAGCGATTGAAGCTAAAGATATTCCAGACATTGCACTAGACGAACAAGGTAGTCATTTGCGCGTGATTGCAGGTGAATATGCAGATGCAAAAGGTGCTGCAACTACATTTAGTCCATTAAATGTATGGGACGGTAAATTGGTTAAAGGCCAAAAACATACCCTCTATGTACCTGAAGGTCACACCACGCTTGTTGTGATATTAGATGGCGCGGTTGTGGTTAATGATGCAAATCGTCTGGAAGGTAAAACCGTTGCGATTTTGTCTCGTGAGGGTGTTGAGTTTAGTTTAAATGCAGAAGAAGACACTAAATTCTTAGTGTTGACTGGCCAACCACTCAATGAACCAATCGAAGGTTATGGTCCATTCGTCATGAATACCAAAGCTGAGATTATGGAAGCGATTAATGATTTTAATCGTGGAAAATTCGGTTCAATCATGCAAGAAGCATAAATTGCCGAATTGCATTTGAAGAACCTCTAAAAACAAAGTAATAAAAAGCCCGCTATCAAGTGTGAATAGCGGGCTTTTTCGCTGTAAAGATTCTGTTTTTATGATGGTTTTCATTGTTGTTGCGGCATTGTTTTATGTGATTTGCTTCTCATTATTATGACTTAATAATATATTAAAAAAAGATTCTTGTAAAACAAATGATATAAAAATAGTTAAATTATCTTATTTTATTTAAAAGATTTTTTTTAAATTTTCAAAAAATATAAGGTTTTATCTGCTTCTCTGATTTTGTAAAAAAATATAAAAACTTGATCTGCTTAGCAGCTAAATATTTTCTATATAAATTGATGCAAAAAATAAAAATCTGGTAGTTTTTAATACGGTGTTTTTTTGGGGTATGAGTGATAATCAAAAAAATTCTCGAAAAATGGGACATCATTTTGAATATCGCAATTATTGGCAGTGGAATGGCAGGGCTTGCGGCAGCAAGAATTCTGAAAGATGCAGGGCATACGATCACGATATTTGAAGCACTTCCTGGCCGGGGAATGGATAGCCATAGCATTGAGTTCGATGGTGGAATTATTGATGCACCGCTACGTGTAATGAATCCTCACTTATGGAAAAATACACTTAGCCTTGCTGCTCATTTAGGTATTAAAACCTTTCCAGTTCGTACTTATATGTCATGTAGCTGGTTATTCGAAGATCGTACGGAAACATGGTTAACGACATCTCGTAGCCGTATTGGTAATTTTCCGATTATTAATAACCGTAAAGGCATCCAGCAATATGGCTGGCGTCTTGTGAAAGGTATGTTGCAATTAAAAACTGCGATTCACCAGTTTTTCAAATCTAAAAATCAAGATATTACCCTCGCTGAATTTATTAATCAGAACGATATTGAGGAAGTATTCTGGCATGGTGTGGTTATGCCAGTGCTCTATACAATCTGTACGTGTAATCCGAAAACAATTGGCGATTGGCCTGCAAAAAACTTACTTGAGTTTTTACGTCACTTAACTGATGGCGACATGTTATTGCGCATGAAGGGTGGTACACCTGCATTTGTAGATAGCTTGATTAAAGGCATCGATATCCATAGCGGATCGGCAATTAAGAAAGTTGAGCAACAAGGCGAAAAAGTACTGGTTGAAAACAGCCAAGGTGAACAGAACTTATTTGATCGAGTGATTGTTGCAACGCCAACGTCTAAAATCGATGAGTTTTTAAATCCTGAACAGTTTGCAGAAGATATGAACTTGCTTAAGCAATTCCGCTTTGAACAAGGCGATCTTGTGATTCATACCGATGCGACCGTCATGCCACCACGCCGTAAAGACTGGTCAGTACTGAGCTACATGATGGACCGTAAGTTTACACGTCAGCAATTTACAGTTTGGATGAATGCGGTTGAGCCAACACTCGTGGGTAAAAATCCTGTATTCCAAACTTGGCGTCCAGTGGTTGATATTGACCCTAAAAAAGTTATTTCAAAAGTCACTTTAACGCGTGCGGTTGTAGACTCACAAACAGTTGCTTTAAACAAAGAATTGCAACAACGTCATTTAGACCCAAACCGTAAAGTATTCTACTGTGGTTCATGGTCATGCGATGGCTTGCCAATTTTAGAGTCAGCAGTTACTTCTGCCATGCATATTGCTGAAATTTTAGGGGCGCCTTTACCATTTGTAGGTTTAAAACCTAAGGTGGAAGTTGCCCCAGAACTCGGCTACTAAAATTGTGAAAACAAAAGTTCGAGCAGCTCTCTCTCGACTCATTCCCCATAAATATGCAATTGATGCATTAAGCTTAGGGGATGATGGGGAGCTTGCTTGGACAAATTTGGGTTTTTGGAAAAACACTCAAAACTACCGTGAAGCTTGTTGCCAATTGGCAGATCATTTGGCACAAGCTGTCAATTTAAATTCAAAAGATCATCTCTTAGATTTAGGCTGCGGACAGGGTGCAAGTTTGTTGCACTGGTTACAGCATTATCAGCCTAAAAGCCTCAGTGCAGTTGACTTACAAGCCCAATGTGTCCATAAAATTCAAAAGCTTATTCCCGAAATAAGCCAGATTTTTTGCGGTTCATTTTTAAATTTAAAACAATTTGAATTTAAACAATACTTCGATGTGGTGATGTGTATTGATGCCGCTTATCACAGCAATTTAAATTCATTTCTAGATTCCATCGCTCCAGTTTTAAATTCAAAAGGACGATTAGGTTTTCACTACCTAATGCGTGCCGATTCATGTCAAAACATGACCACTCTACAAGAACAAAAGCATCGTTATTTACTCAAAGCAGCAAATGTCGCTTGGGATACTGTGCCAAATGAAAAAATGCTCAGAGCTACCTTGGAACAACAAGGTTTTGTCGATATTCAAATTGAAGATTTATCTGAGCAAGTGTTACTCGGTTTTTCGAAATATATTCAAAATCAACAAGGACAAAAGCAAAGCCGAGGATTGGCAAATTTTAAAATTCAAATGACTGCAAAGTTATGCCAACAACTCTACCAAAATGGATATGTACGTTATATTCAAATCACAGCAATAAAAAAATAGGATGAGCTATGTCAGCCAAATATCAAGGATCGTGTTTGTGTGGAGCTGTGAGCTACCAAAGTGAAGGAGAGCCACGTTATAGCTTTAATTGCCACTGTCGGGATTGCCAAAAGGCCACAGGTTCAGCATATGCACCAATCGCTTTTTTTCACCAGTCTGAATTAAAAGTGAATGGTGAGCTTAAATATTTTGAGACTTTGGGATCTTCTGGCCGACCTATTAAAAGAGCGTTTTGCCCGACGTGTGGTTCTCAGCTTTTTGGCTTACCTGAAATTGTGCCTGAAATGATTTCAATACGTGCAGGTACTTTGGATGACCCGAGTCTCTATCAGCCTAGAGCAGAGGTGTTTGTGAGCCAAGCCTATGCATGGGATACACTGAACCCAAACCTTAAACACTTTGAAAAAATGATAGAGAAGAGCAAGAAATAAGGCTTAATTAAAGAAGCCAAATATTGCCAAAGTACAGATTAAAGTAAAGCTGACAATGGCGAAAAATAATATGGTTTTTCTAAATTTTAGCTGAGGCATTTTACTTACAATGAAAATAAGGCATGTAAGTATGGTCACTAAAGGTTGAAAAAGATTTGATGGCAAAGTAAACATCTCGTTCATTGTTGTTTTTAAATTTATTCTAGAAATAAAGTAATAAACTCATTATATCGTTTTCTTATTTAATTGACGAACAGAACTTGTTTATAAATTCATATTTTTATTTCAATGATAGATCAATCAAGTTTTAAATTTAAAAGAACCATGTACGCTTTTTCGTACATACATTCGGGAAATTGGCGTCTTTTTATGACGTGATGAATTACCTATGATGAACTCATCAGGAACAGGAAGTTCCCAAACGTAAAACAACAATAATAAGTTTAAGCATCAGGACGTGAGGTATTACAGGAAGTGTACCTAGTAACGAAATACGAAAAAAGCCCAACAGGATGTTGGGCTTTTTTCATTTCTTATTAACGAATTTCTTTACCGCCTAAGGCTGCACAGTTAAATGGTGTATTCCATTTCACAGCAGTACCTGTGAGTACTGGGCGAACAATACGCCAAGGCCAGAAACCAAATCTTTGGCTTTGGTGATAATTAATCACCACATCTGCACCATACTTACGGGCAACGTTAGCTAATTTAGGTTTTACTTCTTCAAAGCCACCATAGGTTCCTTTTGCGGCTTTAATACGTTTAATAGATTTATAGTGCTCTGCTGAAGGATTACCTTCAATTAAGCAAATGGGTGGGTTTGTAGTGGTTTGAATTTGAGGTTGAGATGTAGTTTCTTGAGCATATGTTGTTAAAGGGAATGCTAGAAATAAAGCAGGTAAAATAAAGCGAAGTTTCATACTTTTCCGTATTGGTATCTTAATGAATTAAAGTTTATAAAATAGGTCTTATTTATATGACCTTATTTGGTGGCGCATTATAATCTTATCTTTTTCATATTTCTTATTTTAAAATTATATTTTTTTATAAATTAAGAACGCATATTTTTCTGTTAAAAGAATAAATTGGTTTTAGAAAAAATATTTTGAAGCTCGAGTTTATAATGAATTTTTATCGAAATT
Source organism: Acinetobacter sp. 22301 (assembly GCF_052045285.1). Lineage (NCBI taxonomy): Bacteria > Pseudomonadati > Pseudomonadota > Gammaproteobacteria > Moraxellales > Moraxellaceae > Acinetobacter > Acinetobacter sp. 22301. The sequence continues at coordinate 255,117 of NZ_JBQEOR010000002.1, read as the reverse complement.
TAAAAATATCTTTGTCTAGATGCTATTTGATAATTCTATGTATTCGGCACATGATTAAGAAGGGATTCGCTTCTTGATTGTAAAAAAATATCAAAACTTTGACTCATTAATGGATCAATTTGGCTTTGTATCTTAAAAATAGGTGAAAATTGTTTAATATAGTAATTCATCCAGTCAGCTTTATTTGAAAAAGCTGAATAGTCTTTAAGCCCTGCATATAATGATTGTAGATTACTTACGATCAGATCAATATTAGGATGGACAAGCCAAATCATAATTTCATTAGGTTCTAATGGAGTAGAAAAATAATCTTGTTGGGGCGAAAATTTTTCAATTTTATAGAGTTGTGCTCCCTTGTCATTAGAGCTTGAACATAGCAGTTTACTATTCTCTACTTGATAGAGACCATTTCCAATTTCTGATTCTCTAATAATTCTAGAAATAAGTAAGCAATGGGGCAGATCTTCTATAGAGGGAGTGGGCAGAGTTTTAAAAAGTTTAACAGCCCGGCTTATAACTTGATATTCACCAGATCCAGTAATTATACCATTTTGCCATGAATGCATTTTCAAGATTTTTTCAGGTGAAAATTTAATTATCCCATCTTTTTGTTGGCTAACTTTTTTATTATCTGATGCAACAATAATACTATCGTTTAATTGAATAGCAACAATAAAGGTCATGTATAAATAAGTTAAACAGTTTAAAATATTAACTTAATTATAGATTAGTTTGCATAAAATAATAGGTAAATCATGGCTGGTGGTTCACAAATCATTATTAATAAGAGTGGTATTACGGTTATTACACCCGCTAAGTTCGAAGTAAAAGCGGGACAGCATATCTTTAAAGGTGGTGCAGAAGTTGGAGTAAATCTGCAAGGTTTGCCTGCTTATGAAAAGTATGATGAAAAGTTTAATTTATTCCTCCCTTCTGGCAAACCTTTAACTAATGTGAGTTATAACATTCAATCTAATAATCAAAGTTTTATGGCAGAAACTGATGTGAAAGGGAAAACTAAAAGGATAAATACTAAAGAGGCTGAACAACTTGATGTTGATTTAAATTGGTTGAATTTTGAACCTGACGAAAATGACCCTGTGAAATAACTATTTCTTATTCATCATTTAAAAGGATAAATTTTAAAATGGCTGGTTCTCTTGATTGGTCTGGGACAACAAATAATATTGAAAATAGTTGTAAATCAGTAAATTGCGACTGTAATACGATATGGGAATATTACCAACAGATGGCAATGACCCTATTATCTACTAAAAAAGATAATCAAAATTACCGTATAGAACCTGGTTATGAAGCTCGTGCTAGACGAATTGCAGCAATCTATGCTCGCATTTATTTAGAAATGTTTCCTTTTACATCGAACCAATCTGTTACTGCAGCAACCTATAGTGGGCGTTTCTATTGGATGGGCTTAGGTGCTTTTGCTTCAAAAACAGTTGCTGCTGTATTTGATCATATTGTTTCTAAAACTGGATCAAATGCAGATGCTTTAATTAAATCGATTAGTTCTGATCATTTTAATCTAAATAGTTTTGGTGTTGCTGGTATTCATACCTTTGCAAAAGGCAATCTATGGCTCTATATGGATATTAGTGTCTGGCATTTTGTTTGGGCGAAATCATCTGCAGATTTCAAAATCTGCCTAGGTAGCAGAGATACAACAACTTATAAAAAAGTTAAAAGCTCTTTATATAATTTTCCATGGTCTAGTTGTTTAACAACAATTAATAATCTTAAAGCGACAACAGAAATTCATAATGCATTTAAAAATACTTTACCCACAATAGAAAAAATTTTTGCAGCAAATGCTTTAAGACAAGACAAGTTTAGCCTTGCTGCTAAAGACTTGTTATACCATTTATTACAAATCGCAAATCAAGAACAGATCAATATTTTACAAAAAATCGTATGGAATGATCCTATTGTACGAAACGGTGCAGATGTTCAACGTAAGGCTGGAATCCCAAAGGCTGAATTGATTCTCTCCAGTGAATATGAAGGAACAATAAAAAAAATACATGCTGTTCGTGGCAATGTTTATTCTTATGAAACTGAATTTGGAAAAAAGATTAAGTTGTTACCCGAATCTCCAATCAGCACACCGCCGAATGGCACCAAAGTTGAAAATCAAGATAGCCGTATGCGTTGGATTAATTTAGCAGCTCAAAAATATCATCGTTTAATGTTGAGTGATGTTGGACGACCTTATTTAGAAAAAGAGTTGCGTACAATTGCAGGTTGGAATACCAGTAAATGGGATGATGGTCTAAGTCGATTCGATAAGTTATTTATTAAAATAGGAAAAGAGTCAAATGATGGAAAAGGTGGTTAGTTATATATTTCTGATCTTTATTTTTTTAAATTTACAGGCGTGTCATGCTCAGCAAAAGGAACAAAAAATGTCTTCTCAACCTGAACTTTACTCATTGAATTTTGGTGTAGAGGGTGAAAAAAAGTTTAAATCTTATATGCAAACAGGTGTAGACCAGCAACCAGCGGGGATGTCTTTTTTTGACCTTACGTGGGAACCTCCGCATTTAGCAAATATAAAAATAGATTTAGGTGAGAATAGTTTTGTTATTAAAAATGCATTTTCAGCAATGGGAACACGGATTGACTATGCACAGCAAAATGAAGGTATCCAAATTATTGATGTGACAGCAGGCTTGAATAAAGAAGAGTTTGTTAGTCAAGAACAGGCTTATATGGCCTATAAAGAGCTATTTGGTCAGCTACGAAAAGCAGGGTGGGAACAGTATTTTTATCCAAATACTGCTCGAATTGCAAAACAAGATAACATTAAGTCTATGATTGAAGATGGCCTTATTATAGATCCTTATAATCATTTAACACTTACAGAGTGGAGTGATTTTTTTAATAAAAAACCAACAGTAGCAGCGCGCTTATATACTCATGGTATATCTTTAGAAATTAGTATAGATAAAACAAAATCAGAAAATAATAAAAAACAATATATGGTTAGATATTCTATTGAAACGATTCGTTATAGTACAAAAAATTCAATTAAAGATGGCTATAAACTTTCAGGTCAGGAACTTAAAACTGCCTTTGATGAAAGAATAAAATACACTGAAAAGCAAAGAGCTAAAGTTGAAAACCAAGCCAAAAAAGAAGGTTTCCATATTGATGAGTCATATCAGGACCCAGATGTTTGGCAGTATGTAAAATAATCAGATTGCTGAATTTAAATCTATAAAACTAACCTCTGGATTTTCTAGTTGATGAAAAAAATAGTTAGTTATTTCTTTTTATTTTTTATTCTTTTAAATTTACAAGGATGTAATGCTGAGAGAAATAATAAAAAAGCATTTTCTCAACCTGAACTTTACACATTGAATTTTGGTATAGAGGGTGAAAAAAAGTTTAAATCGTATATGCAAACAGGTGTAGACCAGCAACCAGCGGGGATGTCTTTTTTGACCTTACGTGGGAATCTCCGCATTTAGCAAATATAAAAATAGATTTAGATGAGAATAGTTTTGTTATTAAGAATGTATTTTCGGCAATGGGTACGCGGATTGGCTATGCACAGCAAAATGAAGGTATCCAGATTATTGATGTGACTGCAGGGTTAAATAAAGAAGAGTTTGTTAGTGAAGAGCAGGCTTATATGGCTTATAAGGAGTTATTTGGTGAGCTACAAAAAGCAGGGTGGCAACAATATTTCTATCCCTCAGATGCTCGTTTTGATAAAAAAGATAATTTAAAGAGAATCGAAAAAAATAATACTGTAATAGATCCCTTTAATCTATTAACTCTAGCCGAATGGAGAGAGCATTTTAAATCCTCTACCTCACTATATTTTAATTTATATAAAAAAGGTGTTTTAACTGAACTAAATTTAGAGAAAACTAGTAAAAAAGAGCTAAAGGCTGAAAAGAATGAACAGTTTATGTTGAGATTTTCAATTCAATCAATTAGATACGTAACAAAAAATTTAATTGAAAATGGGTATAAATTAACAGGGATCGACTTAAAAAGAGATTACGATGAAATGGTATTAGTAGATCAAAAAGAAAGAAGCAAAGCTGAAATTAAAGCCAAAAAAGAAGGTTTCCATATTGACGAGTCATATCAGGACCCAGATGTTTGGCAGTATGTAAAATAAATTAAATAAAATACTTAATCCTTTTAAACTTAAGTTACTATCTATTTTAGAACTGTTATAGAGATAATATTGCTATAGTAGTTTTTTATTTTTAGATAAAATTTTGCATTACAAAATCTACAGACAACAAAAAACCCCATAAATCAAATATTCATGAGGTTTAATGATGGTGCCGGCACACGGATTCGAACTGTGGACCTACTGATTACAAGTCAGTTGCTCTACCAACTGAGCTATGCCGGCAATGTGGAGTGAATTTTACAGTTTCTTAAAAAAATTACAAGCCAAAAAATGAGCATTTAAATTTTTTCATATCATTTTTAAATACTCATAGGGTTTAGCCTGAAAAATTTAGGGTTTCAACACATTAATGCGCTTTCGCGTGTTTTGTATAAATTACTAAAAATACCCCAAGTAATGACAGTACAATGGTTAAGCCAACAATCGCATTCCAACCACCGTGCAGCCAGAACCAACCACCTGCCGAGCCGATAATACTTGAACCCATATAGTAAAAAAGTAAGTAGAGCGAACTAGCATGTGCTTTAGCTTGTTTGCTTTCAGCGCCAACAGAACTACTGGTAAGTGAGTGGGTAATAAAGAAACCTGTAGTAATAAATGCAATCCCAATAATAATGCCGAAAAGAGAAGTGAGCAGGGTCATAAGGCTACCCACAATCATGAGCGCAAAACTACTCATCATCATGGTTTTTTTACCAAAGCGATCCGCTAAGCTACCTGCCAACGATGAAGACACCATACCAAAGCTATACGACAAGAAAATAAGGCTAATTTGTGTCTGACTGAGTGAATAAGGTGCTCCGCTTAAACGGAAAGTGGCATAGTTAAACAAGGTCACAAACACACTAGTGAGCAAGAACCCAATGGCAAACAGGCGTAATAATTTAGTATTGCTTAAATGAGCACGCCACATTTGCATGTGAAAGCCTAAATTGAGCCCTTTTTTCTGCACAAAATTACACGAAGCAGGCAGTAGTTTTAAAAAGGCAATTGAGCAAATAAAACAGATTGCTCCAAGTAAGCCTAAAGCAGTTCGCCACGAAAAATATTCAACCAAAATACCCATACCGACACGGCCCATCATGCCACCAAAAGCCGTACCTGCAATATATAAACCCATGGTTTTACCTAGGTGCTCAGGCGCAATTTCTTCGGCAATCCAAGCCATTGTCACTGCTGGCACGCCGCCGAGCAGTAAACCTTCTAAAGCGCGTGCTATCAGCAAACTGTGCCAGTTCGGGGTAAACATTGAGACAATATTTAAAATTGCGGCACATAACATTGATGTAAAGATTACACCGCGACGGCCAAGGGCTTGTGAAAAGGCGCTTGATAGCACAATCGAAACCGCTAAAAAGGCAGTCGTTAATGACAGTGCTAAAGAGCTACTCGCAGGGCTAATCTGGAAGCTTTGGCTAAATGCAGGTAAGAGTGGCTGTACACAATAAATCAGAGAGAAACTGGCAAAACCTACCAGGAATAAAGCAAATCCTGCGTGTTTATAGGCTTTAGTCCCTTTGTGAATCCACTCGCGGGAAAGAACAGAAGTTGCCTCAGTGCTTAAGGTACTGGGTGTAGATGAAGAACTCATATCATGACCATGACAGAAAGAAAAAGCAGTGCCTGAAGGCATGCTGCATCGAGAAAATTCGATAAATTAAAATTAGCAATTTGAGTGGTATTTTTCTAATATATTTAATAATGGGATACGATATATTTTATATATAACAATGGAACTCAGGCATATACGCTACTTTTTAGCGGTAGCAGAAGAAAAAAACTTTACCAAAGCTGCGCAACGCTTAAACATGAGCCAGCCGCCTTTAAGCATGCAAATACGTGACTTAGAAGAAGAATTAGGCGCAGATTTATTTATTCGTTCGCCACATGGGGTGGAGCTGACCGAAGCGGGGCTTGCCTTTTTAAATGCAATTCAGCCAGTACAACAGCGTGTAGAAGATGCAGCAAGCTTAGTTAAACAAGTGGCAAATGGCGAAGTGGGTCAACTACGATTAGGTTTTACTGGCACTTCAATGCTGAACCCTCTCATTCCTAAATGTGTTCGCTATTTCCAGCAGCAATACCCGAAAGTGAATTTAAAACTTGAAGAAGCCAACACCTTACTACTCATTGATTTATTGCTTGAAGATCGCTTAGATGTCGCGATTATTCGTTCACCACGAAATATTCCAGATAGTTTAATTATTCAAGAATTATTAGCAGAGCCACTCATTGCCGCTTTACCTTCTGAGTCTTTGAGTCTAGATGATTCAACGCAAGAAATTGATTTAACGGCGCTACGAGAGCTTGATTTTATTGTCTCGCCACCTTCCATTAGTGCAGGGCTTTTTGATGCGATTAAACAAGCCTGTCATGAGCGAGGTTTTGAACCGAAAATTGGACAAAATGCCCCACAAATTGTGTCGATTTTATCGTTGGTGTCTGCAAATTTAGGAGTGTCTTTGGTTCCTGAGTCGACCAAACAATTGCAAATTCAGGGTGTGGCTTATCGCTCTTTGAAAGCCCCTGTCCCTACAGTGGGTTTAGGGCTTGCTTATAAGAAACATGCCCCTTCACAAATGGCGATTAACTTTGCCAGTGTGGTGCAAGTGGCTTGTCACCACGCCAATGAATTAGATGAAATCGACTAGCTTGTTTTCGGCGTTCTGTTCATTAAAAAGATGCCGAAAATAATAAAAATCGCGCCATATAAAAATGATAAAGTCGGCTGTTCATGAATGAAAACCCAAGCCATGAGCGCTGCGAAAATGGGTTCTGAAAGCTCGGTCACTTGTACCTTTGCGGCACTCATATAAGACAACGCTTTAGTGGTACAGAAAAAGCCGAGTATGGTCGGCAGGACAGCTAAACCAATCAAACCTAAAACAATGTCACTATTAAAATTAATGCTGTGAAAATTAATTAAAAACGGAACCGCAAGGTAAACACTGCCAAACAGCAATAAATATTTAGTCAGAAACAGCCCGCCGTTTAATTTGAACTTTTTCACTAAAACCGAAAATAAGCCATAACCCGTACCGGCAATAGAAGCGTTGATCAGCATTAAAAGGCTATTTTCACCTTTCCATGAAATGATACTAATCCCCGCGACAGCCAATAATGTTCCAATAAGAGAGTGAATGTAGATACTTTCTTTTAAAATGAACCGACCAAAAAATAGGGCAGAGATGGCAGCCGAAGCCATGAGGACCACCACCACATTGGCCGCAGCACCGTGGTTGTAGGCAATGGTTTCGAAAAAGAATAAAGAGAAAATCCCTAAAAAAGCACAGATAGCAATTTGAGTAAAAACACTGAGCTTGCTTGGCGTGCTGCTAATAAAAGCAATCTTTTGGCTAACAGGCACTTTAAATAAAAACACACTTAAAAAGAAAAAGGCGATAATGGTTTTTAAAAAGGCAATGTCTTGTGGGTTTAAACCACTATGCATGAGTAATTTACTAATTACACCAATAGAGGCATTGAGTGCAGCAGCACAGAGCGCAAATAGAGTCCCAATAATTAAATTATTCAATCTTATAATTCTTCCTAAGTTTTACACATGCAGTCTACATTATTTTTTAGATGAATATTCAATTAAAATAATCAGTTAACACTTAACACCTTCCATGATTTATTCTGTATTGATTTAACCAGTTTTATAAAAACGTAAACTCTTCTAAGAGACTTTTGTTTCAGAGAATTGTGATTTATGGAGCTTACTCATATTATATAATTAGTTAATTATTAAAGAATTTTAAAAATGATTAAATCTATTATTTCAGGTTGCGCGGTTCTTACACTTTCGGCTTTGGCCGTCACGCATGCAGAGTTTTCTTTTGAACAAGAATTACAACAAAGCTGTAATAAAGTGAAGCAATACGCGAGTTTAGGTAAGAAATTCTACGACCAAAAACAATATAAAAAAGCGCTCGAAAATTTCCAGAATCAAGCCTCTTGGACTGCATTTTGTAAAGCCAATGAAGATGAAACCACAGTTAAATTTACTGACCGTGATATTGAAGTTGCCAACAATAACGTGGGCTTAGCCTACGCCAAATTGGGTCAGCCACTTTGGGCGAGAGCATGGTTTATGCTCGATGAAAAATCAAAGTCGAGTCAGTTTAATCTTAAGCAATTACCTCAACCTAAAACCTCAAATGATTTGTCAGGTGAATATGTCAGATACTCTGGTTTTGGTGAGTGGGATCACATCACGGTAAGTCGTGAGAAGGGCCAATATGCAATTAGCTATGCCGGTTTATATATGGGACTTAGAAGTTTGATCTATGGCCCAAATATGGGTGAGTTTGACACTAAAATGCCGACTAATAAAAAGCAAACGGTTTATAAAAATGAAGACTGCCGTATTCAGCTCGATTTTAAATCTAATGCGAAATTAGGAAATTATATTCAAGCCAAACAAAGCGAAGGCGAGTCGGGTTGTGGCTTTGGACATAACGTTTATGCCGATGGAACGTATTTAAAAGTCGAGTCTGGAAAATAAGATTAAACATATAGGAACACAATAATGAAAAATATATTTGCACCTCTAATACTTCTTTCGACGGTTATTTTTTCTGCTCAAATTTATGCGGAGCCAACTAGCACATGCAAAGAAGTGAAATTCCAAAAAACTGATCAGGCATGGAGTGGGCACTATTATTTAAATGGCGTGATGGAAGTGGGTTCGGAGCTTTTACTTCAACCAGACGGCAAGTTTCAATGGATGCTCGCTGTTGGCGCTTTAGACCAATATGCCGAAGGCACATGGTGGAAAAATGGAGACTGTATTGGTTTAAAACCAGATTCTAAATTTAAAAAGGATTTAAGTATATTCCCTGAAAGCCTAATGATTTCGGATAAATCCTTAGATGCAATCTGGGAAGGTGGACGCCAGCAGGGCACATATAGCAAAAATTAAATTAAAAAGTCCGACACTGAATCGGACTTTTTTATGGTTTAAATTTTAGTGATTCACCGCAGCAAGTTGCTGAGCGTTATAGCGTGCGCCCATATTTGGATATCTCGCAATAATCGCGTCAATTTCTGCCAAGTCTGCCGCTGTTAAATGAAGGTCTACAGCACCGGCATTTTCCACAAGTCGCTCAATTTTACGCGTACCCGGAATTGGAATAATGTCGTCACCTTGCGCCAAAATCCAAGCCAAAGCCAGTTGAGCCGCTGTCGCATTTTTGCTTTGGGCAAAGTCGCTAAATGCTTGCGCCAAGCTTTGGTTATTTTTCCAGTTATCGCCTTGATAGCGTGGCAACTGACGACGGAAATCGTTTTCATCTAGGCTACCCACATCAAGCGTATTGGTGATTAAACCACGTGACAGCGGTGAATACGGCACAAGGCTAATGCCTAACTCGCGAATGGTTTGCAAATGGGTTTGCTCAAACTCACGGGTAAGTAGCGAGTATTCATGTTGAACCGCTGCAATCGGGTGAATCGCATGCGCTTTACGAATGGTTTCAGCCGACGCTTCACTGAGTCCTAAATAACGAACTTTACCTTGTTTGACCAAGTCCGCCATTGCGCCAATGGTATCTTCAACCGGAATATTTGGGTCAATGCGGTGCGCATAATACAAATCGATCACGTCTGTATTTAAGCGTCTTAAACTGTTTTCGACCGCGACTTTAATCCACTCAGGCGAGCCGTCGATATAAGACTCTAAAGAGTTTTTTGGGTTAAGATTGTCTTCTTTATAACGAAAGCCAAATTTGGTCGCCAAGAATACTTTGTCGCGGTGTTTTTCTAAAACTTTTGAGAGTAAAACTTCATTTGCGCCGTTGCCGTACATGTCGGCAGTGTCCCAAAAGTTAATGCCGAGGTCTAAGGCCTTTTCTAGAGTGGCAATGCTTTGTGTGTCGTCTGAGGCACCATAGGCAAAGCTCATTCCCATGCAACCTAAACCAAGTGCTGATACTTTTTCGCCTGTTTGTCCTAAAGTTCTATATTTCATTTTTCACACTCTTTTTGCAAAATCACTTGAGTAGAAAAACTATAAAATGCTTTGGCTCAAACTGACGTATAACATTCAAACCAATAATTATAAAATTCAAACAATCTGTTTTTAAGCTACACAATCTTCACGGAACTTTTTAGGTGAAAAGCCCGTATTTTTCTTAAAGAAATTGGTGAAATATGCTGAATATTCAAAGCCTAAGCTATAAGCAATTTCGGAAATATTCCAACTGGTGTGTTGCAGCAGTGCTTTGGCTTCTTGCGTAATACGCGAGCTAATATGCTCAGAGGTGGTTTTACCTGTGGCTTCTTTTACAGCGCGGTTTAAATGGTTCACATGCACCGACAGACCATATGCATAGTCATTTGCCGTTTTGAGTTTAAGCTGAAAATGGGGCGAGTCGATCGGGAACTGACGCTCTAACAACTCAAAGAATAAATGGCAAATCCGAACCGCAGCATTGCTATGTTTTTCAAACTGTTGGGTCGGTTGCATTTTCATGGCTTCATGCACAATTAGGTGCAAATAATTTCTTAAAACGTTGTATTTATGAATATAGTCTGAATTTATTTCATTCATCATCTTTTTGAAAATAAATGAAATTTCTTCAACCTGTTGGTCATTTAAAAAATATAGCGGGTCGCCGTCGACTTTAAATAGCGGTGAGTCTTTTAAAAAGCTTTGTCGCGACTCTTGGTTTACAAACTCTTCGGTAAATAGACAAAACCAGCCTGCCTGTTCGGGCGAATTAATTTCCCATGCATAGGGCACCATCGGGTTTGAAAACAGCAAAGCAGGGCGGTCGACTCGTATCCAGCGGTTGGCGTAATGAAGTTCACCTGTGCCTAAAACCAGTGAAATTTTATAATAATCGCGGCGGCTATAAGGTGTGAGAAACGAGCAGGCATCGCGCTGGAACACGTTAAAATGTCCAAACGAAGTCGATGGAACCGAGTAATCGCTATCTCTGGTTAAAGAAAAGCGGCGATAAAAATCATGTATGGTTTCCATGTTTTTGTCTGCATGCGTTATTAATTTATTTAAAGTTATAAAATTCAAACTTTATTTACTGTAGCTTTTATTTATAGCGTGATCAATCTGTTCATTTAAACAGTTTTGAAAATGAATGATAAATTAACAATGAAAAAATGAGCCAATAGAAATAAAAATATTTTATAAATTAATAATATATGAACGTTGACACTTAAAAACTTGAGAATTATTCTTTGTCTGCAAACTACTCTAGGGTAGAACGATAAGGGGACACCTTCGAGTGTGCTGGTGCTGTACCCAGTCTGCTAACCCCTTTTCGTTTTGCCACCATTCTATGGTAGAGCGATAAGGGGACACTTTCGAGTGTACTGGTTCTGTGTGTCCAGTCTGCTAACCTCTTTTCGTTCTGCCACCAATTTTACTATTATGATGATATCGTTAAATTTAAGTTGAAGGTCTTTTTAGCTTAAATATCTAATTGAATAAACAACAATAATTATTTAACCAATTTCTATTCAACCTTACATTGACACTCCAAAACACGCGGATTATCCTTTGCCTGCTGGCCACATTGCCAGTCGATTTTGACAGATCGATATAACACACAAGACATCAAAAAGTTCTCTTTTTGGTGGCGAACTCGTTCGTCCCCCTTCGTAGCGGTAGGGCGAGGGAGGGACGCCTTGTGCGTGCTGATTCTTGTGTGTCAGTCTGTCAACCTTCTCTCGTTCTACCACCATCATTTGACAGTGATCGGGTAGAACTCCTTTACACACAAGGAGTCCGCACATGCGTACTATTTCATCTCTCTCATTGGCAACCTTCGCCAAAATCTTTGACTCTATACCCAATTGGTTTTTAAAACGGTTTAACCGACTCTAGGTTTTAAGCCATAGGTCATTACGACTAAAAAATCATAGCAACAATAAAACCCGAGATAGGCGAGCACACCATTTTTGTGCGGTTTTTGCATGCCTGTATTTAGCACTCAATTTAAGAGCGACGGCATTTCTATCTCTTTTATTTACAACAAAAAATTATTTTAAGCGGTATACATGAAAAATTTAGAAGCTTCCTTTCGAGCGACGCGAGCGCTATACACAGCAGCAGAGTTATTTAAACAACATGGCTTCAACAAGGTGGGGGTGGACCGAATTGTTAGTGAGGCCAAAATTACCAAAGCCACTTTTTACAACTACTTTCACTCCAAAGAAAGACTGATTGAAATGTGTTTATTGGTTCAAAAAGAGCAGTTAAAAGAAAAAGTGAGGGCGATCAGCGAAGCTCGTCAATATCCAGATTTGGTTCATCAGCTCAGGCAAATTTACCTTTTACATGCCGATTTAAAAGGTGCGTATTACCTGTTGTTTAAAGCGATTTTTGAAATTAAAAAGCTTTATCCAAATGCCTATCAAACTGCACTCAGATATAGGCGCTGGCTTAAAAATGAAATTTTTTGGGTACTGAGGGAATCTAAAAAAAGAGCAACATATGAAGAGTCTGATATTTTTGTATTTATGATTGATGGGGCGATTTTTGGACTTTTAGGCTCAGATCAGGCAAAGGACAGAGATACATTGCTTGAGTATTTTTTAAAAAGGGTTTGATGGGGAAGGCCCAACGAGAGTTGGGCTTTCTACAGAAAATTAATAGAAGTTTTTTAACCCTATTTTATATATGAATTAGATTATTTAATTACTATAGAGGTTAATAATACGATAGTTTTTAGCCAACTCATGAACTAGATTTAGAATATATTTTTCAGGATTATTTTTAATAATTTCATCAAAAAAATTAGGACTATTTTTTAGAATTTCAGGTATTTGTGTTGTATCAAACTGTCGTTGTAGAGCTAATAAAATAGTAAGTAATTCATATGTATAGTCTGGTTGAGCGTTATCTTTAAGAAGCTTTAGAATATGTGAAGAAAATTCAAAAGCTTCTGCTGCTGATAGCGAACAAATATTTTCATCAATGAAAGCAGATAAATACCACTCATCCAATTCATCTTCTGAAGCTAATTTTTCAAGGAAACTAGATAGTGTATCTGTAAACATTTTTATCCTTTTCAAATTTTATAAACTAATATAATTATCTGGTTTATCTGTCCCATTTCATAAGTAATCATAGATTATTATTCTTTAAAAGTTATATTCTAGCTTGGAAAAAGAAATAAAAAGATTTTATATTTTTTGATAATAAAATTATTTTGCTCTCTCCTCAAAAGAAAATTTTCTAATGAAGCATAGATTAATATTTATTTTCTCCATTATTTTTATACTTACAGGCTGTGGGAAAAAATATACGATTACTCCCGAGGATTTGCCTGCTGCTCATATTAATCAAGAATACCAACAAATTATTAAGATTTCTGGTGGGAAAGTTATTGATAAATACGCTGAATTAGAAACTAATATTCCCGAAGACCTAGGCATAACAGTTAAACCTGTTGATGACTTGGATGGATATAATGTTATACAAATCAAAGGTACTCCAAAGAACAAAGGAAAATATACAATCCATATAAGAGCTGATTTCTATGCAGGTGGTGATGCTGAAATTGACAAGACATATAGCTTTATTGTCCAAGATTAAAAATTATCGCAGAGTAGGGAAATAGCAAAGTAGAGAATTTAGTAATGACGGTAAAATTTAGACAATATTTCCTAATCTTTATTTTCGGATTATTACTTTCCGCTTGTCAGCCAGCCGCAAAACATAATGAAAGTTTAGATTCCCATCAGCAAGCCTACACTTTGCATATGGGTGAACAAGGTATTCAAGATTTTTCAAATTATAGTGATGGCAATGTCGATAATCATCTAGCTGGCGTTAGCTTTAGAGAACTTCAATTTTCTCCTCCTAACTTAGGAAAATTAACTATAGAGAATGGTTCTAACACTTTATCGATTGAGCATGTTTTCTCTGTATTAGGAACTCAATATGATAAAAATGAAGGGATCCAAGTTTTAGATATTGATGCTGGCCTCACAAAAGAAGAATTTGCTACCCCAGAGCAGGTTTATCAAAGCTATGTAGCTTTAATGAAACGTATTAATCAGGCTGGTTGGAAAAACTATTTCTTTACAGATGCTCCGCGTATCGCTAAAGAAGATAATATTAAGCATCTATCGAAAAGTCGTGATGTCATTGACCCGAGTTATATTTTTAGCTTTGAGGAGTGGAAAAATATAATAAACAACAGCCCGACAAAATCATTGGGTTATAGGTTGTATGCTAATGGGGTTATTTTAGATATCAGTTTAAAAAGAACAGCTAAGAATGAGCGGAATGAAGAACAATATATGCTTAGATTTAGCTTTCAGAGTGTTCGATACAATGAAAGAGACTCAATTCCTGACTCTGATAAAATGACACCTAGTGAATTCGAGCAAGCATTTAAAAAGAGACTAATTGAAAATAAAAAATATCGGGAAAAGGAAGAGAGAAAAGCTAAGGCTGAGGGTTATCATATAGATGAAGAATATACAGATCCTGATGTTTGGCCATATGTTAAGTAAATCTTTTTAAAATAATAAAAAGGCTTAAATTACTTAAATTTAAGCCTTTTAAATAATTCTATTTTTAGCTTTCACTCAAAACCAGCTTCTTAATCTTAACAGCCTTCTCGAAGTGATCTAGCTTATGCAACATAATCCACCAATGCGCTGCTTCCATCAGTAACTCAGGGTTATCGTTCTTATTTTTAAAAAAAGCATAAAAAGACAGACCGACATTGTCTCCCTTTTTTTCAATTTTATCGTCGCATCCCTTAATAAAAATTTCTCTTAATTCATTTCTCATATTTAGTATCGCTTCAACTCTATAAAATTAAGACGACTTATTCTGCTCGCCCCATTGGCACATCATATCTAACAACGGAATTAAAGACTGTCCTCTTTCTGAAAGACGGTACTCAACCTTAGGCGGAATTTGAGGATATTCCTTACGAATAATAAGCTGGTCTCTTTCTAACTCTTTAAGTGTATTGCTGAGTGTTCTAAACGAAATATTACCAATGCAGCGTTGCATCTCATTAAAACGCATGACATTTTTTTCATACAGCCAATACATAATAATCATTTTATATTTGCCATTAATCAAAGAAAGGGTATAGCCAAAACCTGTTTCTTCTAATGGCGTATGTGATGGAACGCATTCAGTCATTTTTAAAATCTAAACTATCTTTTGGTATAGTATATAACACAAATTACCGTACTTATATTTAGGAAAGCACACTTCTATAATCGATTTATCTACTTTTCGATAAGAGTGTTTTCATAATGAAAAAGACATTAGTCATCGTTACGCACCCTCACATAGACCAGTCTGTTGTAAATAAAAGATGGGTGGAGGAATTAGAAAAACACCCAGACCAGTTTACGGTTCATCAAATTTATCAGGCCTACCCAGACGGGGTGATTGATGTTGCTAAAGAGCAAGCACTGGTCGAAGAACACGAAAATTTAGTTTTTCAATTTCCAGTATATTGGTTTAACTGTCCACCGCTTTTGAAACAATGGCTTGATGAAGTTTTGACTTATGGTTGGGCGTACGGTTCAACAGGCGACAAGCTTAAAAATAAGAAATTTATGTTGGCTGTATCTGCTGGTGTGAAAGAAAAAGTTTATTCAGAGTATGGTGAATACAAGCTTTCTTTAGAGCAGATTTTTACTCCATTTAAGCTAACAGCTTTATATGTTGGCGCGGACTACCAACCACTTCATGCATTTTATGGTTTAGATACAAACCCTTCAGAAGATGACGATGTTCCGACTCATCAAGACATCGAAAATAATGCGATTGAGTATGTTAAGAAGTTATTAGCGTTGTCTGAGTAAATTTAAAGAAGGGAAGGCCTGAACGGGTGAGTTTGGGTCTTTAATAATTGTACTTCTAAGAGAACTTGGACATTTTAAATAAGAATAGTAGAGTAGATTTTTAACATATTATTTTAATTATTTATTTAACACGGCATTTTAAAAATTAGAAAGGAAGCCAAATGCTAAAGTCTAGAATCTTTATAACTATCGGACTACTTCTTGCTGGACTATGTTTATTTGCAGCCTTTAAATCATACGAGAAAAAGGCTAACGCTGAAAAAGAACAAGCGAGTCGAGTTGCTATTTCCTTTTTTGATTCACTTTCAAATGGAGACGCAGCCGCAGCATATAAATATGTTTGGTTAGGCGAGAACTTAAATATTCGAAATGCTGAAATACCCCAAATTTATAAAGATTCAAAAGTTCTAGAAGTGCTAAAAGTTCGTTACGACTCAGCAAAAAATAGACCTGATTATTATCAACAATTTTATAAAATGATTTTACTCGTCATAAAGATAAAAACAGTACATGCAGATCTTGCTGGTAATCCTGCTGGAACCTATATTGTGTTTGTAACTGTTGTACAAAAAGATCCGAAATCTAATTGGCTTGTTACTGAGTTAGGTAGTGGGGCTTAATTGGGATAATAAAATATTTAGCCAATAAAAAAGACCTAAATCAAAATGATTTAGGTCTTTTTTGAATTCTGGCGGTGAGAGAGGGATTCGAACCCTCGATACGCGCAAACGTATACACACTTTCCAGGCGTGCTCCTTAAGCCACTCGGACACCTCACCAAGGCGTGCGATAGTAACTAAAAAAACGAGTCCTGCCAAGATTTAAGACGAGCATTACAGAAAAAAAATAATAGAGGTGATAAGATTGCGCTAAAAATCATATTGGTTTAATTACACAATGCAAAATACGGCCAAAAAAGCGACCTTGCCTGCCACGGCTTTGGCAGCTCTTGGAGTGGTCTTTGGAGACATCGGAACAAGTCCGCTCTATGCCTTGAAAGAATCCTTCCATGCAGCGCATGGGTTGGGAATTCAGCCTGAAAACGTATTAGGAATTTTATCTATTATTTTTTGGTGCTTAATGCTGATCATCAGCATCAAGTATGTCGCGATTGTCATGCGTGCAGACAACAACGGCGAAGGCGGGATCATGGCCTTACTCGCATTGAACTTACGTAAAGCCAAAATTGCCGACAACAAAAAAATCTACATGATTGCCATTGGTTTTATCGGTGCATCGCTGTTTTTTGGTGATGGTATTATTACCCCAGCCATTTCGGTATTGTCAGCCGTTGAAGGCCTGTCTATTGCCACCGATGTGTTTGACCCATTCATCATGCCGATTGCGATTACCATTATCATCTCTTTGTTTTTGGTGCAAAAACACGGTACGGCCTTTGTCGGTAAGTTTTTTGGCCCGATCACGATGGTATGGTTCTTATCTTTAGGATTATTAGGCCTTCACAGCGTCATTCAGACCCCTGTTGTGTTAGGCATGTTCAGTCCGCACTGGGCTATTCAGTTTATCTATCACCATCCAATCATGACATTCTTTGTGATGGGTGCTGTAGTGTTAACAGTAACAGGTGGTGAAGCACTTTATGCCGATATGGGACATTTCGGACCAGTGCCGATTCGTTTAGCTTGGTTCTTTGTGGTGTTGCCATGCTTGGTTTTAAACTACGCAGGACAGGGCGCATTATTACTCAGAGATCCAGCGGCAATTGAAAACCCGTTCTATTTATTGGTTCCGCAATGGGCACTTTACCCAATGATTATTATGGCAACCATGGCAACGGTAATTGCCTCTCAAGCTGTAATTTCTGGGGTGTTTTCTCTTGCGCGCCAAGCGATTCAATTGGGTTATTTACCACGTTTAAGTATTAAACATACGTCTGAGTCTGAAGAAGGCCAAATTTATATTCCTTTCTTAAACTGGTTACTTTTAATCGCAATTATTATCCTAATCTTGATCTTCAAAAGCAGTTCGAACCTTGCAAGTGCGTATGGCTTAGCTGTGACTTTGACGATGCTGTGTGACACGATTTTGGTTGCTGTATTTATCTATTCAGCTTGGAAGTGGAGCTTGCCAAAAGTGCTACTCCTGATTATTCCGTTCTTTGTTTTAGAGTCGGTATTGGTCGGTGCCACTTCACTTAAAATCTTGTCGGGCGGTTGGGTGCCATTACTCATTGGTGCGATTGCAGTTACCATCTTAATGACATGGAAACGTGGTCGTGAGCTTACTTTTGCTAAGCTTGAACATGACACTTTGGCTCTAGATTTGTTTGTGAAAAGTATTGGTAATAGCGTGCACTGGGTGCCGGGTGATGCAGTCTTTATGACAGGTACTCCGAACGTTGTGCCACATGCCATGCTGCATAACATCAAGCACAACAAGGTACTGCATCAGCGTAATATCTTGGTCACTGTAGTGATTGAAGATGTACCATTTGTTGCGCCAGAAGAGCGTATTACGACAGAAACTTTAGCTGAACATTTCTTCCGTATTAAAATCTTCTACGGTTTTAAAGATGAAATGAATGTACCAAAAGCACTGATGCAAGCCTATGAGCAGCTCGGTCTTGAATATGACTTAATGCACATCAGCTTCTTTATTTCGCGCGACCGTATTGTTCATTCGGTGGGCGATGGTATGTCTCCATGGAGAGAAAAACTGTTTATCTCTATGCAGCGTAATACCAGTCCGGTGAGTGACTTCTACCAGATTCCAACCAACCGTGTGGTTGAGTTAGGTAGTCAAATCGAAATATAAAAATTGATGTAATAAAAAAAACCAAGACATAAGTCTTGGTTTTTTTTATGGCTCTGATTATTGAGCTTGTTGCATAGGTGCATCTGCTGGTAAAGCACCGTCTTTTGCCATCGGGTCTGCCGACTGACTCGGATCTGCCGGAGGCGGTGGAGTGTTCGGATCTTGTGGCGCTGGAGGCGCTTGGTTCGGTGCAGGTGGTACTGCATCAGTTGGTGCTGCTGGTGGCGCAATTTCACCGCCTGCTGGAGGCGCTGGTGGAACGTCCGCAGGAATAGGAGCACCTGTAGGCGCTGCATTTGTTGGTGCAGCAGAAACTTGCTGTACTTGTCCGCTATTGACTAAATCGCTAATAGAGCCTGGTTGGCCATTTACGGTTGTGGTTACTTTTACTTTAGACAAACTTTCTAAAGTATCTCCTGGCTGGACTGCTGGCTCAGCCAAAGCGGCCATACTACATAATCCCGTGATTACGCCAATACCAATAATCTTTGAATGGATCATTAAGTGGACTCCGATTATATTTTTATCCAAATTTGTGGAGCTAACCATGTCATAAGCAATCAGTGTTTTTCAACGAAAGATACGCAATTGGCGCAATTCAATAGCCAAAGGCTCTCATAATTCCAACAGATTGTTACGTAATGGGTAATGGAGTTACAAAAAAGATGACCATGTTTTAACCATTTGAAAGATAAGAGATATACTTAAAAAAGCAGGATTGTTAAGCTGCGTGTGGACAGTGGTATTGATAGAAACATGGCAAGTAAAAAACGTAGTAAAGGTACAAACTCATTCTCTATAAGTCAGCATTTTGGCAAGATTATTCTTGCTTGTATTGCTGCGGGAAGTTTTGCGATTGCTTTTGGTAGTGAAAAGATTTCGCAGTGGTTTTCACCTTTAACGACTAACTCGACTTGTCTTAATCAGTTCTATCGAGAAGTTCCACCTGCTTTAAATAAAGATAGCCTAAAAAAAGACAGTTATCCGCTGTGTTTTAATGGGTTTAACGTTTTGTATTCAGGCATTTCTAAAACGCCGTTATGGTCGGCAGAGCATTTAAATGCAGAACGTTTGAGTACCAAAATTAAGCGTGAAGATAACTTCCATGAAGAAACCCGTGTTGCTCAAAGACATCGGGCACTGTTAAGTGACTATCGCGGTTCAGATTATGACCGAGGGCATATGGCGCCAAATGGTGATATGCCAAATAAAGAATCCCAATCTGATAGTTTCTCGCTCAGCAACATGGTGCCGCAAGCCCCTAAAAATAACCAAGAAGTATGGCGTAAGCTCGAAGAAGCGACCCGTGCTATTGCCACTAAACAAAAACAAGATGTTTATGTAGTGACAGGTCCTGTTTTTGAAGGCAAACGTCTTAAGACGATTGGGCAGGGTGTAATTGTACCAACCGCGGTTTATAAAGCGGTATATATGCCAAAAACTGGCGCGATCGGCGCTTACTACGCACCTAACAATAACTCTCTACAAGTGAAGGTTGTGAGTGTTTGCTACCTTGAGGAGCGTTTAGGCGTTAACCTGTTCCCGCAGTTAACCGAGCAACAAAAACGCAATGTCTATCGTCTACCTTTAACAGCGAGCCAAGTTAAGCCAAATCAAAAGCTAGACTATTTACACTGGGATGGTGAAAGTCAGTGTGAGCAAGACTTAAACGCTGACCAAATTCAAGCGCTACAAGACCAATTCAAAAAGCAAAAAACTGGTTCTTCGGAGCCAATGGAAGCAAAAGTTCCAACAATTGATGAAGAAACGAGAAAGGCGATTGTGAAACAACTGGTAGAAGCCTTAGTGAACTATTTCTTGCAAATAATGAAATAAGCAGTTTTTTTTGATTGTTATTGCAACACTGTAATTGAGTAAAATAGAATCCATAGACAGATCTGTCTATGGGTCTTATTTTAACAAGGACAATAACAATGTTTGCCTCGATGTTTCTTTTTTCATTTGCAATGTCTATTACCCCAGGGCCAGTAAATACTGTCATTTTATCGACCAGTTTAAATCACGGTTTAAAAAGATCGCTTCCCTATATTTCAGGCGCCACAATTGGTTTTACTCTGCTTTTAATTTTTATGGCATTTGGTCTTCAGAGTTTATTAACTCAGTTTCCTGTTGTATTAAAAATTCTTGCAGTTTGTGGAACGCTATTTGTTTGTTATATCGGGATTAAAATTATTCTTTCTGCTGCAAATATTTCTATTTCCAGTGTTCCTGTAGAGCAAATGATTATTCCTAATTTTAAAGATGGGTTCTTATTACAATGGTTGAATCCCAAAGCGTGGTTGGCTTGTGTGTCAGGCATTACCATGTTTACTAGCATTGAAAACCCGCAGTCGTTGCCGATCTTTATCGTTATTTATTTTTTCACTTGCTACGCGTGTTTGTTCTTTTGGGGGTTCTGTGGTGATAAATTTTCAGTGGTGCTCAATCAGGGCAACCGTTTGAAATATTTTAATATCTTGATGGGCGTTTTTTTAATTTTATCGGCTCTTTTAATTTTGATCGATTTTTTTTAAATTGATCGTATTACACTGTGAAGATATAACAACGAGATAAGACCTATGTTTAAACCATTTGAAAAGGGTACAGAGTCTTCATCAATTGAAGATTTAACATTAGAAAATGATGTCGATTGCATCAGCATTTACGGCAATTTGCAAATTACCAAAGACAAAGTCGGGTTAGAACAAGCAAAAGCCTTACAGAGCTTTTTAAACGAAGTGGTTGCGGCTTTGGAAAAAGAAGAATTGCCTGAGAAAATTGAACGTCCAGCTGAACAAGAAATTAATAATCCGTTTATGTAATAAATATATTTTATTCAATTTGCTATCGCGACGGCGGCACGGATGCCGCCTGTTTCACTGCGTTACATGGAAGTAACGTCAGTGAAACGAATGAGTTTTGTCACTTTTGCTCACTCAAAAGTGAGGCATTACCTATACAACTACAACTTGAGTGACCGTGGTATTTGCGGTCGTGCAGTTAATCCTTATCCCCAGCAACTACCTTATAAATAATTGCCCCAATCACCGCCCCTAAAATTGGTGCCACCCAGAACAACCACAACTGACTTAATGCAGCCGTTTCAGCAAAGAAGGCAACACCTGTACTACGTGCAGGGTTTACCGAAGTGTTCGTCACCGGAATACTGATTAAGTGAATGAGTGTTAAGCCCAAACCAATCGCAATAGGAGCGAAGCCAGCAGGTGCACGGCGATCAGTTGCACCTAAAATAATGATTAAGAAGAAAGCTGTAAGAACCACTTCAATAATGAAAGCAGAACCTAAGCCAAACTTGTTTGGTGATAAGTCACCAAAACCGTTGGTAGCAAAACCACCAACACCGCTAAAGCCCGCTTGGCCTTGAGCAATAATATAGAGAACAAATGCAGCAGCAGTCGCACCGACCACTTGAGCAACGATATAGGGAATTAAATCTTTAACATCGAAGCGGCCACCGACCCAAAGGCCAACACTTACCGCGGGATTAAAATGTCCACCTGAGATATGCCCTAGAGCATAAGCACCTGTGAGTACGGTTAAACCAAAGGCAAGGGCTACACCTGCAAAGCCAATACCAAGTTCAGGGAAAGCTGCGGCTAAAACTGCGCTACCACAACCACCAAAGACTAGCCAAAACGTACCTAGGAATTCAGCAAAATATTTATTCATTGTGATTACTCATCTATTGATGTATTTTTTAATTAGTGTGAAATATGTCACAAAAAATTAAGCATGTGACTATATGAAATTTTTGTTTTCAGTGTTGTTTTAATCAAGAAAAGATTTGTAAGTTTTGG
This sequence comes from Acinetobacter sp. 22301, assembly GCF_052045285.1. NCBI lineage: Bacteria > Pseudomonadati > Pseudomonadota > Gammaproteobacteria > Moraxellales > Moraxellaceae > Acinetobacter > Acinetobacter sp. 22301. Next base: position 232,545 of record NZ_JBQEOR010000002.1, on the reverse strand, counting down.
TTGGTTATTCTTTGTCTAAAAATTGATCCCTCCATTGCTGGGGTGTTTGATTGGTCCAATGTTTAAATGCTCTTTGAAAGGCACTTTGTTCTGAATAACAAAGTAAAAGTGCGATCTCTTGTAAGCTTAAATGCGGGTCTTTTAGATACTCGGTTGCGAGCATAAATCGTACTTGCTGAACACGTTCCTGAAAGGTGGTGTTTTGTTGTTGTAAGTGTCGTTGGAGTTGTCGAACTGATAGGCCTAATTGAGCAGCAATATATTCAATTTGATATTGATTCTTTTGCAGCCCAGTCAAAATTGAATGCTGTAAACGCTGATCAAGTTGGGTCGAATTTGGTAATTGTTCTAAAAGTGCTTGTGCTTGCTGAACCAATAGTTGCTGCAACGTGTGGTCAGCGCTGCTAAGTGGCTTATTAATTTCTGTAATTGGAATGAGTAACTCTGTACGTGGCTGGCTAAAACGAACGGGACATTGAAAGTATTGTTCATAGACTCTGATATTTTTAGGGGCAGCATTTAAGAAACGTACTTCATGTAAATGCACGTCTTCATGAGACATAAAAAGACGTAAGAACTGAATCACCAACGCAATCGCGATTTCATCGGTAAGCTGGGTAGGGTGTAGCTCAGTCGCTTCCCAGCGAATAGAACCATATCTCCCTTGTAGCTCAACCACTAATGGGCTCCCGTCATAAATCAGACGGTGAAAATCATGATAGCGAATTAAGGCTTCACCTAAGTTGTCGCAAGAGAGCGCGAGGTAAGCAATAATCCCTAAGTGTTTGGGTTGCACATATTTGGCAATTTCTAGCCCTAAACCTGGCTTCGGGTCTAGTTTATAAATCACTTCTAATAGATCACGCCAAACGACGTAGTCAAAGCGTTCCAGATTTTGAATTTGTTCTAATTGTTCTGGAATAGCTAAATGATTGGCTTCGCAATAAGCTTTTAATAGATGTCCCAGCCCTCCATACACTGAGCCTGTATAATTCTTTAGTTGTGGCATCCCTAACCACCTCTTTCTTGTCGTGATTTGTCAATGAAACCATAAATTCTGGTCAATACCTAGCATAACGAATTTTATATTCTGAATAAAAAGAAAAAGGAGTTAGGTGATGTTAAAAGGGTTCATTGCAGGAATTGCGGTTGCAAATGCATTTGAATGGGTGGCGCATAAATATATATTGCATGGTGTACACCGTGCCGGAAAACCGCGCTATAGCCCAGTACCAAAAAGCATGGAATCTCATTGGGCACACCATCGTGAAGTCCGCAAACAACAATTTCATGATGATTGCTATGTTGAGGGCGTTGGTAACTGGCGAACAAAAAATGAGTTAATTTCGCTTGCTGTGGTGGCAACCGTTTCAAGCGCAATTTTCTATCCATTTTCAAAAGGCATGGCACTCGCAGCTTGGTACAGTGCTGGAAATTATTATTATATTCATCGCCGTGCACATTTAGAGCCTGACTGGGCAAAGCGTAAAATTCCATGGCATTACGACCACCACATGAACTCTAATCAAGACGCCAATTGGTGCGTAACCAAACCTTGGTTTGACTATGTAATGGGAACACGTGTGGTGTCTTCAGCAGATTTAAAAGAACAAAACCCTTCGGGTATTCGGTTGCCTACTTTATTTGCTAAACCGTTAACTCAAGCTGTAGAAAAAATCTTTCCAGCAAAATGGGTCGAGAAAAAAGAGAAGCCTCAACTGGTTAGTGACATAAATGCGGTAGATGGCGCTGCATAAAAATTAAAGGGGCATATTGCCCCTTTAATTATGATTAAGCTTACAAGCGCATTTCGATGCCTTGTTCAGCCAAATATTGTTTAGCTTCCGGAATCGTATATTGACCAAAGTGGAAAATACTTGCTGCCAATACTGCATCGGCACCACCTTGTAAAATACCATCTGCAAGGTGTTGTAAGTTACCTACACCGCCTGAAGCAATGGTTGGAATGGTAACGCGGTCATTAATAGCACGCATTAATGCAATATCGTAACCTGCTTTAGTACCGTCAGCATCCATACTAGTAATCAGTAACTCACCCGCACCGTAGTCAGCCATTTTTACAGCCCATTCAATGGCATCAATACCAGTTGGTTTACGGCCACCGTGAGTAAAGATTTCCCATTTGTTATCGCCAGTTTTTTTGGCATCAATCGCAACCACAATACATTGCGCGCCAAAGTGCTGAGAAGCTTCTTGAACAAATTCAGGGTTAAATACAGCAGCTGAGTTAATACTCACTTTGTCTGCACCTGCATTTAATAACGCACGAATATCTTCAACCTTACGTACACCACCACCGACAGTTAATGGCACAAATACAGTCTCGGCCATACGTTCAACAGTACGGTAAGTGGTATCGCGTCCATGATGTGTAGCGGTAATGTCTAAGAAAGTAATTTCGTCTGCACCTTGTTCGTTATAGCGACGTGCCACTTCAACAGGGTCGCCAGCATCACGAATATCGAGGAATTGAACGCCTTTAACTACGCGTCCGTTATCAACGTCTAGGCAAGGAATAATACGTTTAGCAAGCATAGCTTTTTCCAAAAATAATCGCCGTTGGTGAAAGTTCCTACACAGGCGCTACACCTTCATGGAGGGAAGAGGTATTCTATCAAACTTCACAGATGTTTTTTGCAGGTTTTCCATGTCGGTTTATACCCCGTTGAGTTTAGATGAAGTTCGCACCTTTGCTGCACCTTATGGATTAGAGGTGTTGGAGCTGAACCCAATTCAGGGAGGTATTCAAAACACCAATTATTTTTTGGTTGATGTAAACCGCAAACAATATGTACTCACCGTGTTTGAAGAGTTAGATGCACAAGGGGCGGGCGAACTTATTCCTGTACTTGAGCAATTAGGGACACATGATGTACCCGTTGCAGTGCCACTAAAACACAGCGGACAAGCGGTTCATGTTATTGCAGACAAGCCTGCACAAATTGCACCACGTTTAATGGGCCACCATCCCATGCAAACCACAGTAGCGCAAGTTGCAGCGATTGCAGATGCACAGGCGAAGTTACATGTGGCTTTACAAGACTTTCCACTTGAACGTGAGTATCGACGTGATCATCAATACTGGACAGGTGTTGCAGAGCAGCTTAAGCCAAATATGACTCAAGATGACCAAACTTTACTTGAGCAGGTCTATCAAGCCTTTAATGCGAAAACAGCGCAGTATTCAAACCGACCAACAGGTTTTATTCACTCTGATTTATTCCGCGACAATACTTTGTTTGAAGGTGAGCAATTACAAGGTATTCTAGATTTTTATGAGTTAAATCAAGATGAATTACTGTTTGATATTGCGATTACCATCAATGATTTTTGTACCGAATATCCAGCAGCGCATTTAAACTCAGACAAAGTCGCAGCTTACTTAGCGGTATACCAAAAAGTTCGTACGCTTACATCAGATGAGCTTGAGTGTTTAGATGTATTCTTGGCAATGGCAGCGTGCCGTTTTTGGTCAATGCGTTTGCAAGTTGCTCAAAAAAATAAAGAAGAAGGACGTACCGGCGATGACATTTTGCAAAAAGACCCGCAAGAAATGCGAGCAATGATGCAAGACCGTTTAAGTCATGTAAAAGCATAAAAGGGAATAAAGATGCGAGATCAGGGGCGCTTAGTCGAATGGTTCGACGAAAAAGGTTATGGCTTTATTCAGCCGGATGATGCTGAAAAAGAGCGAGTTTTTTTGCATATCAAAGATTTTGCACGCCCCGGACCTCGGCCAATTATTGGCTGTGCACTGGAATATCGGGTGATTCTCGATGAACGAGGCCGTTTTCGTGCTCAGCAGGTCACCTATTTAAAAGCATCTCAAACCCGAAAAGCGTCCAAGCCTGCAAAAGCAGAATCTTCTTTTCAAGCTAACCCTTGGTCTGCAATGCAAATGGGGATCGTGTTTTATTTCGTTTTAATGGGAATTATGAGCTTTATTCATATTATGCCAGCTTATACCTTGTTATTTGTTTTAATGATGAATGCCTTAAGTTATTGGCTCTATTCACAAGACAAAGAAGCCGCACAATTGGGTAATCGCCGTGTACCTGAACAAACATTGCACATTGTTAGCTTTTTAGGAGGTTGGCCAGCTGCATGGTGGGCACAACAAAAACTGAGACATAAAACACAAAAACAACCCTTTCGTAAGATTTATTTTTGTACCATATTCTTTCATTTACTTTTGATTTTGTGGCTAATTTCTCCCTTAAACGTATTGCGGGGCTCATAAAAGTAAATCGTTTTAATAAACTTGAGAGGTATAAAAATGAATAGTTCTATCGACCAAGATCCAAATCGTACTTTAACACTTATTTTATATGTACTTTATATTGTTGCCATTTTTACAGGCGGCTTACTTGCGGTTATTGCTTTAATTATTAACTACGTAAAACGTTCTGATGTACAAGGCTCGATTTTCGCGAGCCACTTTACATGGCAAATCAGAACATTCTGGTGGTATCTGGCTTGGAATATTATTGCCTTTCTGCCGTTTATTTTCCTGTTCTTTACGGGCGAAAATACTAATCTATTTGCAGGCGTTGCCGTTTCATCGACCGTATTCTGTGTGGGCGTAATTGGTGCTGCGTGGATCTGGATTGTATATCGTGCAATTCGCGGCTTGATTGCGCTAAATGATAACCGTCCGATGTATCAACCTTAATAAATAAAAAAGAGAGCGTTAAGCTCTCTTTTTTTATTCTCGAATTCTTTTATTTTTCTTAATTGGTAGCTTAATTTTTAACTCACTGACTAAAACACCTAAGACCACTAAAGCACCACCAAAAAGGGCAATCAATGGCAAACGCTCACCTGCAATTCGGCCAATAATGCCCGCCCAAACAGGTTCGCCTGCATAAATAATTGCAGCACGTGAAGGATCAACCACACGTTGAGCCCAGTTCATAACAAATTGAATGAGTGCACTCGCTAAACCTAACGCAATAGCAATCAGTACTAGGGGCCATGAAAATGCTGGAATCGTATGTTCACCCACCACAGGCATGATAGCGAAAGAAAGTAGAGAAGCGACACCAAGTTGAATGATTGTGACGCGGCGTAAATTTACCTTTCCAGCAAAGTAACTAATAAAAATAATTTCTAAAGCAATCGCAAAGGCACCCAGGATTGTTAAAAGCTGCCCAAGACTTAAGGAAATTTGTTCAAAACCATTGCCCGTCAATAAAACAAGGCCGGCAAAGGCAAGAGCGGCTCCCACCCAAGTCATGATATGGGGAGTTTTTCTAAAGATGAGCCACATTAAAATAGGAACAAGCGGAACGTATAGCGCTGTTAAAAATGCTGATTCACTACTCGGAATGGTTTGTAGACCAATAGTCTGGGTACCGTAGCCTGCCGCAATCACAAGGCCAATCACACTACCAGCGCCTAAATCTTTTAAAGTGACACCTTTCATACTTTTTAATGAAATAAGAAGCAAAGTAAGAGCCGCTACAGCAAAACGACAGCCTACAAAAAACATAGGTGATGCAAAATTCAGCGCATACTGCACAGTAAGGAATGTTCCTCCCCAAATGATCGTAATCAAAATGAGGGCTAACTGTGGGGCTTTGCTTGAACTCAGAGAAATTGGCGACATACTCAAATTAACATAAATTGTGCAATATACTGCACATATTGCGCTATTCTTGTATTTTGTGCAATATATTGCTCAAATTTTCTTGCTAATCCATTTTATGAGCCAGTCGAATACCGTTTTACAGCACGTAGGCACAAATATTCGTTCATTAAGAGATGAGCGAGATTTGAGTCAACAAGATTTGGCAGATCAGGCAGGTGTGAGTAGACGAACCATTGCTGCTTTGGAAACAGGGCAGGTCAATATTAGTTTGGCTAAACTCGATGCGATTGCAGCAGTGTTGGGTGTGGATTTTAAAACGATTGTGAGTGCACCTGAGCATAAAGAACATGCTGTAGTAAATGCACTCGCTTGGCAGGGTGAAGATGAAGAAAGTAAAGCAACCTTGCTCGCTTCAGTTCCATCTCGTTCCCAAGTTGAGCTTTGGATATGGTCTTTGGCAGTGGGAGAGTCTTACGTGGCGGAAGCAGATGCAGACGGATGGCAGGAAATTATTTACGTATTAGAAGGTGAGTTGACCATACAATTTACTGACAGCAAAAGAATAATACCAGCTGGTTCATCTTTTATTTTTGAAAGTTCTGTTACTTATACCTATATCAATAGTGGTAACCAAGTGCTTAAATTTACTCGTAATGTGGTGTATTGATTTGGAATTTAAGCTTTTTAATAAAATGTATGTTTTTAAAATTTATGCAGTTCATTGAAGACATATATGATGCATATGACCTATCTTAAAAACCTGTGAATTCAATTTAAACAAAAAATATGAATAAGAATAAATAAGGCAAGTTATGATATTTCGTGTGTAATGAAATTATTTTTAACTCGTTTTAATAGAAAAAAGATACAGAAATGAAGTTCTTATTAAGTTCACAAGATATTCAAAACTATAAATTTTTATGGCAGGTTTCTAAAGAAAATTATAAGAAGCAAAAAGGTAGTATGTTTCTCATGTTTTTATTAGTAATGTTTACAGCATTCTTTACGACATTATTGCCATACCTATTAAAAATTATTATTGATTACTCTGCACAGGCATATAACTTTCCACTAGATATTCGACTTCCATTTAATTTCTTATATCTAATCGTACTCGCTTATGCTGCAGCATGGTTAGCGAATGAGTTATGTAATTGGACGAAAAATATTTTTAGTGCTTATTTGATGGTTGATTTCAAAGGAGCATTAATTTTTGCGGGGTTAAAAAGTTATTTAAATCTTAAAAAAGATGAGCAAGATCAAATTGAAGCTGGAACAGTCATCAGTGATCTTGCAAGAGGAAGTTCTGCTTTTGGTGAGATAAATTTAACGTTACTGCTTCATTTGGGGCCAATCATTTTTCAATTGGTTATGATCTTTGCAGTTTTATTTACAACTATTAGCTTACTTTTTAGTATCAGTTTTTTATTGGTAGCTATCGTTATTTTTTTAGTTTCCTTTCATATAAATAAAACAAGCAGTTCTTTATTCGATTCGATGTATCAACAAGATAATCAGGTAAATAGCCATTTGATACATCAGATTTCAAATTCATATGAAATTAAAGTAAAAAATGCAGTACCGTTTCAATTGTCAAAATTTAATACCACATTAGACTCATTCATCAAAACAGCTAAAGATAGGAATAAAAAAATAGGGCTATTGATGATTTCTCAATTGTTCCTGATCTTTTTGTTTTTACTCTTTTTTATGTTATTTACAGTCTTTCTTTCAACTGAAAAGCAGCTTACACCGGGTGCTTTCGTATTGATAAGTACTTATATTATTCAACTCACCAATCCATTTTTAGCGGTTTCTCAAAGCTTGATGCGTTTAAATGGTAACTTTGTCGCCTTAGCAAAATATCGAAAATACTTTAATCTCGATAAAGAAAATTATACGCATTCTATCGTTCAAGACTCCAACGTTCTCTTTCAATTTATAAATGCTAAATTTTTACTTGGGAAAAGAGCCGTAGATCATTTTAATTTAACAATATTAGCCAATAAAACGTATGTCGTGATTGGGCCAACTGGCTTGGGAAAGACTTCTCTAATGAATTATTTAATGGGTGTCTATCAGATTCAATCAGGGCAGCTTTGCTATAAGAATATTGATATTAGCCAAAATTTCTCTAAATATATTTTTGATGAGGTTGTTTACGTTGCACAGCAACCAGTTATTTTCCCTTATTCCCTTAGAGATAATTTAGTTTATAACTCCTCACACATATATGAGGATTCTTACTTACTTCAGATGCTTGATCAATTTAATCTATTACATATTTTGAAAAAGCATCAACTAACGCTCGATGATGATTTAACTGAAATTTATAAGAATTTTTCAGGAGGAGAAAAGCAAAGAATTTGCATTCTTCGAGGTCTTTTAGCTCGCCCGCAGCTCATCATCCTAGACGAACCGACTGCCGCCTTGGATGTAGATACTGCAAAAAATATACTTGAATATATTCAGCAGGTTGTTCCATCTGTAATCATGATTACGCATTCACCCTATGCGATGGAAATTGCGGATGAGGTAATCGATTTAGAAAAGTTATTAAACTAAAGATAATCAAAAATAAAAAAGAGCCTAATCAGGCTCTTTTTACATCTTAAAAATTAAAGACGGTTTTCATCCAACAAAAGCTGAGCTTCACGAAGGTTTAAAGTACCTTCATAAATTGCGCGGCCTGTGATCGCGCCTAAAATGCCCGGTTGGCCTTTTAAGTTACGAACGTCATCAAGGTTGGTAACACCACCTGAAGCAATTACTGGTAAGCCTGAGTACTGAGCCAAGTTTACAGTTTGCTCAACATTTACACCTTGCATCATGCCGTCACGAGCAATGTCTGTATAAACAATGCTAGACACGCCTGCATCTGCAAAGCGTTTCGCTAAATCAGTTGCTTTCACATCAGTAACGTTTGCCCAACCGTCAGTTGCAACCATACCATTCATGGCATCAATACCAACAATGATGTGGCCTGCAAAACGTTTACAAGCTTCTTCTACAAATTCAGGTTCTTGAACAGCTTTAGTGCCGATAATGACAAAAGTCACGCCAGCTTCTAAATAGTGTTCAATCGTTTCTAATGAGCGAATACCACCACCAATTTGAATTGGTAATTCTGGCTGAGCTTTAGCAATCGCTTCAACAACAGGTTTATGAATTGGAGTACCTGCGAAAGCGCCATTCAAATCAACCAAATGCAAACGGCGCGCACCTTCATTTACCCAATGCTGGGCAGTTGCAACCGGATCGTCAGAGAAAACGGTATCGTCTTCCATACGCCCTTGTTTTAAACGCACACATTTACCATCTTTCAGGTCAATTGCTGGAATGATTAGCATGCTTTCGCTCCTTGCTTCATCATGTTTATGAAATTGTGCACATCTTAGCAAAGTATTGATCAATCGCTAAGCCTTAGAAAAGACTTTTATTACTTTACGCTTGAAGTGCGGTTTGAATAGTTTGTGAAATGTGAGCGGGTAATAGATTTTGGTTTCTGAGCTCTTCAAATACGAGTAATGCAGCATAAGCATCAGCGGCGGCATAATTTATTTGCTGAGATGTAAGTGGCTTTCGTGCCCAGTTTGAAGTTCCAACTTTTTTCGACTTTGCCAGATATTGTCCAAACAACAGTGCCACCGCTTTTTGTAAGCCCATTTGCTGTTTAAAACCAAAGTGACTAAATCCTTTGGCAAGGTCCACACAACTTTCTAGCTCTATACCTTTTTTATGAAAAATATGCTTATCATTTTTAAGGCCAAAACCGACTTTAATTTGCTTCTGGTTAGATAAAATGGGCTGCAAGAATTTTAAAGTCGATGAATTGACATGAAATAAATAGGCTTTTTGTATTGTAGCAAGTTGAATTAAGTGTGGCCCAGTTGAGATTTCACCCACTTTAAATGTAGGTTTAGACTCAGAATCAAATCCCAAAATTGCAGCGTTTTTTAATTCTTCTTCAATACTTTTGCATTGCTCAATATTTTCAATCACCACAATATTATGGTGGTTAAGATTTTCAAAAGGAGGAAGCTGCTGAATGGAGGCTTTATCAAGGAGGGCAACGGCTTCGGACATATTTAACAGCGTACAAAAGAATTGGGCTATTCACTTTATATATGAATAAAGCCTAGAGAACTAGGCTTTATGAATGTCTTTAAAAATTATTGAGACTGAGAAGGTGTACCAATGACCACACTTTCACTTTTCTCGACATAGCCTTCATAGGTCGGAGACATGATTGTGGCAACGACAGCAAAAACCAAAGCAAGTGGAATTAGGATAATATAAATCCAGCCTAAAACGCGCTCCCAACCAGGGGTAGGGCGCTGTGGGCCGTAATCATTATTGCCTTCTGTACCTTTTGCTGCAAAGAGATAAATCATAAAAATCAGGTTTACGGCGGGGATCAGCATCAGTAATGATAGCCATCCTGTATTATTACGGTCGTGCAAGCGGCGGATTGTAAATACAAAACTTACATAGAGGCAAACAATATAAAGAATGCCGATAACAATCATGCCTGCCGTAGAAAGACCCGTTAGTTCCTGACTAGATGTAAACCCAAAAGTAAAAGCGATGATGACAACGGCGATACCGATGACGAGTGAAAATAAGAATGTCCAAGCAGCATAAGAGAGTCGCCCAAAACGACCACTAGCTTTAAAGGGGGAATCGTGTTGAAGTGGCTGATTTTCAAAAGGTGAATTCATTTTGTTTTCCTGATCATTTGGTTTTATTTAAAAGTATAAATATTCAATATTTTGTTGAATAAAACATCATTCTATAAATGATTAGTTGTTATTGTAAATAAAAAAAAGATCAGGCCATCTCGACCTGATCTTTTTCAGTTTTAAATCAGATTAAATATTCCATTCCACAAAGTTTTTAAGTAACTGCAAACCAGCAGTATGACTTTTCTCTGGGTGGAATTGAGTCGCGAATAAATTATCTTTGTGAATGGCTGTGCAGAAGTTCACACCATACTCGCAAGTTGCAGCCACAACGCTTTCATCTTTTGTTTCGACATAGTAACTATGTACAAAGTAGAAGCGAGCATCTTGTTCGATGTTGTTCCACATTGGATGGCTTGGGTCCATTTGGTGAACTTGGTTCCAGCCCATGTGTGGTACTTTTAAACCTTCCATTTGAGGGAAATGTTTTACTACGCCGTCAAAAATACCTAATGCGTCTACACCGCCATTTTCTTCAGAACTTTGTAGCAATGCTTGCATACCTACACAAATCGCAAGAACAGGTTTATTAAAAGCAGCTTTACGTACAACTTCATCAATACCTGCTTCACGCATACCTTGCATACAGTCACGCATTGCACCAACGCCTGGAAAAACAATTTTGTCGGCTTGTGCAATTAATTTTGGATCATTGGTCACATCGACTGTAGCGCCCACATGCTCAAGTGCTTTAGCTGCTGAGTGTAGATTGCCCATGCCATAATCAAGTAACGCGATACGTGTCATTAGAGGCTACCTTTTGTCGATGCAATCGTGTTTTCTGCACGTGGATCAACTTCACATGCCATACGTAAAGCACGAGCAAGTGCTTTAAAAACACTTTCGATTTGATGGTGGCTATTTTTACCTTTTAAGTTATCGATATGTAAGGTCATAAGCGCATGGTTTACGAAACCTTGGAAAAACTCAGAAAATAAATCGACATCAAAGGTACCGATGCGTGCACGGGTAAATGGAATATCCATGAATAAACCCGGACGACCAGATAAATCGACAACAACGCGAGATAAAGCTTCATCTAATGGTGCATAAAAATGACCATAGCGTTTTAAACCTTTTTTATCGCCTAAAGCTTGTGCAAAAGCTTGTCCAAGCGTGATACCACAGTCTTCTACGGTGTGGTGATCATCAATCTCGAGGTCTCCGTCACAATGAATATCGATATCAAATAAGCCATGTCGCTTGATTTGATCAATCATATGGTCTAAAAATGGAACTCCAGTGTTTAGTGTGCCTTGACCAGTACCGTCGAGATTTAAACGAACTCGAATTTTGGTTTCATTGGTATTTCTAACCACTTCACTGATACGTTGCGTCATGGACACGTTCCTCAAAAAACGTCAAAAATGATTGGATGTTAACGACAATTTCGCTGTGACGAATTCGTGACAGCATCATAGTTTGCTCAGGAGGGTTAATCAATGCCTATTACCGTACATGCTTATAGTTCTCTAGATAATTCAGAGATCCGCGATCAGCTTGAGCGACTGTATGATACAAGTCCGGAGTTTGGTGACGGGCACGATGCGATTGAACAACTTGAACAAGATTTACAACAGTATACCACGCTATACACTGCCGAATTTAACACCAAAATTATAGGTGCAATTTGGTCTTCAGGACAAGGCGAAAGCAAGGTTCTTGAATATATTGTTGTGCACCCTGCGAACCGTGGTCGTGGGGTAGCTGAGCGCTTAGTCGAAGAAGCTTGCCGCATAGAAGAGTCAAAAGGTGTTAAAACTTTTGAACCAGGCTGTGGCGCGATTCATCGCTGTTTGGCTCACATTGGTAAACTACATCACTAAAAGCTTCTATTATTTTGTGGTTGTGATTTAAAAATAATCACTTGTTACAAAAAACACGGAAGTTGCTTGACGTCTTCTTATAAACATTGTTTAATACGCCCACTTCGGCGTGATAGCTCAGTAGGTAGAGCAACGGATTGAAAATCCGTGTGTCCCCAGTTCGATCCTGGGTCTCGCCACCATTATTTGTGTTTTCAATCCCTGATCCCATCAGGGATTTTTTTTAAGTATAAAAAATACTCATTTAAATCAGAAACTCAGGATAATTGTTGACTATTGTTCTGAGATACGGCTTAATACAGGCCATCGGCGTGATAGCTCAGTAGGTAGAGCAACGGATTGAAAATCCGTGTGTCCCCAGTTCGATCCTGGGTCTCGCCACCATATTCGAAAAAGCCCCATACATAATGTATGGGGCTTTTTTCATGCCTGTTTATTTAATAAAAATATTAAGACCTTACCTGTGTATAAATCTCATTTTATCCACAAGCAAACAGGTTTATCCCCAATATTGCCTTAACTTTCTAAAAATGGCTCAACTGAAAACTTGTCTCTAATCGTGAGAACTATCACGAATAAGTCGTTTTCCTAAGCACACTGCTTCTACCTCGTCATAGCCAAGCTGTTCGTAAAAATTCAATACATTCAAATTGTCTTTACGAACTAATAATTGAAGTTTTGGGCAGCCACGAGCGATGAGGCGCTTCTCAAGCTGCTGAACGAGCGCTGTAGCGATTCCTAAGCGTTGTTGGTGGGGGTGAACAGCCAAATAGTTAATCCAGCCTCTATGGCCGTCGTAGCCGCCCATAAGCGTACCAATCAGTTGCTCATCTTTAATAGCAACCAAAAACAAATCATCCTGTTGCGAGACTTTTCTGAAAATATCGGTTTCAGGATTATTCCAAGGGCGGGTCAGTCCACAGCTTTCCCATAAAATAACGACATCATCCAGATCTGCATTTGTAAATTGACGAATAATAAACATATGGATTTCTACTTTTTGTTTTGATGTGCTGAAAAGATAAAATAAAAATTCGGGCTTGAGCAGTTTTTTATTAATAATTTAAACAAATAAAAAAGCACCCCCGAAGGAGTGCTTGAATTAAACCAGTGATTTAAGCTGATTTTGCAACTGGTGCTGCTTGAAGCATTTGACCTGTTTCTTCGAAGTTTGCATGCCAAGACAATGCTTCACGAAGTAAGTGAGGGGTATGTCCGCCTTTAGCACATGCACGGTCAAAGTAGTCATTTAATGCATCACGATAAAGTGGGTGTACACAATTATCGATAATAGCGCGAGCGCGTTCACGAGGCGCTAAACCGCGTAAGTCAGCTAAACCTTGCTCTGTCACTAAAATATCAACATCGTGTTCACTGTGGTCAACGTGGCTCACCATTGGCACGATAGAAGAGATATCGCCGCCTTTAGCAATTGATTTGGTCACAAAGATCGCTAAGTGAGCGTTACGAGCGAAGTCACCTGAACCACCGATACCGTTCATCATTTTGGTACCACACACGTGAGTTGAGTTCACGTTACCGTAAATATCAAACTCAAGCGCAGTGTTAATGCCGATAATTCCTAAACGACGAACCAATTCAGGATGGTTAGAAATTTCTTGTGGACGAAGCACTAATTTGTCTTTGTAAGCTTCGATATTACCAAAAACTTTTTCACCACATTTTGCAGAAAGGGTAATTGAGCTACCAGAAGCAAATTTCATTTTGCCTGCATCAATGAGTTCAAAAGTACAGTCTTGTAGTACTTCTGAGTACATGATGAGGTCTTCAAAATCAGAATCTTTTAAACCTGTTAGTACAGCGTTGGCAATAGAGCCAATCCCTGCTTGTAATGGACCAAGGTTTTTCGGTAAACGACCTTCTGCAACTTCTTTATTAAAGAAAGCAATTAGATGGTTTGCAATGCCTTGAGTCTCATCATCTGGAGGAGTTACTGTTGATGGTGAGTCATGTGTATCGTTAAATACAATACCTACAATTTTTGCAGGATCAATTTGGATTGCGGTTGTACCAATACGCTCATCCACTTTTGTTAATGGAATTGGAGTACGTGTTGGGCGATAAGTCGGAATATAGATGTCGTGCAAACCTTCAAAGCTTTCGCTTAAAGAGGTATTGATTTCAACAATAACTTTTTCGGCAAAAATAGCAAAGCTTGCAGAGTTACCTACAGAAGTTGTTGGAATAATGCCGCCATCTTCAGTAATCGCAATTGCTTCAATCACCGCAACGTCTGGACGTTTAAGTTGCTGGTTACGCATTTGCTCAACAGTTTCTGATAAATGTTGATCAATAAACATAACTTCGCCGTTGTTAATCGCACGACGTAAAGTGTTGTCTACCTGAAATGGCATACGACGAGATAAAACACCTGCTTCCGTGAGTTGTTTGTCTAAGTCATTACCTAAGCTAGCACCCGTAATTAACGTGATTTTTAACGGATTTTTCTTTGCATGCTCTACAAGTGCTTGTGGAACAGCTTTAGCTTCACCGGCACGAGTAAAACCACTCATACCAACGGTCATTCCATTTTCGATGAATTGCGCAGCTTGTTCAGCACTGATGACCTTGTCATGAAGAGAAGCTAGGCGAATACGACTTAAAGACATTGGACATCCTCAATATTGTCAAAACATACGGGATTTTAGCTATGAAAAATTGAAAAGTGCATAGGTGTTAGGCTAAGGTCTAATTTTATAAATAAATGGCGGTATAAATTATATTTATGGTTTTTATTTAATTGATTTTTATTGCTTTTATTTATCATTAAAACAACGCTTTTAATTACTGATTGATCAAATTAAAAGCGCTCACTTAATGTTTGTTTTATTTTTTCCAAAGGATTCGTCGTGGTATTTTCTTCGGTACTCGGTTTTGGGATTGGTAAAGAAATAATAACTTCTAGACCACCTTGTTCACGATTATGAATTTGAATCTCACCATGATGAATATCGACAATACGTTTAACAATAGCCAGCCCAAGACCACTACCTTGAATGGTTCTTGCTGAGTCACCGCGAACAAAAGGTTGCATTAACTCTTCAATTTGATCTGCCGGAATGCCTTCACCATGATCAGCAACGGTAATTAAAATAGATTCATTTTCAACTTTTGCACTGAGCTCTATCGGTTCAGCACCATAGCGTTTTGCATTATTAATCAAGTTGGCAATAAGTCTTTTTAAAGAAAGACTACGTGCCGGAATAATAGGTACATCCTGCATCTCGAATTGAATATCGAGAGGTTTAAATTGCACAACAAGTTCTTGCAAAAGCATGTTGATATTGGTGTCTTTCAACTCCTCATCTGAACCATCGCGCATGTATGAAATGAACTGATTAAGAATTGCATCCATATCATCTACGTCATAAACCAAACCTTCACGCAAAAACTCATCAGGCAGCATCTCTGCTGTTAAACGTATGCGTGTAAGAGGGGTGCGTAAATCATGTGAAATACCTGCCAACATAATACGTCGTTCACGCTCAGTCTGATCGAGTGTATAGACCATACGATTAAAGGCTTGGTTTACTTGACGAATTTCTAATGGACCGTGATTGGTATCAAGGTACGGCGCTGTTCCAGATTTACTGTATTCATTGGCAGCATTTTGCAAACGACGCAGAGGGCGGTTCATCTGTCGAACCAAAATTAAAATAATGATAGCCGACAGTAATGGAACACCCACGACCCAACCCACTAAAAGTTCAGGACTGTAGTTGGCATAGGTTTTTAAAGGCTCGCGAACCCAGTTGCCATGCATTTCAGGAGTTTGAATCCAAATGCGTGGGCTCGGTTTAAATTGAAAGTAAACGGTAACGTCTTTAGTCCCAATCTCATTTGCCAGCTTTTTTTCGACATGATTGGTAAAAAACTCGGCAATGACCTTTTCTCGGACACTTGGATATTCTTTGGGGTTGGTAACGTATTCAATACCGACTCGATTACGCAACCACGCATCAATATCTACTTCATTTTCACGATGAAAAATTCGTATATCAGGATTATTGACGAGCTCAAGCTCGACCGCAAGATAACGGGCGTGCTGTTGAATTTCAGGTAAATAAAGAGTGCGCCAAAAGAACCATAACGACATAAATAAGCTAAAGAACACCACCAGCAGTACCAGAATAGTGGTACGCATGGCAGCAGAACGTGGCTTTATTTTGTCGAGAAAACGTTCCCATCGAGTCCGTTTACGCTCTGAGTAGGTCACGTAATCGGTAAAGTTCTGTGGGGCGATTGGTTCTAAACTCACTCTATCTTATCTCAAGCTTATTCAGCACCATCTGGAACGAACACATAGCCGACACCCCATACAGTTTGGATGTAACGTGCACGTGCAGGGTTATCTTCAATTAAACGACGTAAACGAGAAACTTGAACGTCAATTGAACGTTCCATTGCACCCCATTCACGGCCACGCGCTAAGTTCATCAATTTATCGCGTGTTAATGGTTCACGTGGATGTTGTACCAATGCTTTTAATACAGCAAATTCGCCAGTTGTTAAGGTAACGATTTGTCCTTCACGTGTCAGCGTACGAGTTGATAAGTCTAGAGACCATGGTCCAAAGCTTACAACTTCAACTTGTTGGCTTGGCGCGCCTGGAACTTCACGAACTTGACGACGTAATACTGCACGGATACGTGCTAAAAGCTCATTTGGATTAAATGGCTTTGGCAAGTAGTCATCTGCACCAGCTTCAAGACCGGCAATACGGTCTGAATCGCTACCACGTGCTGTTAACATGATGATTGGCGTATCAATATTTGATTGGCGTAAACGACGGCAAATACTTAAACCATCTTCAACCGGTAACATAAAGTCGAGTACGATAAGTGAAAATAACTCACGTTGTAATAAACGGTCCATTTGCGAAGCATCGTGGGCAGTTTTTACAACAAAGCCTTTATCTTCCAAAAAACGTTGCAAGAGGGTACGTAAACGCACATCGTCATCGACCACTAAAATACGTTCGACACGATCCGTTTCGTTGTGTACGGTTTCAGGATGTTCAGCAGGTACAACTAAACTCATGATGTACTCCCTTTTAAAGTCATAATTTATATATTATTGGGTCGGATAGGCTTATTGCCAACAAGCCCTCAGTATAATGCCGATGTTCTTGTTTAGACTATGTATCAATTTGCTCAAAATTACAATTTTCAAGGTGGTTTGAAACCAAAAAACAACATCTTAAGCCCATAATTTAGCAAAGACCGCCCTAAAACAACAAATAGTTAAATTTTCAATAATTTTCGAATAACTCAATGGTAATAACTAATTGTTTCAAATCAGTTATTTGAAATAAATATAATAGACTTTTGATTGCTGAATAAGATAAAAAAACTGAGTAGATAAGAAATTAGAAGAATAAAGTAGTGCTCAACCTCAATGTTTTTATCTTTTGGGCTATGTATCAATATGATCATTTTCTCATAAATTATATTAATTTTTTGTCATGTTCATGACATAAGTCATACGTTTATATTTTTTAAAGATTAAAAGGTAGGGTTCAGTCTTAACTTTTTTATACTTAAATCACTGTTTTTGCGTGCTCTAGTAGTCGTAAAAAGTATAAATATTCAGAGTCAATACAAAAAAACGTTTTGAATACGCAAACAAGTGTGGATTTTATGGGCTTGGTCTTTATAATCAGTGCTTTTAAACTTTATCCTTGTGGGATCAAACACGATGACTGACTTAGTTCAGCAGTTGGCAAGTGAGCTTGCCGTACGTCCAAACCAAGTAGAAGCTGCCATCCGCTTAATTGACGAAGGTGCCAGTGTTCCATTCATTGCCCGTTACCGTAAAGAAGTAACACAAGGTTTAGATGATACGCAGTTACGCCAATTAGATACTCGTTTAGCGTATTTACGTGATTTATATGAGCGCCGTGAAAAGGTCATTCAGTCATTGCAAGAACAGAATAAGTTGAATGATGACTTGTTGGCGCGGGTGAATGCAGCCGAAACAAAAAATGCTTTAGAAGAAATTTATGCACCGTATCGTCCTAAGCGTACAAGTAAGTCTTTTAAAGCAAAAGAAGCAGGTTTAGGACCGATTGCTGAAAAAATTATTGCAGAACAAGTTGACCCGACAGAAGCATTGGCTGGTTTTAGTCATGAAGACTATCCAGATGTTGAAAGTCAGTTAGATGCGATCCAGCATATTCTGATTGATGACTGGGCACAAAATATTGCACTTACTACAGAATTAAAAGCAACTTTTGCAAAAACTGCGGTTTTAAAAAGTACTGTTGCTTCTGAAGAAAAGAAAGAAGTCGGTAAAAAATTCCGTGATTACTTTGAATTTTCTGAAGGTTTAAACAAATTACCTTCACACCGTCTATTGGCGATGTTACGTGGGCGTCAAGAAAACGTATTAGGTTTAAAAGTTGATGGTGAAGATGATGCACCATTAGCGCGTATTGAAACTGAATACAACCTTGAGCAAATTCAACCTCAAGCACGTCAAGATTTCTTAAAACAAACTGCAAAATTATTCTGGTTGGGTAAAGTTCGTCCTCAAATCGAGCATTCATTGCTAACAGAGAAACGACTTACTGCCGAAGCAGAAGCAATGCAGGTATTCGCTGAAAATCTTCGTCATTTATTATTATCAGCGCCAGCAGGTGGTCGAACTACTTTAGGTGTTGACCCTGGTATTCGTACTGGTGTGAAACTTGCAGTAGTAAGCGATGCAGGTGATGTACTTGCTCATAGCACGATTTATCCATTCGCGCCTAAAGAAGATAAAGAAGGTTCTATTGCTGAACTTGCGCGTCTATGCCGTGAATATAATGTAGAGCTTATTGCTATTGGTAATGGTACAGCTAGCCGTGAAACAGAAGCTGTAGTGGCTGAAATGATGGCTGCTAATACAGACCTCAAATTAACACGCGTGACTGTAAGTGAAGCGGGTGCATCTGTTTACTCTGCAAGTGAGCTTGCTGCTGCAGAACTTCCAGAGCTTGATGTTTCAATTCGTGGTGCAGTGTCGATTGCTCGCCGTTTACAAGATCCACTTGCTGAACTTGTTAAGATTGATCCGAAATCAATTGGTGTAGGTCAATATCAACACGACGTAAATCAAACTGGTTTAGCAAAAACTCTTGACGCGGTAGTTGAAGACTGTGTGAACGCTGTTGGTGTTGATGTAAATACGGCGTCACCAGCAATCTTGGCTTATATTGCAGGTTTAAACAAAGCAATTGCTCAGCAAATTGTTGAATATCGCAAAGAGCATGGTCGTTTTGATAACCGTCAAGCTTTGAAAAGCGTACCACGTTTAGGCGAGCGTACTTTTGAGCAAGCAGCTGGTTTCTTACGTATCCAAAATGGTTCTGAACCTTTAGATGCTTCTGCTGTTCACCCTGAGAGTTATGGTCTTGTTGAGAAAATTGTTGCAGCAAAAGCGACAACTGTGAAAGACATCATTGGTAATACCGAAATCATTCGCCAAGTAAAAGCTGATGAATTTGTTGATGACAAATTTGGTTTGCCAACAGTACAAGACGTATTAGCTGAACTTGAAAAACCGGGTCGTGACCCGCGTCCAGAGTTCCGTACTGCTAAATTCCGCGAAGATATTACTGAAGTGGGCCAATTGACAGAAGGTATGCAACTTGAGGGTGTGATTACTAATGTCACAAACTTTGGTGCTTTCGTTGATATTGGTGTACATCAGGATGGTTTAGTTCATATTTCTGAATTAGCGAATGAATTCGTTTCTGATCCGCATAAAGTTGTAAAACCGGGCCAGATCGTACAAGTGCGTGTTATGCAGGTTGATGTTGAACGTAACCGCGTGAACTTAAGTATGCGTGCTGAAGGTTCTGCACCTGTAAAAGCACAGCGTCCACCACGCCGTGAGCAAAATACAGAACAGCGTTTTGAGCGTAAGCCTCAAGGTAAACGTCCTCAACCGCGTAAAGATCAAGCTGAACGCCCTCAGCGTAGCAAGCAAGAGAAACCACAAGAACAAAAGATTGGTGGTTTAGGTGCATTGTTATTACAAGCAGGAATTAAAGGTTCTAAATAAGAGTCTTTAATTGATAAAGAGGCCTCCAATTGGAGGCTTTTTTTATGGGTTAAAATATTACTTTTTTAATAATTATATAAAAGCGAAATAAGAAAAAAATAGTCGTAAAGATGAGGTGAATCTTAAGATCAACAAATCGTTGTTAAATACACAATTAAATACACAACGTTATAGCATAACTAAACTTTAATGATATTCAGTTGTTAGACATCATCAACCCAGCCTTGAAGCATTTACTCACTTTCAGGCTGTAATAGTACAACTTTGCTTATTTCTTTATATTATAAATGGTTGTTTTATGTCGGTTTTAAACCTGAAAAATAGATTTCATTTAAAAGACCTCTTGTCCGGAGTTGTCGTATTCCTCGTGGCATTACCGCTGTGTTTGGGTATTGCTTTAGCCTCAGGTGCTCCCATCATCTCAGGTATTATTGCAGGTATTGTGGGCGGCATTATTGTGGGTTTACTAAGTGGTTCTCACATTAGCGTTGCAGGCCCAGCGGCAGGGCTGACTGCTGTCATCCTTGTACAGTTAGAACAATTAGGCGGCAATTATGCCGCCTTTTTATTATGTATTATTTTTGCCGGTGTCCTACAAATTCTATTTGGATTATTTAAGTTAGGTTTTTTTGCGAACTTTATTCCAAATAATGTCATTTTAGGGTTATTAGCTGCTATTGGTGTCATCCTGATTGCCACGCAATTGCCTTATCTGTTTGGACTTTCTGATTTTTCATGGAAACAAGTTTGGACTTCAACACCAGATGCCTTCCTTCAACGTTTTGATGGAGGTGCTGCGCTTATTGGTTTACTCAGTTTATTTTTAATTTTAGCGTGGGATAGCAGTCCGCTTAAAAAACTAGCTTTACCTTCTGCTTTGATTGCGGTTGTGCTCGCAGCAGTTTTAAATTTTATTTTGGTGAGTATCGGCTCTGCATGGGCAGTGCAAATTGATAACCTCATTCAATTGCCGAATATATTACAAGCACCCGAAAAAGTATTAATTTTCCCTGATTTTAGCTATTTAGCTGAGCCTATGATTTACACAGGGGCAATTACTCTGGCTGTCGTTGCATCTTTAGAAACGTTATTGAATTTAGAGGCAGCAGATAAAATCGATCCTCAAAAACGTTCTTCTCCGCCGAACCGTGAACTTTGGGCACAAGGTACAGGGAATATCGTTTCGGGCTTAATAGGTGGCATGCCCGTCACCTCAGTGATTGTTCGTAGTTCGGTGAATGCGAATACAGGCGCGCGTAGTAAGTGCTCTACCATTATTCATGGGGTATTGTTGCTGTTAGCGGTTTTGTTCTTCGTGCCATTAATGAACATGATTCCTCTGTCTGCATTGGCTGCGATCCTTATTGTGACAGGCTTTAAGCTTACCCATCCAAAACTATTCAAACAGCTTTATCAAAAAGGTTGGAAACAGTTTTTACCTTTTATTATTACCTTAGTTGCAATTTTGCTGACAGATCTTTTAATGGGAATTTTAATTGGTCTGTTCACCAGTAGTGCTTTTATTCTCTATGGCAATTTTAATAAAGGTATTCGTGTTTATAGAGAGAAGCGTTTGCATGGCGTAGTCACGCGTATTGAACTCCCATCACAAGTGACCTTCCTTAATCGTTCTGCGCTTATTTCGGCATTGGAACATGTACATAAACATCAGCAACTCATTATTGATGCAACTCAGTGTGATTCGATTGATCCTGATATCTATCAAGTTATTCAAGATTATCAAAGTGAAACGGCTATTAAACGTCAGGTAAACCTTAAATTGGTCGGGTTCAAACAGCACTATCAAGATGTTGATGATGCGGTACTTGATATTGATATTAGTACACATGATTTACAACAAAAGCTGAGTCCACAACAGGTCGTTAACCTACTTAAAGAAGGGAACGAACGTTTTGTAAAAAATGAACGTCTACAACGAGATATTTACCGACAAATTCGTGTGACTGCAGATGAAGGGCAACATCCGATTGCAGCAGTCCTTGGGTGTATGGACTCACGTGCACCCACCGAAATGATTTTTGATGTAGGTATTGGTGATCTGTTTAGCTTACGAATTGCAGGTAATATTGCTGGGCAAAAAGTATTGGGTTCACTTGAGTTTGCTTGTCAGGCTAAAGGTTCTAAAGTCATCGTTGTTTTAGGACATACCGATTGCGGTGCAGTAACAAGTGCATGTCAATTGCGTTTAGAGCAAAAGCAAGTGTCTGATGTGAAGGAAATGCCACATATTCAATATGTACTTGGACCATTAATGCATTCGGTTGATAGCGTATATGACATTATGCAGCCACGTGAATTAGGTAATGCTTTTATTAGTCAAGTCACAGCAATGAATGTTCATTACAACATCCAGTACATTATTAATAATAGCAGCGTGCTTAAAGATATGGTTGATCGAGGTGAGATCGTAGTTGTGGGTGCAATTTACGATGTAAAAACAGGGCACGTTCAGTTTCTTGATTGATCAGTCCTTTAGTTAAAAAAAGCGCCTTAGTTAAGGCGCTTTTTTATTTGTTATGCGATTAACTCAAAATTACCAGTGTTCACCTGGGAAAATGCGTGCATAAGCTTTTTGTGCCCAGTTTAATTTCTCAGTTTTTTGTCCCTTCGCTGCATCTGAACTTGGGAATAAACGGAAACCAATCGACATAAACATATTATTGATGCCTGGCGCTACAGAATAAGTCATTGAAGCTAAGCGACCTAAGTTGGTTGCCATACGTTTCGGGCGTTTCACAATTGCATAAGCAATTAAGTCAGCAGCCTGCTCAGGTGAAAGGGTTGGAACATATTTATAAATTTTAGTTGGCGCAATCATTGGAGTACGAACCAATGGCATATAAATTGAAGTAATTGCGATTTTGTGTGCATGAACTTCGGCAGATAGACAGCGGCTAAATGCATCAAGAGCTGCTTTAGACGCGACATATGCAGAGAATCGAGTAGCGTTTGCTAAAACACCAATCGAGCTAATGTTAATAATTTGACCGTCTTTACGCTGAATCATATGCGGCAAGATATTGAGAACTAGGCGAACCGCGCCAAAATAATTTAATTGCATCGTGCGTTCAAAGTCATGAAAACGATCATAAGACTCATGTACAGCACGGCGAATAGAGCGACCTGCGTTATTAATTAAAATATCAATGTGATCCACAGTTGCTAAAATTTCTTTAGAAACTTGGTCAATCATTTCCATATCGTTGAGATCACATGGGAAAATTGATGCCTTACCGCCACGTTTTTCGATATCTGCTTTTACTTCTTCCAAAGTTTCTTGAGTACGGGCAACCAGTAAAACATGGGCACCAGCATCAGCAAGTTTGTTTGAAATCGTTAATCCGATTCCACTCGAGGCGCCTGTCACTAAAATGACTTTATCTTGTACCTTTTCCTGGAACAGAGCTTCTAATTTTTTATTCACAGCATTTTACCTAAGTAGGGGCAGGGACTATTTATTCCGGTATGTAATTTTTATTTTTTACAACCGTAGGTTCATCCAGATGAACTCATAAATATTGTCTTTATCTTAATAGATGTTTAAAAATTGTCTAGTCTGTAAATATATGAAATTTAACAATTTATTTAGAGCAAAAACTCTAAAATAGTATCTTAATCCATTAATTATTTTAGTTATATAATGAACAAAAAAAGAAAAAAAGCCTCTATTTCCAGAGGCTTGATAAATAGTTTAAAAGTTATACAGCTGAAAGTGCTTGTTCTAAATCGGCAATTAAGTCATCAATATGCTCAATTCCAATGGAAAGACGAACCATATCTTCACTTACACCAGCAGATTTAAGCTCTTGTTCATTGAGCTGGCGGTGAGTCGTAGTTGCAGGGTGGCAAGCCAAACTTTTCGCATCACCAATATTCACCAGACGAGTAAATAGCTGAAGTGCATCGATGAATCGAGTACCTCCTTCACGCCCATCTTGTACACCGAAAGATAAAATTGCAGAAGGTTTACCTTTTACATATTTTTGAGCAAGCTGGTGCTGTGGATGATCTTTTAAACCTGCGTAATTCACCCATTTTACTTTTGGGTGAGTTTGTAAATATTCCGCAATTTTTTGCGCATTTTCAGTATGACGCTCCATGCGGAGATTTAGAGTTTCTAGACCTTGTAAAATCAAGAAAACACTCAGTGGACTAATAGCCGCGCCTGTATTACGCAATGGTACAACGCGAGCTCGTGCTATATAGGCAGCCTCGCCTAATGCCTCAACATAATTCACACCATGATAACTTGGGTCTGGCGTGTTCAAAACTTTAAAACGCTCTGGATATTTACCCCAAGGAAATTTACCGCTATCGATAACTGCACCACCAATACTATTACCGTGTCCACCAATATATTTTGTAAGCGAATGGATAACGATATCGGCGCCATATTGAAATGGTTTTAATAAGGCAGGGGTAGCAACGGTATTATCAACGATGACAGGTACGCCATATTCATGTGCAATTTTTGAAATTGCTTCTAAATCGATAATATTTCCGAGTGGGTTCCCAATTGACTCAACAAAAACAAGTTTAGTTTTATCATCAATTAAGTTACGTAAGCTTTCTGGCTGTTGATAATCAAAAAAGCGAACTTCAATGCCTTGTTTTGGTAAGGTGTGGGCAAATAAATTATAAGTTCCGCCATATAAAGTTGAGACGGAGGCAATGTTGTCTCCCGCTTCTGTAATCGTTTGAACAGCATACGTAATCGCTGCCATTCCAGAAGCTAAGGCTAAAGCACCAATTCCGCCTTCGAGAGCAGCAAGACGTTGCTCAAGCACAGCAGTGGTCGGGTTCATAATGCGAGTATAAATATTGCCCTGAACTTTTAAATCGAAAAGGTCGGCACCGTGCTGTGTATTATCAAATGCATATGAAGTGGTTTGATAAATAGGGACCGCAACCGCTTTTGTTGTTGCCTCGGGTGAATAGCCAGCGTGAATTGCTAAGGTTTCATCTTTATAAGTCATGATTACTTCATCTTCGTGAGTTAAATATTGAGCGAGTCTAGCCTAAAATTTATGTACAAAATTGCAGAAATTCTGGTTTGTTTTCTAATTTTAGGAATAAAGATAGAAAAATATACGCTGAAACGCTGTACAAATCTTATCCATAAACATTTTGCAACTTATTGAAAAAGAAAATTGTTTGATAAATCCGTACGATGGAAATCATAACTTCAAGTCATCGAGGTTTTCAGCGTATAATACGCGCGATTATTTATCGCTTATGCGATGTATTGGTTTTTCAATTGAGGAGTCCTGCGTGGCCCAATATATTTATACGATGAACCGAGTGTCTAAGATGGTTCCGCCAAAGCGCGAAATCTTGAAAGACATCTCTTTATCATTTTTCCCGGGTGCCAAAATTGGTGTGCTCGGTTTGAACGGTGCAGGTAAATCTACCTTGCTTCGTATTATGGCTGGCGTAGATAAAGATTTCTCTGGTGAAGCTCGTGCACAACCTGGAATTAAAATCGGCTATTTAGAGCAAGAGCCACCTCTTGATCCGACTAAAGACGTTCGTGGTAACGTTGAAGATGGCGTGCGTGAAGCTTTAGATGCATTAGAGCGCCTTGATCAGGTTTTTGCAGAATATGCAGATCCGGATGCAGATTTTGATGCACTTGCAAAAGAGCAGGAAAAATTAGAATCAATTATCCATGCTTGGGATGCACATAACTTAAATAACCAGCTTGAAATCGCGGCAGATGCCTTGAACCTTCCAGCTTGGGATGCAGATGTAACTAAGCTCTCAGGTGGTGAACGCCGTCGTGTAGCGCTTTGTCGTTTATTGCTTTCAAAGCCAGACATGTTGCTTCTTGACGAACCGACGAACCATTTGGATGCAGAATCTGTATCTTGGTTAGAGCGCTTCTTGAAAGATTTCCCTGGCACAATCGTTGCGATTACGCATGACCGTTATTTCTTAGATAACGTTGCCGAGTGGATTTTGGAGCTTGACCGTGGACACGGTATTCCTTACCAAGGTAACTATTCTTCTTGGTTAGAGCAAAAAAATGCTCGTTTAGAACAAGAGCAGAAACAAGAAGAATCTTTTGCTAAAGCATTGAAAAAAGAACTTGAATGGGTTCGTTCAAATGCGAAAGGTCAGCAAAAGAAAAACAAAGCGCGTATGGAACGTTTTGAAGAGCTTAACTCTAAAGAATTCCAGCAACGTAATGAAACGTCTGAAATCTACATTCCACCTGGCCCTCGTTTGGGTAATAAAGTTGTGGAAGTGGAAGGTATCAGCAAATCATTTGACGGCCGCGTATTGTACGAAAACTTATCGTTTACTGTACCTCCAACAGCAATTGTAGGTATCGTTGGTCCAAACGGTGCGGGTAAAACAACATTATTCCGTATGATGACTGGCGAACAGCAACCTGATACAGGTACTGTGACTTTAGGTGAGTCAGTTAAAGTGGCTTACGTGGGTCAGATTCGCGACACTCTAGACAATAACAAAACTGTTTGGGAAGAAGTGTCTGGTGGTTTAGATATCTTGAAAGTGGGCGATTATGAAATTGCTTCACGTGCTTATATCGGCCGCTTTAACTTCAAAGGTCAAGATCAGCAAAAACGCGTAGGCGAATTGTCTGGTGGTGAGCGTAACCGTTTACAACTTGCGAAAATTTTACAGCAAGGTGCAAACGTTATCTTACTGGATGAGCCATCAAACGACTTGGATATTGAAACTTTACGTGCGCTTGAGGATGCAATTCTTGTATTCCCAGGTACGGTAATGGTGGTATCGCATGACCGTTGGTTCCTTGACCGTATCGCGACACACATCTTGTCATTCGAAAATGAACAGCCAGAATTCTACACAGGTAACTATGCAGAATATGAAGCATACCGTCAGTCACGTTTAGGTGAAGACGCTGTTCAAAAACGTACTAAATACAAAAAAATTAGCGGATAATCTCTGTTAATTTAAAAAACCAGCCTAAGGGCTGGTTTTTTATTTTAAGAAAATGCGAGCTTGCTAAACGCTTCTTGTAAGCAGCGTTCAGCATCGGGATGTCCCTGACTTGCTGCTTTTTGTAGCCATTTTTCAGCTTCACGATAATTTTTATCTAATCCAAATTGACCATTTAGATAACCGATACCAAGCTTAAAAGAAGCGTCAGAGCTACCACGTAAAGCTGCTCGTAGGTAGCACCACATAGCATTTCGGTCGTTAGGAGTTACATCTAACCAGTTTTGCATACGTTCATGGTCTTGCTCGGCTAGTTCCTCAAAGCGTAAACCCTGTTCAATTTCATCAACTGCTTGTGAATGCATATCAGAAGGTAAGTTTTCAAAAGCAAACAAGTGATTAAGCCTATACTTGATTGATTTCATATTCATGATAGTCTCCCTTGTTCCTCAATTTAATTGAATTGACTCACACTTTTAAGCTAGTCCCTTATATTGAAATATTATGTTTTTTTTTGTAAATGTGATATAGCGCATTTGGATGAAAAATAATGAAGTTTTGGCTTACATAAAAGTTACACGTGTTTTTACGCTAAGTGAAACTACTATGAGAATAGTGGCATTCTTAAGGGAAATTAGAGCTTTTAAAATTAAAAAATAGCTATTATTTAACGCAAAAGACTTTTGAGAAAATTTATAAATATCAAACAAAAGAAATTTCTTTAAACAAAACCAGCTTAAGAGTTAGTTAATTAGTTTTGCCTAGGAACTTCTATTTTGTAAAGTCACTTCGTAAGTCTGCCCAGATCAGAGAAGGGGGCCACCGTGACCACATCAAATGCCATCGCTAACGGATAAAGTGCCATACGAGTTACACGTTTAAACGGATGTTTCTTTGTTATTTCATCTTTTTGCTGTAAGGCGATAGGATAAGGAATGGGAAGAGTTTGTTGAATTTTTTGTATGTCTGGAGCTTTATATATTTGTCCTTTAAAGCTAAGAAAAGCGTAAGGATATAAAACATCTTTTTGATTTTCTATCACAACAAAATGATTTTTAAATCCTAGGTTTTTTAAATTTTCTTTTTGTTGTTCAGAAAGAGCGAATAGAGGAGTTTTATATAGGAATTGAAGTTCTCCATGAAAATGAGTGGGATCATCCATTTCAAGAAGTAGAGGAGAGGGAATAATTAAAGTTCTTTGATTTACTGGAATATTTTTAATAATAGTTAAAAATTCTGAGCTACCTTCGGTCATTAAATAACTAAAATCTTGACCTACAAAGACGATCCCTTGTTCTTGCTGGTTTTGAACAGCTTGTCCTAAAGCAATGATTTGATCTTTTGCTAAAATGATTTTCTCGGTTTTTGTGGTTTCGTTAGGTAAAGCTTCTGAAAGTAATGTCGTGGCACAAGCACTCAAATTTAAACAGACGACAACGAGTAGGGTGGAAAATATTTTATACATTGCAGGAACTCAAACAGGAAATTAATTTTTCTAAAGAAAAAACTTTTTTAAAACAGCGATAAATTAACCAAAAATCATTTTGTAATTTTATTACATTGCTATCGCTTGCTATAGTGACTTTGTGCAATTTACTGTCATGGTGTACCGTTGCCACGTTCTACAGTTTTTATGTCCGTCTTGTTTAGTTTGCTTATATTCCAAAGCTTATGGAATGTGGCAGCGGCATTTTGCGTGCATAAAAATCAGGAAAAGGCATTACAACATTTCGGTCATCATGCAGATTTAAATGTATATCAATCTTCAGACCATATGCAGACTGAACATGTTGGTATTGTAGAAAATTCTGAGAATGCTCCATTAAGCTGGCAAGATCATCACGATCATTTACCTTCATGTTTTCATGTAGTGATGACTGAAAATGCACAACAAGCTCAAGAACCTTTTGTGCGTGTACATGAGCTTTCACAAATCTATTACTGGTCTAATTCTTATCAGTCTCCGTATCTTGGCTCTTTAAATCCCCCTCCTGTCTTAACCCTGCTATAGGTGGGGTAGCCGAAAAATAACCCACCAGAAATTTATTTATTTCAAAGGGTTATTTTATGCTTAATTATATGTGCAAACAAAGCGCAGCAATCTTCTATGTAGATTACTCGCTTAAACATTCACGTCTTTATGTTAATGACAAGGCGGGATATAAGGTTCTGTCAAATCTTTCGGGAAAACAAAAATATCATTTTAATGAATCGGTTATCTCATCTCTGATGATTCACAGTGATGGAGGTTTATGGAAATGAATATTTTATTTACCCCCCGTGTTAGAACTGTGAGCTCCCGAGTGATTGGGCTGATTTTAGCTATTATTCTTGCTTTAAGTTTTAGTAAATGGCATTTCCAGGCGGCATTCGTGGAACATATTTTATGGTTCTTTGGATGGTTTTTTGTGGGCATCGGAGTAATGGGAAGAATATGGTGCAGTCTTTACATTTCCGGATTTAAGAATGCCAAGTTGGTGACAGACGGTCCCTATTCTTTATGTAGAAATCCACTCTATCTGTTTAGTTATCTGGGTGGAGTCGGGATCATGTTGATTACAGAGACGTTTATCTTTCCAATAGTATTCACGCTTTATTTTCTCTGTTACTACCATTTTGTTATACGCCAAGAAGAAGCATTCCTGAGTGAAAAATATGGAACTGCATATTCAGATTATATAAAGACAATTCCACGCTTTTTACCAAGTTTCAAAAATTTTAAAGAGCCTGAGTTCTATCAGGTTTCACCGAAGCATTTCCGTATTTTTTTGACGCAGGTGGTGTGGTTTATCTGGGTTGCGGCCTTAGTCCAACTTTTTGATGAGTTGCGACTGCACGGTGTTCTCCCTTCATTGTTTAGTTGGTTCTAAAAATGAAATGAAAGTATATCCGCATGCTTCTTAGAGACTCAGAAGATTTGTCCTGAATTGATTAACTAAAGCATGCGAAAAATTAATTTTATTTCTGGGCTAAGTCCTTAAATAAATTCGGAATATTTAGATCTGGTGATTATTATGTCTATTAAACTAAATACAAAATCGGCTTTGATGGTTTTACTTCTTTCAACAAGTTTGGCTCATGCTGATGGAGGGTTAATATTCCTCGAAAAGAATATTAAGTCTCAGCAAGAAACAAAAGCTAAAGCTGAAGAAAGTAAGAACCCTCATTTAACTTGTAAGCGTAAATAATTTCTTTTGTAGGAAACTAATTACTTAATAATTAGTTTCCTATGAGTAAAGATAGAGATTCTTAATGATTTATTCTTATCTTTACTCAAGCGAGATTAGAATCGCTTCTATACTGCTACTTATTAGATGTAATTTTATTACATGCCCACTGCCTGCTATAGTGGCTTTGTTCAACTTCTTAGTTTAATGGTGTGCTGTTGCCACGTTCTGCACTTTTCATGTCCGTCTTATTCTGTTTGCTTATATTCCAAAGTTTATGGAATGTGGCAGCGGCATTTTGCGCCCATGAAAATCAGGAAAAGGCATTACATCATTTTGGTCATCATGCAGCGTTGAGTTATGAAGCTTCACAGCATAGCCATACGGAAAAGACAGATATCGCGGGGACTCATAAAGCTCCCTTAAACTTGTCCGATCATCATGACCATTTGCCTTCATGTTTTCATGTTGTGATTGTAGAAGCACAAGAAAAACTTGTTTCACCGTTAATACAGTCATCTGAGCCAAAACAACAATATTATTGGTCCAATTCTTATAAGTCCCCTCATATCTCTAAACAAGACCCGCCTCCTGTTTTAACCCTGCTATAGGTGGGGTAGCCGAAAATTAGCCCACCAGAAATATTATTTATTTCATAGGGTTATTTTATGTCTATTTTTTTATACGAAAAAAGTTTCGTTAGTCTGAGTACGTCTTGGGTACTTAAATCATTAGTTGTTGCAGTTGCGCTTTCAACTAGCGCTGTAACAACTGCTGCTAGTTCAAATCAAAACCTCACGCAGAATACTCAACTGCAGCAAGTACAGAATGTTTTAACGTTTGAACAGGTGCTCGATCAGGTTAAGCAGTTTCAGACTCAAACAGGAATTTGGCAAACTCAACAAGATATCGCCGAGAGCAATATCAAACAGAGTCAGCTATGGGAAAATCCGACGGTTTCTGTACAGCAAACGGGTTTTAAATCTGGAAAAGATCAGGAATTAGAACTTGGGATCTCGCAAAAACTAGATATTTTTGGTGTACGTTCCGCAGCAAAAAAACTAGCAAGTGTTCAGCAAAATCAAGTTGAGTTAAATCAGGTTTTATATCAGGCTCAACTGAAGCTGGCGGTAAAATATTTATGGTCACAAGTATCTATTTTAGAGCTTGAACATGAAGTTGCTAAAGCCCAGTTAAGAACGAGTAAAAATCTTCTTGATGCTACCCGCTTACGCTTTCAGGCAGGCAGTATTGCTCAGGTTGATTTAGATCGAACTCTCATGACGCATGTTGAAAATCAGCGTTTATATCAGGAAGTTGAATTATCACTGAGTAGTGCTAAAAGAAAATTGGCTAACTTATGGGGTGAGACAGAAGATAACTTCACATTACGTCCAGATATAAAAAGTGCATGGCCTTTAAAAAATGAAGGTGATATCGATCAATATCTAAAACAGAATTTGTTAGAACAGTCCCTGCGGCTTCAAGCAATACAACAAAATTCTGAAATTAATTATTTAAAGGCAAAAAATCGGCCTACGCCTACTGTAAATATGGGCGTGGTTCGTAGTAAAACCGCAGAAACGAGCAGTACCGAAAATCAGATTCGAGTAGGTATAGCAGTTCCTTTAAACATTTTTAATCGCCAGCAATATGCCCTAAAAGTTGCACAAAGCAAACTCGATTTAATTGACCAGCAGCAAAGCTTTTATAAAAAGCAAAGCCAGAATTCTATTCGTACTCTACAGTACGAGTTAGCGGGTTTAAAGCAACAATATAATTTAATGAATGAGCAGCAAATCCCTTTATCAGAGACGGTACAAGAGAAAATGTTGCTTGGCTTTAAAGTCGGTAAATTTGCAATTACCGATGTTCAGCAATCTACCCTTCAATTACAAGAACAACGCTTGAAAAAAGTTCAACTCCTTAAATCTGCTTGGCAAAAAGCAATTGAGGCAGAAAGTTTAGCTCTCGGGATTGATCCAAATATGGTGATGTCTGGAGATGCATTAAATCAAATTAATCAAAATTTATGGCAAGACACCTATAACTTGCCGACAGTTGGAGGGGCAGAGTAATGTCAGTTAAAAAAATGAAAAACCAATGGCTTATTGCTATTTTGCTGCTGATTGTCTGCCTTGCTTTAAGTGCTTGGTTATTTTTCTCTGGAAAGAAACAGCCTAATACTGATGAAGGTGAAGAAGAGCATGCAGAGGGTGAAGCTGGCCATGGTGAGTCTGAAAAAGAGGAAGGAAGCTTAAACCTGACTTCTAAGCAACTGGTTGAATATGGAGTGAAGTTAGAGCAAGTAGGACGTGGAGAAGTTGAACAGAGCCTTTCTTATCCTGCCAAACTTGTTGTAAATACAGACCAGCAAGCACATGTCTCTTCAACTTTTTCTGCGCGTGTAGATAGCGTAAATGTTGCGTTGGGACAACAAGTTGAAAAGGGTCAAGCGCTTGCAACTTTATTTGTACCGGATTTAGTCGATCAACAAGCTAACTTAAGCATGGCACAAGAAGCACTGACATTAGCCCAGCAAGATTATCAACGTGAAAAACAATTGTGGGAACAAGGGGTTTCAGCACGTCAAGATTACCAGCGCGCTTACAATGCATATCGTCAGGCGCAGATTCAAGTGCAGGCTGCAAATAGCCGTTTATCTGCATTGGGAGCAAATCGCTCAAGTAAAGGCCGATATGTTTTAACTGCACCTTTAAGTGGTGTAATCAGTAATAAAGATATTGTCATTGGTGAGCAAATTGGTCCTGACAAACAATTATTTGTTATTGATCGTCTAGATCAGTTATGGGTTGAGTTTGTGCTACCAAGTGCAAATACCAATATTCAGCCTAATCAGGAAATTGAATTTAAATCGTTGCAAACGAATAATATTTTCAAAGCGCAGGTGCAAAGCCTAACTTCAGAAGCCGATACTCAAACTGGTCGTTTACAGGTTCGCGCTAAGGTACTGACACCTTCAAAAGAATTACGCCCTAACTTAATGGTCAATGTGTTACTTAAACAAAATAATGCAGCGACTGTATTACGGGTTAACAAGACAGCGATACAACAGATTGATGGAAAGAATGTCGTCTTTATTGCAAAACAGGAGAAAGATAAAATTCATTTTGCTCCTGTTGCCGTTGAGTTAGGCAATTATTCTTCAGATGCACAATGGGTCGAGGTTAAATCCGGAATTACCGAAAAGCAGCAATATGTGACTCAAGGTAGTTTCTTGCTCAAGTCCGAACTTGAAAAAGGGGAGGCTGAGCATGGACATTAATAAACCTGATTTGCCAAAGGCTGAAGGTTTGTTTGATCGGATCATTCAGTTTTCAATTAACAACGCCATTTGGGTCATGATGTTTGTCATTGCTTGGATTGGTGTTGGAATTTATAGCTACCAAAAACTTTCAATTGATGCCGTGCCGGACATCACCAATGTACAGGTACAAATCAATAGTCAGGCCAATGGCTTTACTGCGCCAGAAGTTGAGCAAAGGATCACTTATCCGATTGAGAATGCCATGTCTGGTATTCCAAATCTGGAGCAGACTCGTTCAATTTCCAGATATGGCCTTTCTCAGGTCACGATTATCTTTAAAGATGGTACTGACATTTACTGGGCAAGACAGTTAATTAACCAACGTTTACAAGAAGCTAAGAGTGCTTTACCAGATAGCATTGATCCGCAAATGTCTCCAATTTCGACTGGACTCGGTGAGATTTATCAATGGGTGGTAAAAGCAGAGCCAAATGCTAAAAAAGCAGATGGTTCAGCCTATAGCGCGATGGACCTGCGTGAAATTCAGGACTGGATTATTCGGCCCCAGTTACAACGTGTACAAGGGGTAGCCGAGGTTAATAGCATTGGAGGATATAACAAAACCTACGTGGTCTCTCCAGATCTGACACGGTTACAACAGTTGCAAATTCCACTCACTGATTTACAAGATGCGCTTCAAAATAATAATGAAAACCGTGGTGCCGGATTTATTGAAGAGAATGGCCAGCAACTCACAGTTCGTGTTCCGGGTATGCTGACATCGATACAAGATATCCAGAATGTTACGGTCGCCACTAAAAACGGTTTACCTATACGGGTTGCCGATGTAGCGTCAGTATCGATTGGTCATGATTTGCGTACAGGTGGTGCTACCTATAATGGACAGGAAACTGTTTTAGGTATCGCCATGATGATGATGGGTGAAAACAGTAAAACTATTGCTAAGGCGATTGACGATAAAGTTCAGGAAATTCAAAGATCACTCCCTCAGGGCGTGGTGATTGAAACAGTCTATGATCGTAGTAGCCTCGTAGATAAAGCGATTAAAACAGTAGCTAAAAATTTGATTGAAGGGGCGATTTTAGTCATCGTTATCCTTTTTATTTTTTTAGGAAACTTTCGCGCCGCTTTAATCACTGCTTGTATTATCCCATTGGCAATGCTTTTTACCTTAACAGGTATGGCGGAACAAAAAATCAGTGCCAACCTGATGAGTTTGGGTGCTTTGGACTTCGGGATCATTGTTGATGGGGCCGTTGTTATTGTTGAAAACTGTATTCGGCGTTTAGCTGAAGCGCAGCATTTAAAAGGTCGTTTATTAACACGTTCCGAACGTTTCACTGAGGTCTTTCTAGCGGCTAAACAGGCACGCCGACCATTAATATTTGGTCAGATCATCATTATGGTCGTGTACCTACCAATTTTTGCTTTAGCAGGCGTTGAAGCAAAGATGTTTCATCCTATGGCAATGACCGTTGTCCTAGCATTATTAGGAGCAATTATTTTATCTGTGACCTTTGTGCCAGCAGCAGTAGCTCTGTTTGTTACGGGTGAAGTGAAGGAAAAAGAAAGCCGCTGGATGATGATGCTGAAAAAAGGTTATGCAGGCTTACTCGATAAAGCTTATGCTTTCCGATATGTTGTTGTAACAGCAGCAGTCAGCATCTTGATTCTTACTGGTGCAATTGCAACAAGAGTAGGTAGTGAGTTTGCGCCTCAACTCAGTGAGGGGGATTTTGCCTTGCAACTCATGCGTGCGCCAAGTACTGGTATAGAGGAATCACTTAGGATTCAAGAGACCGTAGAAAAGCAGTTACTCAAAGCTTTTCCTGAAATTAAGGCTATTTTTGCAAGAACAGGAACAGCCGAGGTTGCTACCGATGTCATGCCTCCTAATATTTCCGATGGTGTTGTTTTACTAAAGCCACATGATCAATGGCCTAATCAGAAGGAAACGGTAGATGAATTGCGTACCAGAATGCTGCAATTCGTGAATCAGATTCCTGGTAATAACAGTGAATTCTCGCAACCCATCGAACTACGTTTTAATGAACTCATTTCAGGTGTCCGTAGTGATATCGGGGTGAAAGTTTTTGGGGATGATATGCAAGTCCTCAATCAGGAAGCAGAAAAAATAGCCCAACAGCTACGTAGCATTCCAGGTGCTAGTGAAGTCAAAGTCGAACAGACCGATGGTTTGCCATTACTTAATGTAGATGTTAATCATGCACTAGCTGCTCAATATGGATTATCAGTCAAGTCTATTCAGGATATTGTCGCTGCGAGTATTGGAGGACAGAGTGTAGGGCAAATTTTACAGGGCGATAGACGTTTCGATTTCGTGATTCGCTTACAGGAAAACATGCGTACGCCTCAGCAGCTAGCACAATTACCGATTCGCTTACCAAACGGCGGTCTGATCCAGTTACAAGACGTTGCCAAGGTTGAGAATATTCTGGGCCTTGCTCAAGTGAGCCGTGAAAATGGCAAACGCCGAGTGATTGTGACGGCAAATGTGCGTGATCGTGACCTTGGGTCTTTTGTACAAGAGATGCAAAGCAAACTGGCGCAGCAAAAGCTACCTAGCGGTTATTGGTTGGGTTATGGAGGACAGTTTGAGAATCTTGCTTCTGCCACTGCAAGAATGCAAATCGTTGTACCGATGGCGCTCATCATGATCTTTGTATTGCTGATGGCGGTATTTAGTAATTTTAAAGACAGCTTACTTGTATTTAGCGGAGTTCCTTTCGCTTTATCTGGTGGATTAGTCGCTTTGTGGCTGAGAGATATTCCGCTTTCTATGTCTGCTGGAGTCGGGTTTATCGCTTTATCAGGTGTTGCGGTATTGAATGGTTTGGTCATGCTCACATTCATTAAAGAGCTAAGAGCAACCCTAGATGTTCATGCAGCTACTTGGAAAGGTGCTGTACTGCGACTACGCCCTGTATTAATGACGGCATTTGTTGCTTCACTTGGTTTTATTCCAATGGCTTTGGCAACTGGAACTGGTGCAGAGGTACAACGACCTTTGGCAACGGTAGTAATCGGTGGCATTATTTCATCTACGATACTAACGCTGGTTTTATTGCCAGTCATTTATCGATGGATGAATGAAAGCAAGACGAATAAAGTTGAGCATTCATAATGTCATCGATTTGAGATATCTTTTTTGATGAAAAAGTTTGAGTCAGAAAAGTATTTGAAACAGGTAAAGGTAAGCATGAATTCATGGTTACTTTTACCTCACCATAAAGATAAATAATAAGGAGTCCGCAAAATGGGTGGACAACATGGTCATGACCATAGTCATGCTGTAGTGACTGAAGGTAATGCCAAGAAATTAACGATTGCCTTGGCGCTTACTACGACATTTTTAATTGTTGAGGTTATTGCAGGTTTAATCACACAAAGTCTGGCGTTGCTCTCTGACGCTGCGCATATGTTTACAGATGCAGCTGCTTTGGCAATTGCTCTGGTCGCAATTCAGATTTCAAAACGTCCCGCTGATAATAAGCGTACTTTTGGTTATCAACGCTTTGAAATTCTGGCCGCTTTATTTAATGCACTCATGCTGTTCGTGGTGGCAATTTATATTTTATATGAAGCCTATATCCGTTTCTCTAAGCCACCCGAAATTCAAAGTGTGGGTATGCTGGTTGTAGCGACTATTGGTTTAGTAATTAACCTCATTTCAATGAAACTTTTAATGTCGAGTGCCAATAACAGCCTAAATGTGAAAGGTGCTTATCTAGAAGTATTGAGTGATGCACTAGGCTCGGTAGGCGTTATTATTGGTGCAATTATTATTTACTTCACTAATTGGTACTGGATTGACACGCTTATTGCAGTACTGATTGGATTTTGGGTGTTGCCAAGAACATGGGTTTTACTTAAGCAAAGTATTAACATTTTGCTCGAAGGTGTACCCGAAGAGGTCGATATTGAGAAGCTACGTGCAGATTTACTTTCTTTAAATGGTGTTGAGAGTATTCACCAACTCAAAGTGTGGGCGATTACTTCTAAAAATATCCATTTAACCGTGCACTTATTTGCGCCTGAAGCTGATCGTACCAAGTTGTATCAAGATGCTGTTGAAATGCTTTCTCATGAACATGGTATTGGTGAAGTGACATTGCAAATTGAGGACGATGCCGAGATTAATTGTCAGCACATTGCTCAGCATGCTTCGCATAAACATGATGAAGCAGATAATGCACATTCACATCAGCATTAAGCTGATGTGAACAGTTTTTTTAAATTTCCCATTCGTTATTGCAGTCACGGCATTTCCAGTGTTTTTGTGACTGCATAAATGCTTGCATAGACAATTTAAAATCAGGCAAATCACGCCAGAACATAAAACCAGCCCCTACAGTAACCACAAATGCAACTACTGTTGCGATTTGAAGAGAACTACCTGCACCATTGCCAAAAATCCACATAAAGATGCTAATGACTACTAACAGTAAAAGCACAAAAATTGCAGGAATCAAGATAACCAGACTTTTAGGAACGACAGGTTTTGCGCTGTTCACGCCTTGGCTCACAGGCATAATTTTAACACTTTGACATTTAGGGCAACGATATTGCATGAGAACTCCACATTTAGTTTGAATCTATTCTAACGGAAATGTGCAGAAAGAAAAAAATTTGTAAGATATCGATGAAATGCGTTGAGTTAGCAGAAAAATTACTTATGAATAAATAAAGAAATATAAAAAACAGATGATTTATCCGTACACATAAAAATTAAAATAATATTGTAGAGCATGCTAATCTACAGAAAAATGAAGTGTGATTAGCACAATAAATGAGCTTAAATACTCGAATAGGATGTGGGATAAATATAAAAAGGAGAGAGGGACTTGGGTCAACAAGATGACAATAAGTCGCAGCCTACAACGACAGCATCGGTTTTAGCTACCCCAGATACCGCTAAACCGTCATTATCTCGTCGATTACTGCATAAGACATTGCAACATGCCCAAGATGCAGTTGGGTTTGCTAGCGACACGACACGTAATATTGCAGAGGTTGCTGATGCTGCTTTGGACGCACTCGATCAAGTAACTACTCATACACGACGTGGAGTTGTCGGAATGACAAATCTGGCAGCAGGTACTGTAAGAGATATGGTGTCTGAAACCAGTGAAACAGCACGCCAAGTCGCGTTGATTATGGCGCGAACTTTTTTGGGCAAAAGTACCTTAACGTTGTACTTACCCGAAATGTTATTAAATAATCAAATTCGTAAGCGCATTGATCGCTCCGAAATTGATGATATTAAAATCAAGTGCGGCAATGACAGTTTCCAAGTCGAGATCGATGGGCATTATCATCGCTTCATGTATCGTTTGAGTTTAGATTTTAAAGTATTGGAATGTCGTATTGGGCAGGAAAAATTCTTACACCTACGTCAAATGGATGAAAGTCTTGATGTTCAGATTCGACATGGCGGTACCTTGTCAAATTGGGCTGTGCGCCGTATTGGTCGAGTTGGTTTCGAAGTGGTAAATATGTTGCCTATTCCATCACTCATTAATCATTTGATTGGTGATATTCCCGGAATCCAACGCGATGGGCATCGCATGTGGTTTATTGACCTAGAGCAAGCAGGATTTATTGACTTTATTAACAACCGTTCATGGATGGTTGAAAAGCTTTTAAGTTTGACTGATTTTAGTATTTTACCAGGCTTGAATATTTTGAGAGAAAGTCGCGAGCTTGTGCAGCAGCTCGTAGATCAGTTTGAAATTAGAGGACTACGAGTGCAGTCAGGTCGCCTTGAAGTACAAGTAGGAATTGCGGGTTGATAGAGCATATGAAAAGCTAATCATTGATTGGCTTTTTATTTTTTTAGGCAAGAAAAAAGCCACTGACGTTATGCAGTGGCTTTTTAGAATTTGGCGTCCCTACGGGGATTCGAACCCCGGTTACCGCCGTGAAAGGGCGATGTCCTAGGCCTCTAGACGATAGGGACTTATATGAGGCATACATCTGAAAAAATATTGGCGTCCCTACGGGGATTCGAACCCCGGTTACCGCCGTGAAAGGGCGATGTCCTAGGCCTCTAGACGATAGGGACGTTTCAGAGGTGGGCGTATATTAGGTCGATTTAATAAAAGTGTCAAATAGTTTTCTGAAGAAATATTAAAAAAAACAGTCAAGCGATTAAAAATAACTCAAATTGTAGAAAATATATACATTTAGCCGTCATTTTTCTGAAAAGGCTCAATAATTGCCTTTATGACCGACGGATGTTGTAGATACCCTAAAATCTCATGAGGTTGGTTGGCGAAAGTATAAATTTTCTGATTAATAATGGCAGGTTCAAAATTAAATGGGGCTTCGCACAATGGAAATGCGGTCAAAAAATCATCTTGAGAGTAAAAATTAAACCAATCACCGTAAATACATGGCGGTCTAGAAATTGGACTCGGGAGCTTACTTTGAATCACGCGAAAAGATAAAGGGGAAGCTAGGGTGATAAAACGCTTAACTGAGAATTGATAAGATGGATTTGATAATAATTGAAAAGCAATAACTGAACCGAGAGAGTGCCCGACCACAATATAATCTTCTTCTTCTCGCATTTTCTTTAAAATTCTTTGATGTACTTCCTCCATAAACTCTGGATTAGATAGATACATATAGGTTTCGATGAGGAATTGTTGAATCAAACTTTCATGCAGTTTAGGAAAGTTATTTAATAAAACAACTAGTTCTTTCAGTACACGATCTTTAACTAATTGAGAAGTGAGATAAAGCCGTTCTGAGAAGCTTTTATCAGTTTGATCGGTTGAGGGACGTAACAACGGAACAAATGGAGTGTGCTCTCTAGTAGGAGGATTACTTGGGTGTACGTTAATAGGGAAATAATTATTAAAAAATGATTTAGGTAATAACGTGTTAAGGTCTAATTGGTTACTTAATTGGTATTTGGTCATTAAGTCGCCATAAAATGGCATGTGAATATGAAGATCGCGGACATTAACTTTGCAAGGCATTTGTTTCAGGCCGAGCTTAAACACTTTTAACCAATGCTCTTTCAAGCGATGTGCTGTGTAGTTTTGTTGATTCATCCCGTGGATAAATATAATTTTCATTCTATACAAGATTTTGTTTTTAATATAAATTTTAATCTACAACGGTATGTTGTTTAAAACCAGTATATAGGCAAAAAAAAGTGTAGCTTTTTGCTACACTTTAATTGAATAACGACTGGTTTAGTCTTTATTACGATAAAAAATAAAATAACTGACATAACATAAAGCTGTAAAAATAAGACAGCCTACAAAACCAGCGCGCATTTCAGGGTCTGCTGCCATACTCAAGCAAGTAATGAAACAGAAAACAAAACCTAAAATTGGCACAATAGGGAATAAAGGCGCAGCATATTGTAAGTCTTTAACTGTATGACCTGATTTATACCATTGGCGGCGGAAGTTGAACTGACTTAAACAAATGCTCATCCATACAATGACCATGGTAAAAGCCGCTACACCCAGCAGATTCTTAAAAATAGTCTCAGGCGCAAATTGCTCTGATAATAAACCTGGAATTGCACCGAACATGGTTACAACTAGAGCTATGATTGGTGTTCCACTTTTTGATAAAGTCGCAAACACACTAGGTAGTAATTTTTGTTCTGACAGAGACCACATCATACGTGAAGCTGCATATAGGCCAGAATTGGCTGCTGAAAGCAGAGCTGTGATAATTACAAACCTAATAATGTCATCCGCATATGGAATGCCAATATAATTAAATACCGTCACAAAAGGACTGCTACTTACACCGTCACCGCCTAAACCTGCAAGTTGGAAAGGAAGTAAGGCGCTAATGACAATGATGGTACCCACAAAGAAAATAAGTAGGCGCCAGATCGCGGCATTAATCGCTTTTGGTACATTTTGAGCCGGATCTTTTGTTTCGCCAGCTGCTACACCAATTAATTCGGTTCCTGAGAAAGCAAAGTTAACAATTAACATGGTCGTAAAAATAGGAATTAAACCATGTGGGAACCAGCCTTGAGCCGTAAGATTGCTAAAGAGTGGAGCAGTTTGCGCACCATGGAATGGAATTAAACCAAAAATTGCTAATAGGCCGAGCACAATAAAGGCAATGACAGTAACGACTTTAACAAGAGCCAGCCAAAACTCAGATTCAGCAAAAATACGCGTTGAACTAATATTTAAGCCAAAGATAGTAACTGCAAAAATAATTGTCCAAATCCACATGGAAATCTGTGGAAACCATTCTTGCATGAGTAGGGCTGCGGCAGTGAATTCGGTTCCAAGCGTTGCAGTCCAGGTGAGCCAGTACATCCAAGAAATCATATAGCCAGTACTTGGGCTGATATATTTTTTGGCATAGGCACCAAAAGAACCTGAAACAGGCATGTGTACAGCGAGTTCTCCTAGGCAGAGCATGACCATGTAAGCGATCGCGCCACCAAGAATATAGGCAATAATTGCGCCAATAGCTCCAGTTTGTGAAATGACTTCCCCTGAACCTAAAAATAGACCAGTTCCGATCGCTCCGCCCAGTGATAGCATCACAAGATGGCGCGTACTCATGGCTCTTTTTAAAGGTGCAGTACTGTTCTGATGCTGATGAGCATCTAGTTGATTGTCAGATGGCTGCATATTACACATTGAGAGAATTAAGAAAGACGCTATTTTAGATAAAATAGACAAATGTGCAATCTAGAAAGAGATAAAGAATAAACAGTAAGGTGACGATAGAGTCTTTTTATAATTTTTAAAGCAGAATATGGCGTCCCTACGGGGATTCGAACCCCGGTTACCGCCGTGAAAGGGCGATGTCCTAGGCCTCTAGACGATAGGGACTTGATGAGGCAAACACAAAGGAGCGTGGTGGAGTCAAGCGGGATCGAACCGCTGACCTCTACAATGCCATTGTAGCGCTCTACCAACTGAGCTATGACCCCAGTTTGTGTGAGCGCAATCTTAGGGTGAATGCGCTCACACGTCAACAAAAAAATGAATTAAACTTCGCTAGTTGCGTCATTTTTCGGCAATTTTAAGCTCTCATTGAGTTTTTCCCAATTTTTAACTTCTTTCTTGCTCGGTCCGCCCACAATTTCTAAGGCATGACGTAAGCGAGCGAAAGTTAAATCAGGCCCAAGCGTAACCATTGATTGCATCACTGGTGTTGAACTCGTTGAACCGGCAATTGCGATAAAGAACGCTG
This sequence comes from Acinetobacter sp. 22301, assembly GCF_052045285.1. Lineage (NCBI taxonomy): Bacteria > Pseudomonadati > Pseudomonadota > Gammaproteobacteria > Moraxellales > Moraxellaceae > Acinetobacter > Acinetobacter sp. 22301. The sequence goes on along the minus strand of NZ_JBQEOR010000002.1, from coordinate 189,676 downwards.
GCATGAAATCACGTAGTTTAATGCCCATCTGATTCGCAAGATCCATTAGGGTTTGGCTAACGGTGTCATTATTCCAAGTAAACTGACCTTCAAGACGCCAAATTGCAAATTGTAAACTTTGACGAACTTGCTCTTGAGTCAATTTTTTACTTTCAAACATTTCAGCAGTAATTTGTGGCATATGGTTAAAATAGAAACCAGCCCAATTCACAGCTTCTGAAAGTAAATTAATACGTGGTTGAATAGCGGCAGCAATGTCTTCTAAAGTGTTGCGATCACTCTTCCATGTTAATAAACGGTCTAATAATTGACCTGGAGTTAACCCTTTGATCCACTGACCGTTAAGCCAGTTCAATTTTTCAACGTCAAAAATTGGTCCGCCTAGTGATACACGTTGAATGTCAAAGTTATCCATCATGTCTTGTAATGTGAAAACTTCTCTTTCATCTGGCATTGACCAACCCATACGGCCTAAATAGTTGAGTAAGGCTTCTGGTAATACACCGATATCGCGGTAGTAGTTAATTGATGTTGGATTTTTACGTTTAGATAGTTTTGATTTATCTGGGTTACGTAACAGTGGCATGTGGCAAAGAGTTGGCATTTCCCAACCAAAATATTGGTAAAGCAACTGATGCTTTGGTGCAGAAGGAAGCCATTCTTCACCACGCAATACATGAGTGATTTCCATTAAATGGTCATCAACAACGTTAGCTAAATGGTAAGTTGGTAAACCATCTGTTTTAAGAAGGACTTGCATATCGACTTGTGCCCAAGGAATTTCAACCTCACCACGTAGCAAGTCATTAAATTTACAAACACCTTCTTCAGGCACTTTCATACGAATGACATGAGGTTCACCCGCTTCAAGACGTCGAGTCACTTCTTCTTGAGAAAGTTTTAAACCGCGGCCGTCATATTTTGGTGTTTCGCCACGTGCTTGTTGTTCAGCACGCATTTGGTCAAGTTCTTCTGCTGTTGCGAAACAGTAAAAAGCATGACCTTTTTCAACAAGTTCTAATGCGTATTGCTTATAAATTCCCATACGTTCAGATTGGCGATATGGTGCATGTGGGCCACCTACATCTGGACCTTCAGACCAATTCAAACCTAACCAACGTAATGAATCCAAAATCATTTTTTCAGACTCTGGTGTAGAACGAAGTTGGTCTGTATCTTCAATCCTTAAAATAAATTCTCCGCCATGTTGTTTCGCAAAACACATGTTAAATAAAGCAATGTAGGCTGTGCCGACATGAGGAAAACCAGTAGGGGAAGGTGCAATACGAGTACGAACTTTCATAGATAATGGGTCAGAATAAAAATTGAAACTATTATAACGAAAAAGCCCAGTATTCTGACGTTTTATTTAACGTCAGGCTGGGCTAAAACTGAAACGAAGAGGGGGTGTTTCAGATTTTAAGAAGCATGGGGCTGAAAGATTGCCTGAACAAAACGTGAAAAACGTTCGTGTTGTGCAGCAAGAAAATTTTGAGTTGGTGTAACGCGAATCGTATTTAGAACTTTAAGCTCATCATTTGTAGAAGGTAACACAATAGGGTTACGTTTCTGCTGATCTAAAGCTTTTTCAATAAGCGAAGTCTGTTTCTCTGAACCAGTTTTGCTTGGAGTATCTTTAAGTACTGCTGCTGCAGAAAACTGTGATGCCAAACTCAGCACCAAACTTAAGCTTAAAGCTTTTCCATAATGAATTTTCATTGTTAATCATCCCCTCTGTTCATTACATTTCATCTATTTTTTGAGTTTAACAAAATGTAAAATTACGGTAATGCTACGATTTAAACATAAATATTAATAAAAAAGTGGAACTGTGTCACACTTTTTACAAAATTTACCTATATTTTAAACTGGTCGACTCAAATGTAGACCCTATGTATCCTTTACGCTTCATTATTTAACAAATTAATGTGTAGATAAAGTGAAGGTCTAAAATAAGTTGTAAGAATAATTACAAAATTTTTCAAAAATGAAATAATTAAGACATTCTAAGCTATATATCTAAAAAAGATTAATAAAAAAGATATAAATATAAGTAATTGATTGTAAAAAATAAAATTAAAAATATAGTTAAACTAAAACGAATGATGGATTTTGTAAATGAAAAAAATATCAATAATAGCTGTCGCTTTATATGTGGGAATAGCGACAACAGCGGCTCAAGCAGCGACCTCTTTTTTAAATGTTTCTTATGATCCGACTCGAGAGTTCTATCAAGAATATAACCAAGCATTTGGTAAATTTTGGAAACAGCGAACAGGGCAAGACGTTGAATTCAAACAGTCACATGGTGGATCTGGCAAACAAGCCCGCGCGGTAGCCACAGGACTTGAAGCTGATGTAGTAACGTTAGCATTAGCGAATGATATTGATGAGATTGTGAAAGCTGGGTTTATTCAGCCGAACTGGCAAAAAGAATTCCCAAATAATTCTGCCCCCTATACGTCAACTGTCGTGTTTCTAGTACGAAAAGGTAACCCGAAAAATATACGCGACTGGAATGATTTAACAAAACCAGGTGTGGAAATTATCACCCCTAACCCTAAAACAGGTGGTGCACCGCGTTGGATTTATCTCTCTGCGTGGGGATATGCTTTAAAACAGCCGGGTGGAAATGATGCTAAGGCTCGAGAGTTGGTGAAAAAGCTTTATCACAATGTGAAAGTTCTAGATTCTGGAGCTCGTGGTTCACTTACGACATTTGCCGAACGTGGCATTGGTGATGTTTTATTGTCTTGGGAAAATGAAGCTTTGTTGGCGACGAAAGGACCTGATAAAGATAAATATCAAATTGTTTATCCATCAATTTCAATTTTGGCAGAACCATCTGTCGCGATTGTAGATAAAACCGTAGATAAAGATGGAAACCGGACCTTGGCAAAAGGTTATCTGAACTTTTTATACTCACCTTTAGGTCAAGAATTAGCTGCTAAACATTATTTCCGACCGCGTAATGCTCAAGTGGCTGCGAAATATGTAGCGCAATTCCCAAAAATTAAATTATTTACCATTAATGATGTGTTCGGTGGTTGGGCTAAAGCTCAGAAAACTCACTTTGCAAACGGTGCTATTTTTGATCAAATTTATGACGGCAAGCAGTAAATAAAATGATCTAAAAACAATAGTCCAAAAAGAAAACTTAGAAGTTAAATATTCATAAAGAAAGCAAGCAAACTTAAAAAAGTAAGCTTGCTTTCTTTTTTTGCTTAAAAAATGCTAACAAAACGGTTTTATCTATGAAAAATTAATATTTTCCTACAAAAAGCCGTTTGGCGTTGGTCATAAACAAGGTGATAATGTGCAGTTACATTTTTACGCAATGATTTAACACCTATGTCGCATATTTCTGTCTTACTTTTTGAGACCGTTGAGAGCTTATTGGCAGATCGCACAACAGGGGTGTATATCGATGCAACCTTCGGACGAGGTGGGCATACACGTTTATTGCTCTCAAAACTTGATGAAAATGCACGAGTATATGCATTTGATAAAGACCCTCAAGCTTTGGAAGTTGCAGCTGCTTTGGCACAAGAAGATCCGAGATTTACCATTATTCATGCCAGTTTTGCTGATATTAAAGAAAAAATGCAGGAAATTGGTGTGATGAGTGTTGATGGCATTATGGCTGACTTAGGGGTGTCATCTCCTCAACTCGACCAAGCTGAACGTGGTTTCAGTTTTATGCAGGATGGTCCTCTAGACATGCGAATGGATAATTCTAAGGGATTAACCGCAGCTGAGTGGTTACTTGAAATTGAAGAAGAACAATTAGCAAATATTATTTATCAATATGGCGAAGAGCGTTATAGTCGACGTATTGCAAAAGCGATTAAACAAGCTGGAAAACTAGATACAACAGCCCAATTGGCAGAACTTGTTAAAACAGCTCATCCAAAGTGGGAAAAACATAAGCATCCAGCAACACGTACATTTCAGGCAATTCGTATTGCTATTAATAAAGAACTAGATGATATTGAAGTATTTTTACCACAAGCTGTAGACTTACTAAAACCAAAAGGGCGTTTGTCTGTGATTAGCTTTCATTCTCTTGAAGATCGTTTAATCAAACAATTTATTCAAAAAGAATCGACTTTGGCAGAAGATATTAGCTGGGGAATGCCTCAGCAACAGGTAGATACAAGAAGGTTAAAGAAAATTTCACGGGTTCGTGCGAGTGAAGAAGAAGTAAAAGCGAACCCACGTTCACGTAGTGCATGGCTTCGGGTTGCTGAACGCTTGGAACAAAAAGGCGCGTAATGAAAAGCAGTGATGAAATTGAAACCACTGAAAATAAAGTGGTGAAAAAAGTTGTGGCATACACCGTATTAGTGGCGCTTGTTTTTATCAGTGCCATGATGGTGGTTTTTCAAGTATTTGAATATCGTCATGATTATAGAGAGCTTAGCTCTTATATGCGTGAACGTGATGATCTCAATGCTGAATGGGGGCGTTTGCTTATTGAGCAACAAACCTTCGGTGCAACAGCACAGATTGGTACGCGTGCTGTAACCCAACTACGCATGTTTTCGCCACCTGCTGCAGAAACGGTGGTAATTTCTTTACCGATGACCTCAGAGCAAAATAAGTAAGGCCTTGCTGTATGGTAGATAAGCGAATAAAGCAAACACGGAAAAAACAGCAGTCTATTTCGGAAAAACCAACTCTTGCCTTCGATATGTGGCGGTTTTATCTGCTCTGGGCAACAGTACTGCTCTGTTTTGTTGTATTAATTGCACGTGCATTTTATGTGCAAGTGATTAATAAAGACTTTTTACAAAACAAGGCCAATGCCAATATTTTGCGTACGGAACGTATTGAGGCAATGCGTGGGGTTATTAGCGACCGTCATGGTGTGCCTTTGGCCATTAGTACGCCTATTATGAAAATTGTCATTGATCCACGTGATTACTTTGATACCAAGCATTTATATGACGAAATTACAGCCGAATTAAAAAAAGATCCAAATAATCGTAAGTTAAAACGACAATTACCAGATAAAAACTTAAACCTTGATGAGTTGGCGGATGTGGTTGGTTTAGATCGTGCAGATCTAAAAAAACAGATGAATGCGCGCCCACGTTCTCGTTATTTGGTTTTGAAAAAAGAAGTGCCGCCACAGCAGGCAGATCTCATTACAAAGGGTAACTTCCAAGGCGTTTATGCTGAGAAAACATATAAACGTTATTATCCTCAACCGCAGCCAAATGCTCAGATTATTGGTTTAACCAATAGTGAAGGCCAAGGGATTGAAGGCTTGGAAATGCAGTTGAATAAACAACTGTCTGGGGTAGATGGCGAACAAAAAATTATTCGTGATAAACGTGGTAACCGCTTAAAAGTTTCTGAGGTTATTCGTGAAGGTGAGCCAGGCGAAAACATCACTTTAAGTATCGACTCTCGTTTGCAATATATTATGTACCGTGAGTTGACTGCTGCTGGTGTTGCAAATAACGCCCGTTCGGCGACAGCAATTGCTGTAGATGTTAAAACAGGCGAAATTCTGGCTATGACCAGTTGGCCATCTTATAACCCGAATGATAAAAACGGTTTATCTAATAAAGATGCCATGCGTAACCGCGGTGCGATTGATATGTTCGAGCCGGGTTCTACTATGAAGCCTTTTACAGTTTCTGCTGCACTCGAAACTGGACAATATACGCCAAATACGATTGTCAACACTTCGCCAGGTTCAATGCGTTTAGGCTGGCATACTATTCGTGATACGCATAACTATGGTGCTTTGACTGTTAGTGGCGTAATTATTAAGTCATCAAACGTGGGTTCGGCAAAAATTGCGTTGTCACTTCCTAAGGAAACATTGCCAAGCTTCTTTAACCGTGCTGGCTTTGGTAAGCGTTCTGCTGTGAAGTTCCCTGGTGAAAGCTCTGGTTTAGTACTTCCTGTAAGCAAGTTAAACTCTTCCCAAATTGGTACCATGGCTTACGGTTATGGTCTAAATGCAACTATTCTTCAGTTGGCGCAAGGCTATGCAATGCTTGCAAACCATGGGGTAAAAATGCCTCTAAGTTTGCATAAACTCGACCAAGCTCCTAAAGGTGAGCAAGTTCTTGCTCCAAAAATTGCTGATCAGGTTTTGCTTATGCTTGAGCAGGTGACGATGCCGGGCGGTACTGCAAAGCAAGCTAATATTCCGGGTTATCGCGTTGGTGGTAAAACAGGTACAGCTCATAAACTTCGTGCAGATCGTAAAGGTTATTCAAATAATGAATACCGTGCTTTATTTGCAGGCGTAGCTCCGATTAGTGATCCTCGTTTAGCGGTTATTGTAGTTGTTGAAAATCCACAAGGCCGTTATTACGGTGGTTTGGTTGCGGCCCCTGTTTTCGCACGAATTATGCAAGAATCATTGCGCTTAATGAATGTGCCGCTTGATAAGCCCCTTGATACTCCAGAAAATCCTATTCGCAGGTAAGCTATGTCTGTTTCTTTCCAAGAAATTAATCCCGTCGAGATCGATGCACAGTGGTCTAAACAGCCTTTTCAAGGCTTTAGTTTAGACAGCCGTAAGGTTGAGTCAGGCCAGATCTTTATCGCTTTAACCAGTTATAGCCAACCTGAAAAAACTCGCGCTTTTGCTGAGTCAGCTTTAGCTAATGGTGCACTTGCCGTTATTAGTGAGACTGAGTTGGGCGTAGCAAATGAGTGGGTATGTTCTGATGTGCGTCAACGTATGGGTGAGTGGCAAGAACGTTATTTACAACGTATAGATCCCACAGTACCAGTGCGTATTATTGCAGTGACTGGTACAAATGGTAAAACCACAATTTCGCGTCTAGTGGCTGAATTAATTAGCTCTCAACAACAGCGCTGTGCTGTGATGGGCACTACAGGCAATGGTATTTTACCAGACTTAACACCCTCAACTCACACTACGCTTGATGCTTTACAACTGCAAAATGCATTGCATGATTATGCAAAACAAGGTGCGACTTTCGCTTCTTTAGAAGCAAGCTCACATGGTTTGGAACAAGGTCGTTTAAATGGTTGTGCGATTGAGATTGCTGTTTATAGCAATTTGAGTCGTGACCATCTGGATTACCACGGCACTTTAGAGGCTTATGCAGAAGCGAAGGCTCTTTTATTCCGTTTTAGCTCTTTAAAAGTAGCCGTTATTAATTTAGATGATGAGCATGCAGCTCTCATGATTAATGCAGCAAAGCAAAATCCTGCTCAACCGAAAATTTTAACGTATTCACTTACTCAAAATACTGCTGATTATTATATTACTGACCTGAGTTACAGTTTAGCGGGGGCGACATTTAATTTAGTGAGCCCGCAAGGTTCTTTTGCTGTGCAAAGTCCATTGTTAGGGCATTTTAATGTCGAAAACTTGGTTGCAGCTCTTATTGCTACTGAGCAAGCAGGTTTTAGTTTAAAAGCGTTAGTAGCTTTCGTTCCTAAACTAATTGGTGCTCCAGGTCGAATGCAAGTTATTCGTGATGGTGAGCGTTTATTTGTTGTTGATTATGCGCATACACCAGATGCATTAATTCAAGTGCTTAAAACATTAAAACGTCATGTTTCGAATCAACTTTGGGCTGTATTTGGGTGTGGCGGGGACCGTGATCGCGGTAAGCGCCCATTAATGACTCAAGCAGCTTTAGACGGCGCAAATCCAGTTATTTTGACGTCGGATAACCCAAGAACAGAAGACCCTGAACAAATTTTTGCTGACATGAAGCAAGGAATCGATTTTTCAGGGCACCGTATGCATGAAATTCATGACCGCCGTGAAGCAATTAAATTTGTTGCACAGCAGGCTCAGGCTGGTGATATTGTTGTGATTGCCGGTAAAGGACATGAAAATTATCAAGAAATTAATGGCGTACGTCACTGGTTTGATGATGTTGTTGAATTGCGTTCTGCGATTGATGCACAACATCACACTGTAGACGCTGCTTACCCTGCACAATAGGACAAATTATGCATACTTCAACCACCAGTACCGTGCCTTTGGAACCGTGGACAGCTCAACAATTACAACAGGCAACACAGGGCTACTGGCATAAAGACCAAATCCCTCAAACTGAAATTAAACGTATTTTGACGGACTCTCGTCATGCGGAAACTGGGGATGCCTTTTTAGCACTAAAAGGTGAGCGTTTCGATGCGCATGATTTCGTTGCGCAAGTTGCTGCAAATGGTTGTCAAATAGCTATTGTTGAACGTCCGCTAGATGTAGATATTGCGCAACTCGTTGTTGCCGATACCCGATTGGCTTTAGGGCAACTCGGCGCTTATCGCCGTGAGCAAAACTCACAATTAAAGGTGATTGCCTTAACTGGAAGTAGTGGTAAAACTACAACCAAAGAAATGCTGGGAAGTATATTGTCGCGCTTAGCACCGACACTAATCACCCGAGGCAATTTAAATAATGACCTTGGTGTACCAATGATGTTGCTAGAGCTTCGCAAAGAACATCAATATGCGGTGATGGAGTTGGGTGCAAGCCATCAAGGCGAGATTGATTACACATCAAAACTCGTTCAGCCTCATGTTGCGGGCATATTAAATATTGGTACAGCTCATTTAGGCGAATTTGGTGGTCGTGAAGGTATTTGCCGCGCAAAATCGGAAATTTATCGTCATATTTCACCAAATGGCGTTGCAATCGTGCCGCAACAAGATGACTTCACTGCCGAAATTCTTGATGCTGCGAAAGCTCATCGTATTTCTACATTTGGTGTAGGGGGTGATGTCTATGCAACAGATGTGGAGTTATTGCCTCAATCAACGAATTTTAACCTTCATACACCGCAAGGTAGCAGTGCAGTTAAGCTTCCTTTTGCGGGTGAGCATAATGTTCAAAATGCGACCGCAGCTGTAGCTTTTGCTTTAGCAATTGGTATTAGACTAGAAGATATTGTCCAAGGTTTAGAGCAAGCTCAGGGGGCCAAAGGTCGTCTTAACTTTATTCAAAAGTCACCTTACTTATTTATTGATGATACCTACAATGCCAATCCGACTTCTATGCGTGCTGCTGCACAAGTGTTGTTGCAGCAACAAGGCGTAAAAGTGATGGTCATGGGGGATATTGGTGAGTTAGGTGATAGCAGTTGGCAAGAGCATTATGATTTAGGTCGTGATCTTGCCGAACTTTCTTTAGATCATATTATTGCAGTTGGACAGTTCGCTCCAGCTGCTCTTGAGGGTGCAGACTCTCATTCTAATAAAGTGAAAGCATTTCAGACACAAGCTGAGGCGCTTCCATTTTTAATCAATCTAATCCAAACACATCAACCCCAGTCCATGAGTTTCCTGTTTAAAGGTTCTCGCTTTACTCATATGGAAACGTTGATGGCTGATTTGATGGAGAAACTTTAAATGCTGTTATGGTTGTTTGAACAACTTGCGGGCTATCACAGCTCGTTTCAGGTCGTTCGTTATTTAACATTACGTTCTTTACTCAGTGTATTAACTTCACTGACTATTGGTCTGGTCCTTGGACCGATCATGATTCGTAAATTACAAGCGTTAAAATACGGTCAGGCAGTAAGTTCGTTTGCTCCTGAAAATCATGCTAAAAAAATGGGTACACCAACAATGGGTGGAATTTTAATTCTACTTTCAATTGGTATTAGTACCTTGCTATGGGCTGATTTATCTAACCCTTATGTCTGGATTGTGCTTGGTGTAATGGTTGTGTTCGGTGCTGTAGGCTGGGCAGATGACTGGATTAAAATTCGCTATAAAGACAATGCAGGTTTACCCGCACGTAAGAAGTTTTTCTGGACTTCTGTTGCATCGCTGGGTGCTGGTATTGCGTTATATTTAATTGCAACTCAACAGTCCAATGCAGAACATACGGCAAACATGCTGGATTTATTGATTCCATTCTTTAAGAATCTTTCAATTCCACTCTCAATTGTTCCTTTAGGTTTGGCATTTATTGTATTTACCTATCTAGTGATTAATGGTGCTTCTAACGCAGTTAACTTAACAGATGGTTTAGATGGCTTGGCAATCATGCCAGTTGTCATGGTAGCTACGGGCTTAGGCGTATTTGCTTACTTGTCTGGTGACATCCGTTTCGCTAACTATTTACATATTCCATATGTGAAATATACCTCTGAACTCGTAGTAATCTGTTCTGCCATGATTGGTGCTGGTTTGGCATTCCTTTGGTATAACGCGCATCCTGCTCAAGTATTTATGGGGGATGTCGGTGCTTTAGCTTTAGGTGCGATGCTTGGAACAATTGCAGTTATGGTTCGTCAAGAAATCGTATTTGCAATTATGGGTGGTGTATTTGTAATGGAGGCAGTATCTGTATTCTTACAAATCGGCTCCTTGCGTATGCGTAATAAACGTGTGTTCTTAATGGCGCCGCTGCATCATCACTATGAAAAGCAGGGCTGGAAAGAAACGCAAGTTGTGATCCGTTTTTGGATTATCACAATTATATTAGTAGTTTTAGGTCTAATGACTTTAAAATTGCGATAGATCTTATTTTAGTGTCAATATAAAGCCAGTTCTACTGGCTTTTTTTATTGGAGAGGTGAATGACAAAAGTTGCTGGTCTAGACCAATTATCGGTGATTAATCAAAAAGTAGTTGGAGAGGGCGAGGTATTACCTCAAGTTGTACTTAAAGATGGAAGTCAGGTTCAAACAGGAACTGTAGCAACAATGCTGCACAATATTGAATTATACAATGCAGGGCAAAGAGGACAAATTGAGGAAGAGCTAAAGATCGCAATTCCAACGTTAGTCAAAGTAGGTCTGTTTGATTTGTTTCAGGTAGATGAATGGATTAATGGTACAAATGCAGGTCGCACCTTTGTTGGACTACACGCAAAGACTTATTTACAACAAAAAGAACAAGAGAATAATTAAAAGTGGCTAAGCAAGTTTTAATGTGTCCTGTGTGTCGTCAGTCCCTGAATTTAACTGAACGAACTTGGCGATGTGAGCAAGGACATAGTTATGATGTAGCTAAACAAGGCTATGTCAATTTACATGTGGTGCAACATAAACATAGTAAAAACCCAGGGGATACGCCCGAGTCAGTCGATGCGCGACGAGCTTTTTTGCAAGGTGGTTATTATCAGCCATTACAGCAAGCTGTAGTCGCTTTATTAAAGCAACTCAATGTAAAAGCAATACTCGATATCGGATGTGGTGAGGGCTACTATACAAGTGCTATGCAGCAAGTTGTTGAACAGTGTGTTGGTGTGGATATTGCAAAAACTGCTGTACAGCGTGCGGCAAAGCTCAATCCTAAAGTAACTTGGGTTGTAGGAACAGGGGCGACTTTACCGGTGCTAGACCATAGCATGGATGCTTGCACCAGTTTATTTAGCCCAATTCCGCAAGCAGAAATTGCGCGTGTTTTAAAAGATAAAGGCTATTTAATTGTTGTCACCCCTGCTTCTGAACATTTGTATACAATGCGTGAGGCTTTATTTGAGCAAGTTAATCCTCACACACCAGAAAAGTTTGTAGAGCAACTACAAGATTTGTTTGAGTTAAAGCAAGAGCAAATTATTGATGCGCCTTTTGTGCTCGATCAACAAGCCCTAAAAAATCTGATTGCTATGACACCTTATGCTTATAAAGCTTCTCCAGAGCGTCGCTTGCAGTTAGAGCAGCAATTGCAATTAGAAGTAACGGCATCATTTCAAATTTATGTCTTTCAGAAGCGCAATAAAAAAGCCATCTAACGATGGCTTTTTCTATTATTCAATCTGATTAATCAGATTTTCTAATTCATCTTTTTCTCGCTTAGGAGCGGACTCCTGTGAAGGTCTCATGGCAGGAGGCGCAGCTTTTGACGGAATAACAATTTCTTCACCTGGTAAATCGGAAAAGTCATTGTCATTGTTTAGTTTTGGTTGTGGCGGTGCTGGGCGATAAAGCGGGCGTGCTAGTGGTGGAGCCGCACGATAAGTTTTCTTATCGGCTACTTCTGTCACGGTTTCTTGTTGGTCACGTGAAATAGGACCTTTAGCATCTTTATCTAAACGGACCCAAGCTGCTGGCGTACCTTGCAATGCTTGACCCATAAAGTTAATCCAGATCGGCAATGCGGCAATACCACCATATTCACGACGGCCAAGCGTAGTCGGTTGGTCAAATCCAACCCATGCTACAGTCACTAACTTGCCGTTGAAGCCTGCAAACCACGCATCTTTTGCATCATTTGTAGTACCTGTTTTACCACCTAAATCACTACGGCCAATTTTAAGTGCAGCACGACCTGTACCATGCTCGATTACATCACGTAAGATATTCGCCATATCATAAGCAGAGCTTGATTTTAAAATACGTTGAGCTTGGCGATATTGACTGTTGTTTTTGTCAGTCTGTTTAAGATTAAGCTGCTTAGCTGTGTTTTCTTTCTGTTCTATGCCTTTATTCGTAACTTCAATGACTTCATCATCAGTCGTTTTAGGTTTTTGCTCATCATCTGTGGTGTCAGGTGCATTAATACATGGAATACATGCGTATTCTGGTTTGGCTTCATAAATGACTTTGCCGTAAGCATCTTCAATACGTTGAATAAAATGCGGTTGAACACGGTAGCCGCCGTTTGCAAACGTTGCATAACCAGTTGCCATTTGAATTGGTAATACTTGAGGAGTACCTAAGGCAATGGTGTAGTTACGTGGAATTTGATCTTCTTGTAAACCAAAATCCATAAATAATTGGCGAGTACGTTCAATCCCTACTGTTTGTAGAAGTCTTACTGATACAGTGTTACGAGACAAATATAAAGCACGACGTAATGGGATCATACCTAAGTAACGCCCATCAGAGTTTCGCGGTGTCCATTTGCCAATCGTAATTGGGCTATCATTCACCATGCTATACGGGGTCATACCTCTTTCTAATGCTAAAGCATAGAGGAATGGCTTGATTGTAGAACCCGGTTGACGCCAGCCTTGTAAGGCACGGTTAAATTTTGATTGATAGAAGTTGTAGCCACCTACGATTGCTTCAATTGAACCATCATTCGGGTTAATTGCAATGAGTTGACCTTGAACTTTTGGAACCTGAACTAAAGACCATGCGGTTTTATTATCATTTGGGCGTAAACGAACAATATCTTTAACTTTAACAATTTGAGATGCGCGTGAAGGAGAGCCACCTACGCTATTTGCATTGCGATAGGGGCGTGCCCATGACATGCCAGACCATTGAACCGTAACGGTTGAGCCATCTTGCATTAATGCTTCAAAAGAGCTGCTATTTACCTTAGTGACTTGTGCAGGATAGGTGTTGGCATATGCTCTAAATTCAGTTAACGGTTTGTCATGTGCTTCAGCACCACGCCAGCCATGACGACGGTCATAAGCCTCAAGGCCATCTTGCACAGCTTTTTCTGCAATCGCTTGGCGTTTAGCATTAATTGTTGTGTAGACTTTATAACCAGAATCAATGGCTTGTTCACCGAAATGCTTGACAAGTTCTGAACGAACCATTTCCCCAGCATAGGGATGAATATTATTTAAATCCCGATTGGGCATATTTAAATTGATCGGCTCTGCAACTGCTTTTTGATATTCTGCTTGAGAAATATAACCCAGCTGTAACATACGGCCTAAAATCCAGTTGCGTCGTTCGAGTGCGCGCTCAGGATTAACTACAGGGTTATATTTAGAAGGTGCTTTTGGCAAACCTGCAATCATTGCCATTTGAGCAATACTGAGCTCATTAATGCTTTTGTTATAATAAATTTTGGCTGCTGCCGCGATACCATACGCATTTTTCCCTAAGAAGATTTTATTCACATAGAGGCTGAGAATTTCTTCTTTGGATAAATTTTGCTCAATTTTTCGAGCCAAAAAGATTTCGGTTATTTTACGTTTTAGAGTTCTTTCTGGACTCAAATAATAGTTCTTTGCAACTTGCATGGTGATCGTTGAACCACCGGTTTGCACATCCGAACCCGTCACACTTTCGCTCAAAGCACGACCTAAACCCTTAAAACTGATCCCGCTATGTTCAAAGAAAGAAGAGTCTTCTGCTGCTAAAAATGCATGAATAAAAGCAGGGGGAATTTGTTTGTATTCAACCGGAATAGAAAGCTTACCACCGTACTCGGCAATCAGTTGATTGTCTGAAGTGTAGACCTGTAATGGTTTTAAGAGGGGAGCTTTTTTTAGTGAACTCATTTCTGGAAGCGATGGGGCGATATAGAGATACATGCCATAAAAGCCCATCGGAAGTGAGACTAAGATAATAATAATGATCAAAAAAATTGGACGCACGAAGCCCAAACTGGATAGCTTTTTCATGATAAGTAAGCTTTAATAAGATCGAATACAAACTAATTGTGGTCAGTATAGCCTTTAGACATGCGGATTGTTAGATGAGATATTGTATCCGTGTAAAAATAAAGACCTAGATTATTGGTTTGTAATTTTTTTGGGGATAAAAAAATAATAGGACAATAGTGTGCTCAGGTTATATCGTAAACCGAATAAGGGGTTAATGGGTGTCGATATTAGTTCGACTTCTGTTAAGTTGTTAGAGCTCTCTGTTAAGAACGGTAAATATTGGGTAGAAAGCTATGCTTTAACGCCTTTACCTGAGAACAGTGTAGTTGAAAAAAATATTTTGAATCCAGAAGCAGTTGCAGAAGCTTTGGAACGGGCGATGAATTTAGCAAATCCCCACACCACTAACGCTGCAATTGCTGTTCCAACATCGACGGTTATTCATAAAACCATCGAAATGGATGCAGATATGAACGATGATGAACGTGAAGTTCAGATTCGATTAGATGCGGAGCAATATATACCGTTCCCTTTAGATGAGGTGAGCCTTGATTTTGAGGTTTTACCAGATCGACTGCCGAATCCAAATCGTGTGAATGTACTTTTAGTCGCAACACGAACAGAAAATGTTGAAACACGCGTAGAAGTACTGGAACTAGTTGATTTAACGCCTAAGCTTGCTGATGTTGAAAGTTATGCTGTTGAGCGTGCTTTTAGTGTGTTTGCTGATAGCTTACCCATGGGTGCAAATACCATTGGTATTTTAGATATTGGCCATACCATGACGACATTATCGGTTATGCAAAATGGCAAAATCATTTATACCCGTGAACAAGTCTTTGGTGGCAAACAGCTTACTTTGGAAATTCAAAGCCGTTATGGTTTGTCATTAGAAGAAGCGGGACGCGCTAAAAAAGAACGTTCTTTGCCTGATGATTATGACATCGAAATCTTAGAACCATTTTTAGATGCTGTAGTTCAGCAAGCTGCTAGATCTCTACAGTTTTTCTTCTCTTCATCCCAATTCAATGAAATTGACCATATTTTGCTAGCAGGTGGCAATGCCAATATTCCAGGGCTTGCTAAATTGTTGCAGCAGAAACTCGGTTACCGAGTCACTATTGCCAATCCATTTTTACAAATGGGTTTCTCTCCTCAAGTCGACGTTCAAAAAATTGAAAATGATGCTTCTTCATTAATGGTGGCATGTGGCTTGGCTTTAAGGAGTTTTGATTAATGGCAACAATTAATTTACTCCCTTGGCGTGATGGGCTTAGGGAGCAGCGTAAAAAACAATTTATTATTTTATGTTTTGGGGTCGTTGTTTTGGGGATAACCACTGTATTTGCAGGGTGGTTTTATTTGAATCAAAAATTAAATGATCAAGAACAAGCAAATCAGCTCATCATCAGTACAAACCAAAATCTAGATCAACAACTTAAAACCTTAAATGGCTTGCAAGAACAGCGGGACGCAATTATTGAGCGTATGAAGCTCATTCAAGGTTTGCAAAGCCAGCGTCCGGTCGTTGTACGTTTGGTGGATGAATTAGTACGTGTGACCCCGGCAGCCATGTATTTGACTAAATTCAGTCGAACCGGAGATAAATTTACGATTGAAGGTAAAGCGGAAAGTCCAAATACAGTTGCAGAGTTATTACGTAATCTCGAAGCATCGCCATGGTATCGCAACGCTTTTATGAGTTCTTTCTTGGCGACCGAAGAGAAAAAAGATAAGGCTGTAAGTTCTTTGCTTCCTAGAGTTGAAGATAGCTATGGCAGTTTTGTTGTTACTGTTGATGTAGGGGAAATGGGTGTGACTACAACAGATGATACCGCCAATACGTCTGTAGGTACGGATAAGGAGGCGGCAAAATGAGTCCTGATGAACTTCATGAGCTGTCTTTAGAACAAGCTCCATCTAAGAAAAAAAAGATCACCTTAGAAAAATTCCTTCAGCAATTTAACACGCTCGACATGAACAGTTATGGCAGCTGGCCATTATCTGTGAAAATTACGTGTTGGATTTTTATTTTCTTTGCTGTATTGGCTTTAGGGTATTTTATTGCTATTCAACCAAAGCTACAAGCAATTGATAATGCTCAAGCACAAGAAAGTAATTTATTAAATGAGTTTCGAGAAAAAGACTCAAAATTACGCAACTTGCAGCAATACCAGCTTCAACTTCAAGAGATGCAAGCCAACTTCAATCAACAGTTAGAACAATTGCCAAAAGAAACCGAAATTCCAAGTTTAGTTGAAGATATTAACTTAACGGGGGTGAATTCTGGTCTGAAGTTTAAAAATATCCGCTTAGAAGATGAAGTGAAGCAGGAAATTTTTATTGAACAGCCTATTACTATCGAAGCAACTGGGGATTATCACGCTTTCGGTGCTTTTGTTAGCAGTATTGCAGCATTACCACGTATTGTGACGATGCATGATTTTGTTGTTGAAGCTGCTCCTGTTAAGGATGGTAAATCAGATATTCCTGTGCTTAATTATTCTATCAAAGCAAAAACTTATCGCTATATGGGTGCTGTAGAAAATCCTGAACATCAGGAAAAAAATGCTTCGGCTTCCTCGGTAGCACCTGATTCTTCTACTGCTAACACACAGCCGAAATAGGAGAATTACGATGAAATTTAAACAATTTTCTCTTTCTATTTTGGCATGTTTAGCTTTAGCTGGATGCGACTCTAGAATCGACGCCGTAAATCAGCAAATGGCCGATATACGTAATCAGCCACCACAAGCCATAGAACCAGCGCCTGTTTTTACGCCTGTGCCACAATTTAATTATGCAGCCCATCAGTTAAAGAGCCCATTTTTACCAAGCTCACTTGCTGCTGAGCTGAAAATTATGGCGGGGAAACGAGTATATCCGAATTTCTCGCGTGCACCACAGCCACTCGAAAGCTATGCATTAGAGTCCTTAAATATGAAAGGAAGTATGCGTAACAGCCGCGGGCAAGTCATGGCTCTGATCCAAACACCTGATCAACAAATTGAGCGAGTGCAGGTAGGGAACTATATCGGGATGAATCAAGGTCGAATTACTCATATTGGTCCTACTCAGATTGATTTGGTGGAGATTGTTCCTGATGGGCGAGAAGGCTATGTGGAGAGACCAAGAACCTTAGTGTTAATTGGACCCGCACCCTAAAATTTAGGGAATAACAAAGAAAAAAATTATTTTTAAAGATTATTTATTGGGGATGGTTAGACAATGAATCACGTATTCCGTCAGTTTTCTATGGGAGCTGTGGCGATTGCAATTATGCAGGTTGCATCTGCACAGGTCAGCATGACTAATATTGTACCGATGCAAATAGCGGGTCAGGGAACAGAAATTCGAGTGATATTTAATGGCTTGCCACCGCAACCACAGGCCTATCAGCTTGAGAATCCTTCACGTTTGATTTTAGATTTTAATAAAGCGCAGCAGAATTTAATACAGTCAAAAGTAGCGATTGGAACGAATGAAGCGAGTTCGGTCGATGTAAGCTCCGATGATCAGCGTTCACGTTTAACTGTAAATTTGAAAGAGGCAGGTGCTTTTACTACTCGTATTGAAGGCAATACTTTTATTTTAAAGATTAATTCTGCGCAAGCTGTAGCTAAACCTGTATCAGCAAGTGCAATGCAAACCCAAGGTGTTTCAAACATCGGCTTCCAACGCGGTAGTCAAGGGGAAGGTCTTATCGTTATTGACCTGTTGGGAGGTAATACCCCTGTTGATGTGCAACAACAAGGTAGCAAAGTTGTAGTAAGAACGTTAGGCTCTAAAATTCCTACACATCTAGCTAAACGCTTAAATGTAAATGATTTTGCGACGCCTGTTTCGACAATTGAATCTTATAATGAAAAAGGCAATGGTGTTATTACGATTCAATCTACTGGTAGCTATGAATATATGGCTTATCAGGCAGAAAATAAATTAACCATTAGCCTCAAGCGTCCGCAGGACAAAAATGTAACCTCATTATATAAGACGCCTAATTACTCTGGTAATAAGCTTTCTCTCGATTTTCAAGATATTGAAGTTCGTCGCGTTTTACAGTTACTTGCTGATTTTACTGGTATTAATATGGTCGCGGCTGATAGTGTGCAAGGTAATATCACTTTGCGTTTAAAAGATGTACCATGGGACCAAGCACTTGATATTATTTTAAAAACTAAAAATTTAGATAAACGCAGAAATGGAAATGTAATTTGGATTGCTCCAGTTGCGGAACTGATCAAGGCTGAAGAAGAAGAAGCAAAAGCTGTTGCACAGAGCGTGAAATTAGCCCCATTACAAACTGAGTATATTCAACTTAAATATGCGCAAGCTCAGGATATTATGAGTTTAATTACTCAAGGCTCAAATAATAGCAATGGTATGCAGCGCACATCTGATGGTGGAAATTCTACATCTACTAATTTAAATACTGGTGTTGATAGTTTAGGTAATAATGTAGGAAGTTTATTGAGTCCCCGTGGAACAATTACTCAAGATGATCGTACCAATACCTTAATTATTAATGATACGGCTCAGTCGATTGATCAAATTCGTAAAATGATTGATCTGTTGGATGTACAAGTTAAACAGGTTATGGTTGAGGCGCGAATTGTAAGAGCATCTACTTCTTTTACCAAAGAGCTCGGTGTTAAATGGGGTATATTATCGCAAGGGATCACTAACAATAATAATTTGTTAGTTGGTGGTAGTGAAACGACTTTGTGGAATTTACGAGAGCCTAAAAAGGATGAGACTACGGGTGGTTATAAATACACGATTGAACGTCCAGATAACTTAAATGTCGATTTAGGTGTAACCAATCCGGCTGGGAGTATTGCCTTTGGCTTGATTAGTATGTCTGATTTTATGCTTGATCTTGAACTTTCTGCATTACAAGCTGATGGCTATGGTGAGGTTATTTCTACCCCTAAAGTAATGACTGCAGATAAACAGCCTGCAAAAGTTGCAACAGGTCAACAGGTCCCATATCAAACTACAACTAATTCTGCTGCTGGTGCTACAGCAAGTACCTCTTTTAAAGATGCACTATTAAGCCTAGATGTTACCCCGAGCATTACGCCTGATGGCAAAATTCAAATGAAATTGGATATTTCAAAGGATTCGGTTTCGGGTGCGGCTCCTAATGGTGAATTGATCCTAAATAAAAATAATATCAAGACAAATGTGTTGGTGAATAATGGTGAGACAGTCATTTTAGGAGGGGTGTTTGAGCAGACAACCCTTAACTCTCAAACCAAAGTTCCTTTCTTTGGGGATTTACCGGGAATTGGACGCTTATTTAGGAAGGATCAGAAATCTGATGATAAGCAAGAGTTACTGATTTTCATTACGCCACGAATTGTTAATGACACTTTGGTGAGAAATCATTAATATATTTTTTAATGAAAGCAATTGAAATAGGTGGCGCCTTGCCAAGCAAAGCGTTTGAAACCCTGCCAAATATTTATTTGGTAGGGCCCATGGGGGCAGGAAAAACAACCGTTGGACGTCATTTAGCCGAACTATTAGGGCGTGAATTTTTAGATAGTGATCATGAAATTGAACGCAAAACAGGTGCCACTATTCCCTGGATTTTTGAGAAAGAAGGGGAGTTTGGATTTCGTACTCGTGAAACAGTAGTGTTAAATGAGTTGACTTCCCGTAAAGCCTTAGTGTTGGCGACAGGTGGAGGTGCGATTACTCAAGCACCCAATCGCGAATTTCTAAAGCAACGTGGTATTGTTGTTTATCTTTACACTCCTGTAGAACTACAATTACAACGCACTTACCGCGATAAAAATAGACCTCTATTACAAGTTGAAAACCCTGAACAAAAATTACGTGATTTGTTAAAAATACGTGATCCTCTATATCGTGAAGTTGCGAATTACACGATTGAAACCAATCAGGGTGCTGCTCGTGATCTTGCTCAAAAGATTTTGCAACTTATTTTGTCCAACCCGCTAAAATAGCCAAACTTACTTGTGGTTTTATAAACTCATGCAAACTTTACATGTTGAATTAGGCGAACGCCGTTATCCTA
This sequence comes from Acinetobacter sp. 22301, assembly GCF_052045285.1. NCBI lineage: Bacteria > Pseudomonadati > Pseudomonadota > Gammaproteobacteria > Moraxellales > Moraxellaceae > Acinetobacter > Acinetobacter sp. 22301. Next base: position 169,370 of record NZ_JBQEOR010000002.1, on the reverse strand, counting down.
TTTTTATTGGCAGTCAACTTGATCCTAAGCAGTTGCTTGAGCCTTATATTCATGGTCAACAGGTCATGATCGTGAGTAACGAAACGGTCGCTCCTTTATATTTATCTCATTATCAAGAAGCTTTAAAAAGTTTGGGTAAAACTGTAGCGACTTGTATTTTGCCAGATGGTGAGAAATATAAAGATATTCAACATCTAAATTTAATTTTTGATGCTTTACTTGAAGCTGGTTTTAATCGTGATTGTACGGTTTTAGCTTTGGGTGGTGGTGTTATCGGGGATATGGCTGGTTTTGCGTCAGCATGTTTCCAACGTGGTGTTTATTTTATTCAGGTTCCGACTACACTTCTTTCACAAGTAGACTCAAGTGTGGGTGGTAAAACGGGGATTAATCATCCTCTTGGTAAGAACATGTTGGGCGCATTTCAGCAACCCCAAGTTGTTTTGGCTGATATGGCTCAACTCGATACTTTACCAGATCGAGAGTTATCTGCTGGATTATCAGAAGTCATTAAATATGCCTTGTTGGGTGACGCTGATTTTCTTGTTTGGTTAGAGCAGAATATGGATGGGTTAATTGGGCGAGATGCTGAACTTTTAGCAGAAGCTGTTTATCGTTCATGTGCTCATAAAGCGCGTATTGTTGCTAACGATGAAAAAGAGCAAGGCGAACGAGCTTTACTCAACTTGGGGCATACTTTCGGTCATGCGATTGAATCTTACCTTGGCTATGGCACTTGGTTGCATGGTGAAGCAGTAGCGACAGGCATGGTGATGGCGGCTGATTTATCACAACGTTTAGGTTGGATTTCAAGCGATGATGTAGAGCGTACAAAAAAAATTATTCAACGCGCTAATTTGCCGATATCATGTCCAAAAATTCCATTGGATGAATTCCTTGGATATATGGCGCATGATAAAAAAGTTCTCAATGGTCAATTACGTTTAGTGCTGTTAAAGCAACTTGGGCAAGCAGTAATTACTAAAGACTTTGATGTTGAACTCATGAAACAAGCTATTTTGGCAAATCAACACGGATAATAAATTAAGGTAACACATGACTGTATCACGTACACTTTGGCAGAATGTTCAACAATATATCTGGTTGGTGGGTGGTATCGTCTGCTTGTTGCTCGCTTTTATTTTTTGGGTAATGACCGATAGTAAAAAGCTGGTTGAAGTTGAAAAATCAGCTGATTCGGATGCGCCAGTGCAAATTCAGCCAGAGAAGGTAGCAACAACGGCTAATTTAGGGGCTTTAGCTGATGAAGTTAGACCTCTTGATTTAACAACCCGTACGGTTGCTTCTGGTCAACATGAGGCAGAGTTCCGCGGTACAAAATTTATTAATGAAAACAAGAAACAATGGACGCTTGAGCTTTTCCGTGCGTCTGATGAAGATATTATTAAAAACTTTTTAAAAAATCGTCCAGAACGAAATAAATTTATCTACTTCCGTTTAAGCGGAGATAAGCAATCTGAACAATATGTTTTGACATATGGTGTATTTAAACGTTCTGAAGATGCAATTCAGCAGTTAACCCAACTTAATCTTGATTTACCTGAATCAATTAAACCCCAACCGCAACAATTTTCGACCTATGCGCCATTAGTCAATGATTTAGGTGCGGATGAAATGAAAGGTGGTATTAGCCAAACTTATGAAGTGCGGTTACGTCCAGCTGCTCTGCCTAAAATTGATGAGTCCTTGCTCATAGGGGGCGGTGTGGCTACACAACCTAAAGTGGCGGCTCCAGCCACAAACTCTACAACTCGTACAACGATTATTCGTCGAGATGCTGAGGGGAATGTTGTGGATGTACATCAGTCTAATTCGGCAGTTGATGTGGCTAAAAAGGCTCAACAGAATCGTACAACAGAACCTTCAGTAAAAAATGCAACAAATGAGGGCACAAGAGGTAATTAATTATAAGGATGTATCGCACAAATATGGTGCAATAATAATAGGCATATATATTTTTTGATCACCTGTGGTGCATATTTAGTCATTTATTAAAATGATAACGCGAATAAAATCGATCTATTTTCAATAATTATAAATACTTAATTGCAAAAAATAACATTGGCATAGTTTTTGCTTTATTCTTGTGCTTATTAATGTGCTGTAAACTATTTTAGCGCTCTAAAGAGTAAATTCTATGCAGAGTCGAGGGGTCGAACTGCTTTAAAAGAGTGCGAAATAAGTCAAAACATTTTTCTAGCAAAAACCAGTGTACGTAAAAATGGAACAGCGTATATTGGCTTATCAGCCCAAAAATTTTTTTTGTGAAACATTGAGCTAACTGTCGTCCGTAGGCACTATCGCAAAAAGAAGTTGTTTGTTTGACGCTCGAAAGAGCCTTATTGAAAGAAGGGTACGCTATGCACATGCCATCGCCTAATACTGTAGCTCCCGCTCAAGGTTTATATCAGCCTGATGAGTTTAAGGATAACTGTGGTTTTGGACTGATCGCCCATATGAAGGGTGAATCAAGTCATCATCTAGTTGAAACCGCGATTCACAGTTTAAGTTGCATGACGCACCGTGGTGGTATTGCCGCAGATGGCAAGACGGGAGATGGTTGCGGCTTATTATTGGCGATGCCAAAGCAATTTTTCCGTGATGAAGCAAAAAAACTGAGTGATATTACACTGAGTGAAATTTTTGCTGTGGGTACTGTATTTTTAAATACTGATCCGGCATTAGCGCAACATTCTAAAAATATTTTAACGAAAGAAATCGAGTCAGATGGCCTACGTGTACTGGCTTGGCGTGTTGTCCCTACAAATAACGATGCATTAGGTGAAATTGCGCTTCAATCTTTACCAGCTTTTGAACAGGTCATTGTGAACTGTCCAATGGGCGTAACTGAAGTTGAATTTAACCGTAAATTATTCTTGGCACGTCGTCGTGCAGAACAACAATTACAAAATGATCCGTCATTCTATGTGACTACGCTTTGTTCGACAGTAATCAGCTATAAAGGCTTGATGATGCCGGCTGCAATTGCTGAGTTCTATACAGACTTAGCTGATGAGCGTTTAAAATCACATATCGTGGTATTCCACCAACGCTTCTCTACTAATACATTGCCGCGTTGGCCGTTGGCTCAACCATTCCGTTACCTTGCTCATAATGGTGAAATCAACACAATTACAGCAAACCGTAACTGGGCGTTGGCGCGTACTCCTAAATTTGAAAACCCATTATTACCAGGTCTTACTGAGCTTAACCCAATCGTTAACCGTACGGGTTCGGACTCTTCAAGCTTAGATAATATGCTTGAGATCTTAGTCGGTGGTGGTATGGATTTATTCCGTGCCTTACGTATGCTCGTACCACCAGCTTGGCAAAACGTAGAAACTTTAGATGCAGACTTACGCGCATTCTATGAGTTCAACTCTAAACACATGGAAGCTTGGGATGGCCCAGCTGGTCTTGTTATTCAAGATGGTCGTCATGCGATCTGTATGCTTGACCGTAACGGTTTGCGTCCTGCGCGTTGGGTAATTACCAAAAATGATTACATTACCTTGGCATCTGAAATCGGTGTTTGGGGTTATGAGCCTGAAGACGTAGTTTCTAAAGGCCGTGTAGGTCCTGGCCAAATTTTGGTAGTTGATACCTTAACAGGCAAAGTACTTGATACTAAAGATGTTAGTACACATTTGAAAAACATGCGTCCGTACCGTGAGTGGTTACGTGATCATGCGATTCGTTTAAATGCAAACCCAGAACTTGAAGAACAATTAGTAGATAAAGGTTTAACTGGCGATGCTTTAAAAGCGGCTCAAAAAATGTTTATGGTGACATTTGAAGAGCGCGACCAGTTGTTACGTCCAATTGCTGAAAGCGGACAAGAAGCTGTTGGTTCTATGGGTGATGATACCCCAATGGCTGTATTGTCTCGTCAAGTACGCCACGTAACAGATTACTTCCGTCAACAGTTTGCTCAAGTGACAAACCCGCCAATTGACCCACTACGTGAGTCAATTGTAATGTCGCTTGAAACCTGTTTAGGTCGTGAACAAAACGTATTTGAGCAAGGCCCTGAGCATGCTGACCGTATCATCATCTCTAGCCCTGTATTGTCAAATTCAAAAATGCAGCAAATCCGTAGCATTGAGCGTCCGGGTTATGAAGCAGTTGATATCAATTTAAACTATGCTGAAGAAGAAGGCTTGCAAGCTGCGATCACGCGTATCTGTGAAGAAGCGGCGCAAGCGGTTCGTGATGGCAAAACTTTAATTGTTTTAACAGATAAAAATATCCGTCAAGGTTTGCTGCCAGCAAACGCAGCACTTGCAACAGGCGCGGTACATCATTACCTCATCAAAACTGGTCTGCGTACTGATGCAAATATCATGGTTGAAACTGGTTTTGCACGTGATCCGCACCAATTTGCGGTATTACTAGGTTTCGGTGCAACCGCTGTTTACCCATACCTTGCATATGACGTGATCAATGACTTGATTGCGAAAGGTGAGCTTTTAGGTGACCCAATTCATGCTCAAGCAAACTTCCGTAAAGGTATTGAGAAAGGCTTATTAAAAGTTCTTTCAAAAATGGGTATCTCTACAGTTGCTTCTTATCGTGGCGGTCAGCTTTTTGAAGCAGTAGGTTTATCATCAGAAGTGGTAGATCAGTGTTTCTTAGGTGTTCCAAGTCGTATTCAGGGTGCAACATTTACTGATCTTGAAAAAGACCAGAAAAAATTAGCAGCGACAGCTTGGTCAAATCGTAAGCCAATTGATCAGGGTGGATTACTTAAATTCGTATTTGATAAAGAATACCATGCGTTTAACCCAGATGTGATTAACGCATTGCACAAAGCCGTTCGCTCTGGTAAATACGAAGACTTTAAAGAATATGCTGAGCTGGTGAATAACCGTCCAGTAGCGACAATCCGTGACTTATTTAAGTTAAAAACAACGAACTCAATTCCAGTTGAACAAGTTGAATCAGTTGAAGATATCTTGCCTCGTTTTGACTCGGCAGGGATGTCTTTAGGAGCTCTTTCTCCAGAAGCACATGAAGCAATTGCAATCGCGATGAACACGATTGGTGGTCGTTCAAACTCTGGTGAAGGCGGTGAAGATCCTGTTCGTTACGGCACAATTCGTAACTCGAAAATCAAACAGATCGCATCTGGTCGTTTTGGTGTAACTCCTGCATACCTAACTTCTGCTGAAGTATTGCAAATTAAGGTTGCTCAAGGTGCAAAACCAGGTGAGGGTGGTCAGTTACCAGGCGGTAAAGTAAATGGCTTAATTGCACGTTTACGTTACTCGGTACCAGGTGTAACGTTAATTTCACCTCCACCACACCACGACATTTACTCAATTGAAGATTTGTCTCAGTTAATTTTTGACTTGAAACAAGTTAACCCGAAAGCAATGGTATCGGTGAAATTGGTATCTGAGCCGGGTGTAGGTACGATTGCTGCTGGTGTTGCAAAAGCTTATGCAGACTTCATTACCATTTCAGGTTATGACGGCGGTACCGCAGCATCTCCACTTTCTTCAATTCACCATGCGGGTTCTCCATGGGAATTAGGTTTGAGTGAGGCGCATCAAGCACTTCGTGTAAACGACTTGCGTGGAAAAGTACGTGTACAAACTGATGGTGGTTTAAAAACTGGTCTTGATGTAATCAAGGCAGCAATTTTAGGTGCTGAAAGTTTCGGCTTTGGTTCAACACCAATGATCGCTCTAGGTTGTAAATACCTCCGTATTTGTCACTTAAATAACTGTGCAACCGGCGTTGCAACTCAACAAGATCATTTACGTCAAGAGCACTACATTGGCGAGCCAGAAATGCTCATCAACTTCTTCCACTTTATTGCGGAAGAAACTCGTGAATGGTTGGCTGCATTAGGTGTTTCTTCATTGAAAGACTTGATTGGTCGTGTTGATTTACTTGAGGTATTGCCGGGTGAAACTGAAAAACATGCTCACCTTGATCTAAGTGCTTTGTTAACTTCGCATCCTTCTGCTGAAGGTAAAGCACAATACTGTCAAGTAGAAGGTAATGCACCATTTGATAAAGGTGTATTGGCTGAGAGAATGGTTGCTGAAATGCTTCCTGCAATTGAGTCAAGCGCTGGTGGTCAGTTCAACTTCAACGTCGTGAACTGTGACCGCTCAATCGGTGCTCGTGTTTCGGGTGAAATTGCTCGTCGCTACGGCAACTTGGGTATGGAAGCTCATCCAGTTGTAATGAACTTAACTGGTACAGCTGGTCAGTCGCTTGGCGTTTGGAATGCTGGTGGTTTACACATCCGTCTTGAAGGTGATGCAAACGACTATGTAGGTAAAGGTATGGCGGGTGGTCGTATTTCGATTTTCCCACCACAAGGTTCACCTTTCCAAACACAAAACACAGCAATTATTGGTAATACCTGTTTGTATGGTGCAACTGGCGGTAAGCTTTTTGCAGCAGGTACAGCGGGTGAGCGTTTTGCAGTTCGTAACTCTGGCGCATTTGCTGTAATCGAAGGTGCGGGTGACCACTGCTGTGAATACATGACAGGTGGTGTTGTGACTGTACTTGGTAAAGTAGGCCATAACTTTGGTGCGGGCATGACTGGTGGTTTTGCTTATGTACTTGACCTCGATAATGACTTCGTAGATTACTACAACCACGAATTGATTGATTTAAATCGTATTTCAACAGAATCTATGGAAGATCATAAAGAGTTCTTGTTGCGTATTATCGATGAGCATATCAAAGAAACTGGTAGTGCTTGGGCTTATAAAATCCGCAATGAGTTCGATTTCTACAGCCGTAAATTCTGGCTTGTGAAACCAAAAGCTGCTAATTTGCAAACGCTTTTGAAAACAACACAAGCTGACCCACAATAATTCCACGACTGCAAAGACATAGGCAGGTGCGGGCAACAAGGAAATCCGCGCCTACCCACGGAGAGAGACATGGCAGAACGCCTAAATAATGACTTTCAATTTCTGGATGTACCACGCCAAGATCCAGAGAAAAAAGATATTACTGTCCGCAAAGCAGAATTTGTGGAAATTTATAAGCCTTTTACATCGGAAACTGTCACTAATCAGACTCACCGTTGTTTAGGCTGTGGTAACCCATATTGCGAATGGAAATGTCCTGTACATAACTACATTCCAAACTGGTTAAAACTGATCGCTGAAGGCCAAATTTTCCAAGCTGCTGAGCTTTGTCATCAAACCAATACACTACCTGAGGTATGTGGTCGCGTATGCCCACAAGACCGTTTGTGTGAAGGTGCTTGTACCTTAAATGATGGTTTTGGTGCAGTAACCATTGGTAATGCTGAGAAATATATCAATGACACAGCTTTTGCTTTAGGCTGGCGTCCAGATATGTCAGGCGTAAAATGGACTGATAAAAAAGTTGCAATTATTGGTGCGGGTCCTGCTGGTTTAGGCTGTGCAGATATTCTAGCTCGTGGTGGTGTTAAACCAGTTGTATTCGATAAGCGTCCTGAAATTGGTGGCTTACTTACATTTGGTATTCCAGAATTTAAAATGGAAAAAGATGTGATGAAACGCCGCCGTGAAATTTTCACAGGTATGGGCATCGAATTCCGTTTAAATACTGAAATTGGTAAAGACATCACGATTGATGAATTACTTGCAGAATATGATGCGGTATTCATGGGTATGGGAACTTACACCTACATGAAGGGTGGCTTCCCAGGTGAAGATCTTGATGGTGTTTATGATGCACTTGATTTCTTAATCTCTAACGTGAACCGTTGCCAAGGTTGGGAAAAAGATCCAAGTGAATACATTAGCTTAGATGGTAAAAAAGTGATTGTTCTAGGTGGTGGTGATACCGCTATGGACTGTAACCGTACTTCTTTACGCCAAGGTGCTCACGATGTAACTTGTGCATACCGTCGTGATGAAAGCAACATGCCAGGTTCTGCGCGCGAAGTAAAAAATGCCTATGAAGAGGGCGTTAAATTCCTGTTCAATCGTCAACCGGTCGAAATTGTTGGTGAAAATGGCAAGGTGACAGGCGTAAAAGTAGTAACGACACAAATGGGTGAACCAGATAGTCGTGGCCGTCGTAGTCCTGAGCCAATTCCTGGTTCTGAAGAAGTATTACCAGCTGATGCAGTTTTACTTGCTTTCGGTTTCCGCCCAAGCCCAGCAGACTGGTTTGGTAATGTGAATATCAATCTTGATGGTTCAGGCCGTGTTGTCGCAGCTGAAAAGCAAGAATTCAAATTCCAGACATCAAACCCGAAAATCTTTGCTGGTGGTGATATGGTACGTGGCTCAGATCTTGTCGTTACTGCGATCTGGGAAGGCCGTCAAGCTGCCGAAGGTATTTTGGATTATCTTGGTGTTTAATAAATTAATTTGTTAAATAACTGAAAAAAAGCCTACTTCAAGTAGGCTTTTTTATTGTCTACCATTAGTCACTTTGATGTTTTTGGCAAATATAATAAGCTTTTTTGCCCTTTTTAGCGTTTAAAGCTCGCGACATACTCGAAACTTCCTTCTTCAATACAGTAGGTGTTGAATATGAACATCGCAGGTATGACGGCAGAAAAATCATATTTAAATCGTCGAAAAGCGTTGGGTATTACAGTGCGTCGTCTTAAATTTAATCCAAAAGCGATCAAGCGGCACTATTTTGCAAATTCACCCCTCATGTCGCATTTTTTAACTGCACTCTCATCAACGTTTCCGGTGGGTGAGCAATTTTTTGTAAATAGCGTACGTAATGTACGTGATAAAGTCTCAGATCCTCAGCTACAAGCGCAAATTGCAGCGTTTATTGGACAAGAGGCCATGCATTCCAAAGCACATGGTGAGTTTAATGAAGCTTGGCGACGTGATGATTATAATCTGGACAGTTTTCAAAATTGGCTAAATGAGCGCGATAAATATTTAAGAACAATTCCACCTAAGCTGCAATTGGCATTGACCTGTGCATTTGAACATTTCACTGCTTTACTTGGGGGATATGTCTTACAACATCCAGAGTTATTAAAAACGCTAGATGAAGATGCGCTAAAACTTTGGGTATGGCATGCGATTGAAGAAATTGAACACCGTTCGGTTGCATTTGATGTTTATCAACATGTATATGGTGATGATCGTATCCGTCGTTTACTCATGCGTAGCGTCACAACAGGATTTGCGAGTCTCGCTTTTTATGGGACAACTCGTTTATTTTGGCAAGATAAATGGAATAGCTTACCTAAAATTGGGGGTAATTTATTTGGATTATATTTGCTGATGAAGATGCTTGTTCAGTTAATGCCAGAATACTTCGCATATTACAAAAAAGATTTCCATCCGAGTCAAAAAGATTATGGCAGGATGGTTAATTATTGGAAAAGTTCTTTAGCAGAAGAATATCAAATGGCAAGTTTTGAACAAGAAAAAGATCAGCGATTGAGCTAATAGATAACCGGATTTAAAAGTCCGGTTTTTTAAAATCAATAAAATAAAAGCAACACAATAATGCCTAATTCATCATACAATCAGGTAAAGAGGTTAAAAATATAAAGAAAAACTTGAGGATAATGTGACGATGAAAACGTTGAAACAATTTGCGATCGCAACAACACTTGCCAGTACCTTACTGTTTTCGGGGTGTGGCTATAATACTCTACAAGTAAAAGATGAGGCTGTAACAGCAGCGTGGTCTGAAGTACAGAACCAATATCAACGTCGATCAGATTTGGTACCAAATCTTGTAAACGTCGTTAAAGGCTATGCTAAGCACGAAGAGCAAGTATTAACCGAAGTAACACAGGCTCGTTCTAATGTTGCAGGTTTAAAAGTTGATAAAGAAGTTTTAGAAGATCCGGCTTTACTTGAAAAATATCAACAAGCTCAAAGTCAATTAACAGGGGCATTATCTCGACTCATTGCTGTTTCGGAAAATTACCCAGATTTGAAAGCCAATACTCAATTCCAAGAATTACAAGTTCAGCTTGAAGGTACTGAAAACCGTATTGCTGTTGCACGTAATCGTTATATTACAACAGTACAAGACTATAACTCATATGTGCGTCAGTTCCCTCAGGCAGTAACAGCAAAAGTAATTGGTATGCATCCAAAAGCCAATTTCTCTGCAGAAGCATCTGCACAACAGGCTCCAAAAGTTTCTTTTGATTAATTTTATAAATCAAAGGAGTGCCGTATGAGAAATACTCTATTGCTTCAATCAAAGCAAATTAAGGTCTTTATCTCGACCTTAATTTTGCTCTGTTGTGGTGTTCTTTTTCAGAATACGGCATGGAGTGAAAGTAATATTGCAACTGCTACCGATGAGGCTGATACAGTAGTTGCTGGCAAAATTATTCAAAAGCAACAAACTCAAGCTGCTGCAACTAAATTAGAGGGGCAAGCTGCTTCAAGTCCTGCTCCTCAAGCCCAAGTTACTAATGATATGGCTGATGGGGAATCAATTCGTGGTTTGCCAACTTTAAACCAGCCTGTTATTGATCAAGCCAATATCTTAAGCGAAGCTGAGAAGCAGCAACTTGATCAAAAAATTCTAAGTTTATACCAACAAGGCAAAGCGCAGATTGGTATTGTGATTGTTCCTACCACTGGCCAAGAAGATATCTTTGATTATGCATTACGTGTTGGTGAAAAGTGGCAATTGGGATCATCTAAACGTGATAATGGATTACTCATTGCAGTCGCTGTAAATGACCGCCGTATACAAATACTAACTGGTTATGGCCTAGAAGGTGTGTTGCCAGATATTGTGGCAAGTCGGATCATTCGAAACCAAATTACACCTTATTTTAAACAAGCCCAATATGCACAAGGTTTGAGTGCAGGTATCGATGAAATTGGAAGAATTTTAAATCTTGACCCAGAAGTAGCACAGCAAGCTGCTCAAGATTTAAAAGAACGTCAGCATCAAGCTGCAGAAGAACAGCAAGCCAAGCAGACAACGCTGACAATGGCTTTATTTATTCTTGTTGCTGGAATTGTGGGTTCATTTATTGTCGGTCGTCCGCTTAGTGCATCTACAGCTGGTGTTGCTGCTGCAGTAGCAGGATTCGTAAATGGAGCAGGGCTAGTCACTAGCTTACTACTTGGTTTTGGTATTTTCTTTTTACTCATTACATCAATTGCCCAATTTATTTTACAGGCCATTCTGAGTGGTTCTGGTGGCGGTGGACGTGGAGGAGGCTTCGGCGGAGGTGGCGGAGGCTATGGTGGCGGCGGAGGCCGTTTTGGCGGTGGAGGTGCTTCAGGCTCATGGTAACAACATCAGAAACAACACAAATTATTACTCAACCAAAAATTGAAGAATCTGTAGAGCCAAGTCTAAAACGTTGGTTTAAACATCTATGCTATTTACCTGCTAGTAGCCGTTATTTTTCAAAACAAGATAAGCAAGCTATTGCAGATGCTGTACAGCAAGCAGAACATGGGCATGTTGGAGAAATACAGGTTGTAATTGAAGGCCATATTCCATGTTCACAAGCCTATAGACAAAATACACGTTTAAGAGCACAGCAGTTATTTGCAGAATTAGGTGTTTGGGATACTGCATTAAATAGTGGTGTATTGTTATACCTAAATTTATGTGAACGGACAGTAGAAATTATATTTGATCGTGGAATTCGAAATGCGACTAACGATCAAGTCTGGAAACAGATTTGTGAAGCAATAGTACAAAAGCTTAAACAAAAAGAATATCAACAAGCTGTAGTGACTGGCGTAGAACAAATTGGAGAGGTAATGTCACGGTTTTATGAAGAAAACATGCCCGATCAATCCAATGAATTAGGCAATGCTCCGATTATTCTGAATTAAACTATCTTGTAACATTCTTTTATTAGCTGATTTTCTTAATTTTACTTTTAAAGGTGACTGACAAAAAGTGTCACCTTTTTTTATATTTTTAATGAGATTTTTATCACAATAAAGAATTAAAAAATTGAAATAAGTGATGAGCTATTTTTGATTAGTGACATATTACTAATAAAGTTTGAGTGACAATTTTTGTCAATTATTTACAGGGATTATATGTCTAATAATAATTAAATTTTATATAAGTATTTGTTTTTTAAAAAATAGTAAAAGTTGGCATGGATGCTGCAGTATAGTTGATAGCTGAAAAAGCTTATATAAAAACATACATACAATCTTTGGGGAAAAGGCTATGAATGCACAAAAAGGTTTTACATTAATTGAACTCATGATCGTAGTTGCCATTATTGGTATTTTGGCTGCAATTGCGATTCCACAATATCAAAAATATACTGCTCGTTCTCAAATTACAGCAGCATTAGCGGAAATCAGCCCAGGAAAAACTCAATTTGAACTAGCTTTATCTGAAGGTACGGCTAGCAGTGTGAATAATAGTCCAGCAGCAATTGGTTTAAAAAGTACCACTAATAATTGTTCAGCTGTTAATGTAACTGCAAATGGAACTACTGGTACAATTACATGTACTTTACAAGGTTCCGCTACAATTACAGGTGGTGTTTTAACTTTAACACGTAGTGCAGATGTAGCTGCAGCTTCTGGAGTAAATGCAAATGTGGGTGGCTGGGCGTGTTCTATTACTAAAGGAACAACAGATATTTCTTCAGCAATCGCACCAAAGGGTTGTACTATAATTTAATATTAAAAATTTACATAAAAAAGCACCTCTTAAGAGGTGCTTTTTTATGTAAGTTGGAAATCTGTTAACTTAATTTTACCTAAAAATATAACTCTAAGAATATTTTATTATAGGTATAATTCTTTTAAGTTTTATCTCTTAACCTGTCACTATGCAAGTATTCCTCCTATTCCTCGCTGCAATTCTGTTGGGTTTTGCATGGTTATCCCCATTTCATTATAGTCCTTGGGTGATGTTCTCAAGTGAAGTGAGTACTTTTGGGGCTGGGTTGTGTGTATTGGCTACTCTAGTTCAGCAAGATATTAAAATTCCTAGAGCACAGCTCTTATTGTTGCCATTTGCTTTAATACCAATGATACAATGGGGTTTTGGTTTAGTTTTTGATTTAAGTACAGCTTTACTGAGCGCATTTTATTTACTAGGCTTTTGGTTTATGGTCGTGGCTGGTTACAACCTATCTTTAGATCAACAAAAGCGCGACCAAATTTTTTCTGGTTTTAGTATTTTAGTATTAGCAGTCTCTGTCGGCACAAGCTTTATTGCGATTTGCCAATGGTTAAATTTAGAGTCAGATTTTATTTATATGCTCAATCTGATTGGTAATCGCCCTTACGGTAATTTCGGTCAGCCAAATAATATGGCAACATTCCTAATTGTTGGATTGTTAGGGTGTTTATATCTCTATGAAAAAAATAAGGCAACAGTCTGGCTACTCCTACCTCTAGCACTAATTATTTTGTTTACGATTGCATTGAGTCAGTCACGAACATCATGGATCGTTTTTCCATTTTTATTCATGTATTGGATAGTTAAACAATTTGGTAAACAAAAAAGATTTGGAGTTTTTCAAGGTTTTTTGTGGTGCGTCGGTTTTTTCGTAATGGCTGGTGTAATTCTACCATTTGCTACTAATTTAATTGAAGCATGGTCAAGTACTGATGTAACCGAAGCAAGTAGTTTGGTTGAAAGAGCAAGCTCTGGGTATTTGCGTTTTAATATCTGGTCACAAATGTTGCTTGCTGTACAGCAGCACCCTTGGTTAGGTTATGGTTGGAATCAAACCAGTGTGGCACAAATGACAGTTTACCATGCTTTCCCAACAGGAGAGTGGACTACCAGTGCACATAATGTACTGCTTGATTTAATTATCTGGAATGGTATTCCCTTGGGTGCTGTAATCATTACCTACTTTGCTTGCTGGTTTATTTGGTTAAATCAACAGGCTAAAAATACCATCTCGATTATAGCGATTATGATGGTCTGTACAGTGCTTATTCATGCCATGTTAGAGTTTCCACAGCGCTATGCTTATTTCTTACTTACTTGTGGATTCCTACTGGGTATTGTACAAGCACAAACTACTGTACTTAAGGGAATTATCCTCAACAAACATCTTTTTCGCTTATCATGGGTTGTAAGTTTATTGCTTATTATTGCAATTCTACGTGATTACAATGTCTATGTTCTGAATAGTAATTTGCTTTTTAATAATAAGCGTCCAAACGCTGAATTTATGGGAAGTAGTAAAATTTTTGTTTTAACACAGTTTGAGCAGCGTTTAAGTTGGATAGAACTTAATCCCCAAAATATTTTATCTGAAGGTGATTTGGTTGAATGGGAAAATTTTATAAAGAATAAGCCTACTCCATATAACTTACGTAAATACGCAAAATTGCTCGCTTACAACGGGAAAGTAGAACAGGCACAGCAGCAAATATTTATTTTGCAACATCTTTATAAGCAAAAAATAACGCTATCGGAATTACTAAAAGAGAAGTAATAAAAAATCCCCTTAAGTATAAGGGGATTTTTTTATGAGAAATTACATTTGGCTCTGGATATAATTTTCAATACCAACATTGCCAATAAGATCAATTTGAGTATCTAGCCAGTCCCAGTACTCTTCTTCTTTTTCTAGAATTTCTTGAACAAGGTCACGAGTGACATAATCTTGCTCTGTTTCAGCTAAAGCAACCGCTTTTTGAATTGCTTCTATATTTTCTTTTACTTTACGAATGTCACAGTGCAAAACTTCTTCTGTGTGTTGACCAATATAAAGCTTACCTAAATGTTGAAGGTTAGGTAGTCCTTCCAAAAATAAAATACGTTCAATGATTTTATCGGCATGTTTCATTTGACGAATTGATTCTTTATATTCCGCAGAGCCAAGCTGCTCAATTCCCCAGTCATTAAACATGCGTGAATGTAAAAAGTATTGATTAATTGCAGTTAAATGATGATACAGCACTTGATTGAGCTGATTAATGACATCACGATTGCCTTTCATTGTAGCTACTCCAAAACAATTTCTGCCTCAAACTTAATTAAGGCAATCTATAAATCCATTTTAGTGAACAATCACGGAGATGGCGAGTAATTTATGGAACAGCAAATGAAAATCGCAATCAAAAACAACACAATATTAGAAAGGAGGTTTTCAAGCCAAAAAAAACCGCTTGAATGAGGAACTATAAAGGTTCCGCAAAAAGCGGTGGAGGAGTCAATAAATTTTGTTAAATATTAATTTTTATTATGCAGCTACAGAAATGCGAGAAGCGATTTCTGCTAATTCTTCGCTAATGATAGCGCGAGCTTCTGGTGCACAGCGTCCACAGCATGTACCAAGATCAAGCAAGTCGCGAATTTCACGATAGCTTTCAGCGCCATTTTCAATAGCGTCTTTAATATCCTGATCGGTAATGCCACGACACAAGCAAACGTACATGGGAGTGATCCCCAAATATAAATGCGATAATTGATATTATTGATAATTATTATCGTTTGTCAATGAAATTCATTTAAAATCTCATTTATCATTATTGGGATTTTGAATAAAAAAAGACCACCTAAGCGGAAATCCAAGAAGAATTTAGATTTTTATGCCAAGGTGGTTCGTGTTTTAAAAAACTAAATAGTGAAATTTAGATATTTTAATTTTTATATCTTATTGATTAATAATTACAATTCCGTCCATTTCTACTAATGCGCCTTTTGGCAAGCTTGCTACACCAAGAGCTGCACGTGCAGGGTAGGGCTGAGCAAAATATTCACCCATAATTTGGTTTACGAGTTGGAAATTTGATAGATCAGTTAAAAAAATATTGAGCTTAGCAATATCTGCAAGTGAACCACCAGCAGCTTCACAAACTGCTTTTAAATTATCAAATACACGGCGAATTTGAGCTTCGATACCTTCTACAAGTTCCATACTGTATGGGTCTAAACCAATTTGCCCTGAAAGATATAGCGTATTGTCTACTAAAATAGCTTGAGAGTATGTGCCGATAGCAGCAGGGGCATTTTCAGTATGAATGACTTGGCGGGACATTTGGTTCTCCTTGATTAAATCTATTTCCATCATAATCGATGATAGCTTTGGACAAAAGTATCATCGATTTAATTGATTAAGTGAATTTGGAAAGTTTGATTTTGTTAAGGAAACATAAATCTAGTCAATTGTCTCTATAGAAATTTAGCTTACTTTTGAAATTTCCATTTGCGGAGCAGGAGCATCTAAACGTTCAATCCGTGGGAAACCATAGTGCATGCGTAAATCACGAATGACTTTTGCAATGTGCTTACGATTATTCACTACAATATTCACAAATGTTCTTTGCTCATTTGAGTGAACCATCTCTACCCCAGCATTGTTTTTACGGCATTGATAAATCAGATCTGATACTTGTTCATCATTCATCGCCATATAAATAGCAAGGTACGCTGTAAAACGGACATCATCTACATCATCTGCTTTCCATTGAAGCGGCATAATATTTTCAGGGTGTAAATGTTGTTCATGTAGCAAGTTATGACAGCGAATTCGATGCACAATTAACCCGCGACGTGTTAAATGTCCTTGAATTGGATCGCCTAAAATTGGATTGCAACAATGTGCATATTTAACGTCGATTCCTTCCGTACTTTGAATAAGTCGATCTGAGTTTTCTACTTGCGGATGTTTGTCATGAGCAAACAGGTGGTTTGCTACAAGTTGAGGTAGTAAATCGCCAACCGCAATTTGTTCAAACAATGTATTTTTATTATCGATGTGACGCCATTGCAATAGATCTAACCAGTCAGCTTCAGAAAGATCATTGATTGAACGATTAAAGAGTTTTAGTGCACGAGAAAGGGCTTGTGCACCAACTAGACGTTGTTCTTCGATATCTTGATCTTTTAGTACATGCTGTAATGCACGACGAGCTTTCTGCGTATTAATAAAACTTAGCCAGTCTGGGTTTGGTGTTGCCAAAACATCCGTAATAATCTCAATAACCTGACCGCTAACTAATGGGGTAGAGAGTGGTTTAATCTCACCATCGACTTTTGCGCCAACTGCGTGGTTACCTAAAAATAAACTTGCTGAATAGGCAAAATCAACTACGGTAGCGCCTTGCGGTAGCTCATGCAGTTGGCCATGGGGCGTATATACCCAGATTTTTTCTTGGTGTAGATAATCAAGTAAATCATTAAAAGTTGTTTTAGCACATTCGCCGTCAATCAATGTATTTAAGTTCTGCATTGAAGCCTGAATGGCAGAGCGGCAAGTTTGCGGTGCATTTTCACCTAAAACCACCCCAAAACGGGCAGCTTTACGCATGAGCTCGGTTTGAATGGTAAGAGATAGTGTTGTTTTTTCGCCTTTAAGTTTAATCAATAAAGACTGATTACCGCCGGGTAATGGTCGACGAATGTGGTCTTGGTACTGGATAACCTGAAAGTTTTCTCTTAATGCTTCTTCTAAGCGGTCACAGTCGGCAATGCTTTGTAGAACAATTTCGAAAGCATGACTATGAGTAAGCTCTTGGAGATCCATCTCGTTTTTAACGAAATGGCGTAATAATTCGATATTGTTATTTTTCTTTTTAATACGGCCTTGAATATGATAATTATGCAGAAGTTCAGCGAGGTTTTGTTCCCAAATACTTTGATATTTACAGCGTTCTGGCTTTGTCTGTAGCAGAGCATTCTGAACGTTATCAAACATATCAAGGTCAAGGTTTTGATAGCAGAGATTCTCTAGATTATCGCCCATTTCATTCATGCCGACTAATCTTGCCATCGGTACAAATATATCAAAAGTTTCTTGAGCGATACGGGCTCGTTTATCTGGGCGTAAAGCACCTAGAGTTGTCATATTATGATAGCGATCTGCTAATTTAATAATGATGACACGTGGATCTTGTAAGGTCGCTTGCAGAATTTTTCGGAATGAAGCTGCTTTATTGTATTCTTTATCGCTTGATTGGCTAAGTTTAGTTACACCGTCGACTAGCTCTGCAACGGTTAGGCCAAACTTCTCAATAATATCTTCTTTTGTATATTGAGTATCTTCAATAACATCATGCAAAAGTGCTGCCATTAAAGTTTCAGCATCTAAACGCATGTTTGCAAGAATACAGCTTACAGCAATCGGATGCAGAATATAGGGTTCGCCACTTTTACGCGTAATGCCAGTGTGCGCTAGATCGGCAAAATCGCAGGCAGCAAGCACTTTTTCGACTTCGCTTACCGATAAGTAAGGGTCGATAATTAATTTGAGCTGTTGCTTGGCTTGGCTGACCTCTTCGCCTGGCATAAATCACCCTTTTTCCTATTGCTGAAAAACTAAATCTATCTACTTCTTAATGAAAAGCATATTGCGGAACTTGTCAATTTTTTCATTTGAAAAAGTGTATTTTTTTTCAATGAAAATAATTGCTTTTTTCAATATCTTTAAATTCAAGACAAAGCCAAATAAAAAACCACCGCAGAAAAACGATGGTTTTTTTATGAAACAGAATTAATTAGAAAGAAAAACCTTCTAAATTCAAGCTGTTTGTAGAAAGAGCAAGATCAAGACTAGAAGTTTGATAATCTTGTTCACGTTGCTTAAGAATTTCTTTCGTAACGTGCCCTGCCGCTATTTCGCGCAAAGAAACTACAGTCGGTTTGTCGTTATCCCATTCTACAGTTGGCTCCATGCCTTGACGTGCCAATTGACGAGCACGTTTACTTGCAACGAGCACAAGCTCAAAACGGTTGTCTACATGATCTAAACAATCTTCAACGGTGACGCGTGCCATAAAAGTTCTCGTTTTGGAATGGTGAATTTGAACAGACTAAACAGTATAAAAGGCTTTCGATCTAGACTCAAGTTATTCCTGTTTTGGTTGAGGAGTAATCAAGTCTTGAATTAATGTTTGATAACGTTTCGCTTGCTGAGATAGCACTAGACGGTTTGCTGTGATCACAGCTTCAATCTCATGTAAGGCTTTATTAAAGTCATCATTAATAATGATGTAATCAAAGTTCGTGTAATGCTGCATATCTTCAACTGCACAGCTTAAACGATGTTCAATGACTTCAACTGAGTCTGTGCCGCGATTAGATAAACGCTGACGAAGGTCAAACTGTGTTGGCGGTAAAATAAATATTTGCTTGGATTCAGGAAAAAGTTTGCGAACTTGCTCTGCACCTTGCCAATCAATTTCAAGTAGAACATCGTGTCCTTGAGCTAACTGTTGTTTTACAGTTGCTTGAGAAGTGCCATAGTAATTACCAAATACTTCAGCGTATTCAATAAAACCGTCATGGTTGACTTGGTCTAGAAATTCATCTTTTGTAGTGAAGTGATAGTGAACACCATCTAATTCACCGGGACGTTGACCTCGGGTAGTATGTGAGACTGAAACATGTAAATTGCTCACACGGTCAAGCAGGGCTTTCACCAAAGATGTTTTGCCCGTTCCTGATGCAGCAGAAACGACAAACAATAGACCCGACATGATATTTTTCCTGATATGATAAAATATCTTCGCTATTGTAGTGTACCGTGCGTTTAAACTGAATAGTTTTAATTGCAAATATTCAAGAGAAATTCCCCTGTTTTATTAATTTTGAGGCTGTTATGGAAATTGTGTTAGCTAATCCGCGTGGTTTTTGTGCCGGTGTTGATCGAGCCATAGCAATCGTCAATCGGGCTTTAGAATGTTTTAACCCTCCTATTTATGTGCGTCATGAGGTTGTACACAATAAATTTGTGGTAGATGACTTACGTCAAAGAGGGGCGGTTTTTGTTGATGAACTAGATCAGGTTCCGGATGACTCAATTGTAATTTTTAGTGCTCACGGTGTTTCAAAAGCCGTTCAACAAGAAGCAGAGCGTCGAGGTTTAAAAGTATTTGATGCAACTTGTCCTTTAGTTACTAAAGTTCATATTGAAGTGACTAAATATGCGCGTGAAGGTACTGAAGCTATTTTAATTGGTCATGAAGGGCACCCAGAAGTCGAAGGCACAATGGGGCAATATGACAAATTAAAAGGCGGTGATATTTATCTGGTTGAAGATGAAGAAGATGTTGCTGCACTTACCGTACGACATCCTGAAAAACTTGCATTTGTGACTCAAACGACGCTTTCTATTGATGATACAGCTAAAGTTATTGATGCTTTGCGTGCAAAATTTCCGCATATTCAAGGTCCGCGTAAAGATGACATTTGCTACGCTACTCAAAACAGACAAGATGCTGTACGTGATTTAGCTGAGAAGTGTGATGTCGTATTGGTTGTAGGTTCACCTAACTCATCAAATTCAAATCGATTACGTGAGCTTGCAGAGCGTATGGGTAAAGCCGCTTACCTTGTAGATAATGCTGATCAGTTAGAGCAGTCATGGTTTAATGAGACGTGTAAAATAGGTGTTACTGCTGGTGCCTCTGCGCCAGAAATTTTGATTAAACAAGTGATTCAACGTTTACAAGATTGGGGTGCTCAAGCACCGAAAGAATTAGATGGGCGTGAAGAGAACATAACCTTTAGTCTTCCTAAGGAATTACGTATTCATGTGACTCAAGCGTAAAGTGTGATGCATTTAACATACTGATTTTAAAAAGTTAAACAGATAATTGTTGATATGACAGTTATCTGTTTTTTTATACCCTTTATCTGCTTTGTATTTGTTTTGTAAACATAGGACGTAAAATTTAATTAATAAATAAAAAATTTTAAAGTTTATTTGGGGTGTGGGGATGAGGGGAATTATTCCGCAAGACGGGTTCACCTTGGTTGAGCTTATGGTGACGATTGCGGTCATGGCTATTATCGCGATGATGGCCGCGCCATCTATGTCGAATTTATTAGAAAGTAAGCGACTAGATGGAAACCAACGAGATCTAGTCAATACTTTATCGGAAGCAAAGAGCCAAGCCATACTTGGTCGACAAGACGTTTCTATTAATCTGAATTCAACAGCTTTAAATACTCCCACTTCCTTGAATTGGAAAGCTGATTCCAATAACAGTCTTGAGCTTAAAAATATCGCTGCTGATGGTACGCAGAGTTCGTTAACAGCGACGACTTTAACTTTTAATGCGAATGGGGTGATAACCAACATCACCCAAGACACACTTTTATCTATTTGTAATTCAAAAATAAATAAAAAGAAAATTCTTATTTTAACAAAGCTTGGCACATTAATTTTTAAAGCTGAGGAGACATGTTAATGCAGGGCTCTAAACAAAAAGCTCAAGTTGGGGTGGGTTTATTAGAAGTGTTGGTTGCCCTAATTTTAATTGCGATAGGGGTTTTAGGATATGTTGCCTTGCAAGTCCGTGCTATGGATGCTTCTTCAGAGGCATTAAGCAAATCTCAAGCGATTATGATCATGAGAGGATTAGCAGAAAACATTCGCGTAAATAGTTCTCAAGCTAGTCAGTATCCCGCATTTGTCCGTAGTTATAGCAATTATTCATCTACCACCGCAGCTCCTACATTGTGTTTCAATGCGGCTTGTACACCTTCTCAGCTTGCCCAATTTGATGCATATCAAGCAGCAAGAAATGCTGATCAACTTGGCATGAAAATTACCATGACAAATTGCCCAGGGGTTACAAGCACAATGGCCCAGCAGAGGCAATGTTTGTTTGTTTTTTGGGGAAAAACCGCTCCAGTAATTACAACAAATGAGGGAGTCACGAGCGCGGATGTGTCGAGCTGTATGAGTACAAATGGCGTTTATGTCAATAATTCGAACTGTTTAATGATGGAGGCATATTAATGGCTCACTCATTTGTATTATTGAAACAACGAGGCTTTACATTAATTGAGCTGATGGTTGCATTGGCTTTAGGTCTAATTTTGGTGGCCGCGGCGACTCAATTATTTATTGGTGGACTTCTATCAAGTCGTCTACAAAAAGCAAATGCTGAAATACAAGATAGCGGTATTTTTGGTTTGGAGTATATTGCCCGTGATATACGCCTTCTAAATTATGGAAATATAACCAACCCAATATTAACTGATACGACCCCTTGGGGCGGTGTTGTATTAACTGGTTCAACTGCAACCAATAACAACAATGTTAATTTTGTCCCTAACGTTGGAACAAATACTTATATTGCTGACACATTACTTAGTCGTGGTACAGGGGATACGGTGAGTACTGTGAGTAATCACTGGAAAGGTCTTTCAAATATACAGAACAGTTCAGATGCTGCTATGCAAAGTGATCAGCTGACTATCCAATTTATTGCACCTACGAATATGACCAATTGTGAAGGTGTAAATGTACTTGCAGGTGATTTAATTGTAGAGCGTTATTTTTTACGTCTGGATAGCAATGGTAGTTCCCAGCAAGACTATGCACTTGCATGTGATGCAAATACTCCCTCTGCTGTAGCCACAGCTCAACCGACCACTGTTGCTGGGTTAGGCGACGCTGGTCAAATTGTATTGCCGCGTATTGATCATTTCCATGTGCTGTTTGGTGCAAAAAATGCGGCTGGCAATTTTGCTTATTATACCATTACCCAATATCGCGCTGCTGCACAGGCTGCCCGAGATGCCACACCATCTGTGATGCCGCCACGAATTCTTTCAATACAAATATCTGTATTAGCGCGCTCTACTAATAATGCCCAAAGCAAAGCAATAGATCCTGAGCAATCTTTTTTTATGTTAGATCAAACCGTGCATGCTTCTGATAATACAACTCGATTCTTACGCCGCACTTATAACTTAACAATTGCTCTACGCAACGCGATGGGGGAAAGTCTATGACCCATTTAATTCATAAGAGTAGATCTAAGGAAAAAGGGGCAACCCTTATTGTTGTGCTTATTATTTTATTGATTGTTATTTCTGTAGGCGTTTTAGCAATAAGAGTGGCTATTGTTTCTTTAAAAGTTGCTACCAATAGCCAAGTTAGCCAATTAAATTTTCAGTCATCTGACACTCCTTTAGAACTCATTGTGCAGATGAATCCTACCACCCTAACTAATATTACTAATGTGATTGGTGCCGCGCTTAAAGAGCATGAAAGTAATCCTGGTGCGGAATACAACTTTTGTTATAAGCCTGTTTCTACAGCAACAAATTTTGCTCAGACCAGAGGTGCAAGTTTACTTCGAGCAGGAAGCGCTAATAATGCAGTCGTTGAAGATGGCGGCGTGGCGGGTTTCTGCGATTTAACAAGTGACTATGGTAGTAATCGTCAAGCAGTGGTTACCCAAGTTGCTGTAAGTGTTCCAACAGATGCTGCTAGCGATATTCCAGGCTCAAATTTACCACGAGGAACAAACACCTCGGAAGGTACGCAACTACCTAAAAGCATGTTGTCTACACAACGTATTCGGGTGATTACAACAGCTTTTTTACCAGCCTATGCATCTACCTCTATCGAAACTTTACAAAGAGATTGTTTAAGTACGAGTTCAGCAAAAATTAGCGACAATTTTGATACCGCTTTAACGGCTAAACAAACATTAGCGGAGTGTTTAGCAAATCATAACGTGCCTTTTAGTACTCAAGTTCAAGAATTTAACTATACCAATAAACTCACTCAAATTACGGCACCAGGTTCATAACGGGGAATATCGTGAAACTAAAATTGAAGAATTTTAAGCCAAATAATTTATGGTATGCCATCTGTTCGAGTTCAGTTGCTTTTACATGGCTAATGACAAGCTCCGTTGTGCAGGCGAGTGATTTACAAATTTATGCTTCACCTACAGCTGGTAAAAAAACCATTGTGATGATGTTGGATACATCAGGAAGTATGACCAACAATAGTTATGGCGAAAACCGTCTGGCTATGCTTAAAAATGGTATGAATGCTTTTTTAGCAAGTAATAATCCTGTTTTAAATGACACTCGTGTGGGGTTGGGAAATTTCTCTGCAAATGGTGATAGCCGAAGTGGGCAGGTTCTAGTGGCTGCTGCTCCTTTAGGAGATGCGAGTACGTTAAATACAGTGGGTTCTCAACGTTATAAAT
The DNA here is from genome assembly GCF_052045285.1 of Acinetobacter sp. 22301. Taxonomy (NCBI): domain Bacteria; kingdom Pseudomonadati; phylum Pseudomonadota; class Gammaproteobacteria; order Moraxellales; family Moraxellaceae; genus Acinetobacter; species Acinetobacter sp. 22301. The sequence continues at coordinate 145,506 of NZ_JBQEOR010000002.1, read as the reverse complement.
TAAAACAGGCTGTTGCAAATTTAACTGCTGGCGGGTCAACGCCTTCAGCACATGCTTATGCGGAAGCTGCTGCTTATTTGATGGGTACAACGACCTATTCAGAGGCAAATTATGCCATTCGAAAAGATAGCTATATAAGGCGTGTGCGAAAATCTGATAATAGAATGGAATACTCATATTGTACGAATTATCGCGATTCACAAATCGATACTACAAATCTATGGCAACCTTGTCGTTCTAATAACTATTGGAGTAACTGGTCAACTTCTAATCCGGGTGTGGATACGGCAACTGCTTATGATACTTCGTCGGATTGGACCTATTCTTATACTTATTACTACACCACCTTTAATTATGCTGTAGCAAATGCAGATAGTGGTATCCCAAAATCAAAATCAAATGATACAGCTAGCAATCCCAATATTGTTGTAGATAGAAATGCCTCTAATTTAAATACTATTTACCAATCTCCTTTACCTGCAGTGGCCAATCGCCAGAGTTGTGATGGACAAGGAATCTACTTTTTATCAGATGGAGAACCGAACAATACCACAAATACACGTTCGGCAACTGTAATGTCGACAGCCCTAGGCAGCACTTTGGGAGCAAATTTTACTTGTTCTGGAGGTTTGTCTAACACGACAGCAGACTCTGGTTGGGCCTGTATGGGGGAATTTGCAAAAAGATTATTTGATAAAACAAAAAACCCAGCTGGAGTTTCTATTCAAACAGCATTTGTCGGTTTTGGTAGTGACTTTTCTAGTTTAAGTTCTTCTGATGTAAAAAATGCCTGTCGTTTAAGTTCGAGAACCCAATCTGATCGTAAAAGTGATGATAATTGTTCGCCGAATCAGACCACAAATGCGGTCGCTGCACCTGGTTATGGAAATGGAGGTTTTTTCCCTACCCAAAGTGCGCAAGGTGTAACAGATAGTGTTATCGCATTTATTAATAACTTAGATAAAGTTCCTTTAGAACCCTTAACCACAGGTGCTATCTCTGTTCCTTATGATGCACTAAATCCTAAAAATTTACAGGAATATGGTTACTTACGTGCTTTTGAGCCAAACCCGGCTAACACCTACTTAACATGGCGAGGAAATTTAAAGAAATATCATGTTGTTTTATCGGGAACGAATGCCGGTGCTTTTGAAGCTAATACTGGTGGGTTGGTTTACAACGCAACTGGGGCATTTAGAACGGGTACGAAAGATTATTGGAATAGCTCTACTTATAATGATGGAGGTAAAGTCTTTTTTGGTGGTTCATATGCAAAAGTTCCTTTACCAACTGCTGGACAAAATGAAACACGTGATGAAGAAGGAAATATCACAAAATATTATTACGCAGTACAAACTAAAATCCGCAACTTATTTACTGATGTTTCCGCCGTCGCATCAGATGGTAGCTTAACGAAAATATCGACTTCTGGAACTAATTTGCTAAAAATTCCAGCTACCCCACCAGAAGGAACTAATCCTTTTGATAGTGTGGCTAATACAGCAAGTTATGTTTTAGGAAAGTTTAATGCATCAACGGGACAAGATATTTTAAAAGCTTTCCCGATTAGCTTGAAATTAAAAATATTAAATTATCTAGGTTACTCAACTGATATTAGCGCTACGAATTTACCTTCGTCATTAGTTACATCGAATGAACCCTATTTATCGATGGGCGGTAGTATTCATTCTTTACCGGTACAGCTTACCTATAATGGAACATTAGATGAAAATGGGAATTTAACATCTGCGCGTGAACAATCCATTCTCTATGGAACGATGGAAGGTGGTCTGCATATTGTGGATGCCTCAACTGGTGTAGAACAAATGGCTTTCGTGCCCGCTGATATATTAAATGATCCAGTTGCATCAAAAGCTTTAGTTGTTGGCCAAAGTGATGCTACAGCTCCTGCTCACGGTATGGATGGAGCTTGGGTATCTGACCCTGCATATAGTATTACTACAACGGGAAGCGGTAGCTCAGCAGTATCAAAAGTAACTGCAAAGCAAATGAATATTTATGGTGGCATGCGAATGGGGGGCAGCAGCTATTATGGCTTAAATGTCTTAAATCCTGCTTCACCTAAGCTCCTGTTTAGAGTAGGAGCAGATCAAGCTGATTATAGTCGCATGGGGCAGAGTTGGTCTAAACCTGTACTTGCAAATATACGTTATAACGGAGTTATTAAACGCGTTATGATTGTTGGTGGTGGCTACGACCAATGTTATGAAAACCCGAATATTACCTTGAGTAATTCTTGCTTTACGAATGGAAAAGCAAAAGGGAATGCTGTTTATATTATTGATGCTAAAACTGGGGAACGCTTATGGTGGACTAGTGATACAGGCTCTAATATAGATAACTCTAATATGAAGCACAGTATTGTTAGTCGCATTAGTACCTTAGATCGAGATGCTGATGGTTTGGTAGACCATTTATATTTTGGCGATTTAGGCGGACAAATTTTCCGTATCGATCTTAATAATAACCAGACAAAAACAAATTCAACTTATAGCAGTTTTGGTATTCGAGTTGTTCGATTAGCCAATTTGGCAACAAATGACTCAACTTATGATAGCTCGAACGACTATACCGCTGGGAATGCGCCACGTTTTTATGAACCGCCAACAGTGACAATTCACGATTATGGAATCCGCACTTTTATTACTGTAGGTATTGCTTCAGGTGACCGTAGTACACCTTTAGATGTTTATCCGCTTACAGGCCGTGAGGGGATGTCACCAAGCACAGCATTAAGTGGAAGACCTGTAAACAACGTTTATGGAATTATCGATAAAGACTTTATTAAAAAGAATTTAATGTCTTTAACTGATAACCAACTTGAAACAAAAGATATTACTCGATCGACGCTTCGAAAAAATCCACAAATTTTACGATCTGGAGAAACACGAGTAGCACAGATTTTCTTTCCCAACACTGGGGCGGGACAAAACGGTTGGTATCGCTCGCTTTCTAGTATGAGCGATGGTACCGAAAAAGCTAATAATAGTTTCCGTATTAAAGGAGGTCTTAAAGCTTTTGAAGAGCCTATGGCAATTACAGGGACTTTAATTGTGCCTGTTTATGATCCACAGGGAACAGGTATTGTAGCGGCAGACCCATGTTTACCCCGTGTAGTAGGTGAAACTGACCAGCAGACGTTCTGTTTACCATTTGGCGCCTGCCTTAATTCTGATGGGTCAATTGATCAAAATAAAGAGAATGGAAGTGGATTCAAAACACAAACTGGTACTAATTGCCCAGTAGGAGCTTCTGAATGTAATAAAAACGTTATTGGCTCCGGTATTCGCGGCATAGCATTTGTTCCAAAAAGAGATGAGCCTCCAGTGACTAATAGTTGTGGGAAATTACAACTGTCTGGGAACGAGAGTGGAACGGGCGAGTGGCAATGTACAAGTCACTTAGTTCCTGCGCGCTGGTATGAGCGTTATCGCTAAGGGATGACTGATGAATAAATATTATATTCTGCGGTTTAATCAGGGTGTTACCTTGATTGAGCTCATGGTTGTCATCGTGATTGTCGCTATTTTTGCTTCGATTGCTATCCCTTCATATCAAAGTTATAGCCGTAGAGCGACGGCTTCTGCTGCTAAAGGTGAAATTCTAAAATTGGCAGAACAGTTGGAACGGCATAAATCCAAGAACTTTACCTATAGAGGATTTACCACCACATCTGTAACTTTGCCACGGGGTGGTTATACGATTGAAATTAGTGATGATACGACGACAGGAAATTTATTGACGAATGCTGCTGCAAATGGGCAAACATGGGTCATTAAAGCGACAACTACAGATTCAAGAAACTTTAATTTTATTGCTAAGAATTCAGGTTTGCGTTGCCAAAGTTTAACAGCTACGGCTGTTGATAATGACTGTGGTGGAGCGGTCACTTGCAATGTATGTGAAACAAATAGTGAGAATTGGCAATGAAGAATGGTTTTACCTTAATAGAACTCATGATTGTAGTCGCAATAATTGCAATTTTAGCAGCTATAGCGACACCTTCATATTTGCAGTATTTACGCAAAGGACATCGTACAGCTGTTCAATCTGAAATGATGAATATTGCCCAAACATTAGAAGCAGAAAAAGTAGTTCACAATCGTTATCCATCGAATGCGACGATTACATCGATTTATGGTTCTAGTGTCAGCCCTCAACAAGGCCAAGCCTTATATAACTTAGCTTTTTCTAGCATAACTGATTCAAGCTGGGTGTTAACGGCTACACCTATTGCTACTAGTTCTCAAGCTGGTGATGGGATCATTTGTCTTAATGATCAAGGGCAAAAATTTTGGGCAAAAGGTGCAACTGATTGTGCGTTATCTGCCGCATCAAATTGGCTATAGTAATTTTAAATTCAAAACTGCGGATAACTCAAAAAATAATCTTTCTTTCAGGGCGAAAATCACGTAGAATGTCGCCCTCTATGAAAGGGGTTTGAAGTGTTGCCGATGGTCGGCGCAGGGATAATCCGTAAGAATTATAAGGCTTTTATCATGGTTGTTATTCGTTTAGCACGTGGCGGTGCAAAAAAACGTCCATTCTATCAAATCGTTGTGACTGACAGCCGCAATGCACGTGATGGTCGTTTCATCGAGCGTATCGGTTTCTTTAACCCGACTGCACAAGGTCAAGCAGAAAAACTTCGTTTAGATGCAGACCGTTTTGCTCACTGGGTTTCTCAAGGTGCTCAACCTTCTGAACGTGTTGCTTCTTTAGCTGCTCAAGCTAAAAAAGCTACTGCATAATTTTTGTAGTAGGTAGCCCATGACATCAACACAGAATGTTCCCGAAGATCGTATTCAGATTGGACAGTTACGTTCAGCTTATGGATTGAATGGGTGGCTCTGGGTGTATTCAAATACAGAACCTATGAGCAACATGTTTGACTACCTGCCTTGGTACATTGAGACCAAGGCCGGTTGGCAAACAATAGATGTAAAACGTTGGAAACCACATGGCAAAGGCCTAGTTGTTGCGTTGAAAGGTGTGAGTGATCGCACTGGGGCGGAAAGCTTGGTTGGCGCTAATATCTGGATTGCTAAGTCTCAACTGCCAAAAGCAGATGTAGATGAATACTACTGGTCAGATTTAAAGGGCTTAACTGTGTTAGGTCTTGATGAAGAAGAACAGGAAGTAAACTTAGGGAAAATTCATGAGTTGTTTGAAACTGGAGCTAATGATGTGATGGTGGTGCATGCTACCCCAGACAGCATTGATTCAGAAGAGCGCATGATTCCTTGGCATAAGGATGTAGTACAACGTGTTGATCTTGAAGCTGGTCGTATTTACGTCAATTGGGGCGTAGATTATTAATCCTTTTAGGATTAATACAGCAGGAAAATAGAGGAGTCTGTGATGTTTTTTGCAGTCATTACGCTTTTTCCTGAAATGTTTGAAGCGATTACAGCCTACGGCATCAGCGGACGTGCGGCAAAGCGAGATATTGTACAAGTCACTTGTATTAATCCTCGTGATTTTGCTGAGGGAAACTACAGAAGAGTGGATGAACGTCCATTTGGTGGCGGCCCAGGTATGGTGATGATGGCTGAGCCTTTGGCGAAAGCAATTGCACATGCCAAACAGCTTGCCTCACAAGCAGGACATGTTCATGTTCCTGTGGTGTATATGTCCCCACAAGGCAAAACCTTAAATGAACAGGCAGTACAGCAGTTTGTTGATTATGACGGCTTAATTGTACTGTGTGGACGTTATGAAGGAGTCGATGAACGTTTGATCCAGCATTATGTTGATCAAGAATGGTCAATTGGTGATTATGTTTTATCTGGTGGTGAACTGCCCGCTATGGTGTTACTTGACAGTATTATTCGCCGTTTGCCGAATGTAATGTCAGATGAACAATCAGCAGTACAAGATTCTTTTGTTGATGGTCTTTTAGATTGTCCACAATATACAAAGCCTGACCATTTTGAAGGGCTGGATGTGCCAGAGGTATTAAAATCTGGACATCATGGCAATATTGAAAAATGGCGTTTTTTGCAGCGATATCAAAGAACTCTAGAGCGCCGACCAGAGTTGGTCGAAAAGGTTGAGTTGACTAAGCAGCAAAAAAAATGGCTAAAAGATACGCAAGTGAATAACGGTAACTCTTAATCGTTATTCTCAAGAACGAAAGTTCTGCAACAAGACGAGAAGCAATGCTTCGAGTTAAAGCATAATTCTATTTAATGAATAGTTTTATGTAAATTTAAAGGCTCTTTATAGACATATTGTCGTAAAGGGAAAGATAAACGGGTTGATATGCGCTTTAGCCTCTATCCCCAGCGGAAATTCAGACCTCTTCTGACTCCGCACATATTGGAGATTCCCACAATGAGTGGTAAACATCCTTTAGTTCAAGCTGTTGAAAATGCACAGTTAAAATCTGATATCCCTGCTTTTGCTCCTGGTGACACTGTCATCGTTCAAGTAAAAGTAAAAGAGGGTGATCGTGAACGTCTTCAAGCATTTGAAGGTGTTGTAATCGCTAAGAAAAACCGTGGTTTGAACTCTGCGTTCACAGTACGTAAAATTTCTAGCGGTGTTGGTGTTGAGCGTGTATTCCAAACTCACTCACCAGTTGTTGCTAAAATCGAAGTGAAACGTCGTGGTGACGTTCGTCGTGCTAAACTTTACTATCTTCGTGACTTGTCTGGTAAAGCTGCACGTATTCGTGAAAAATTACCAGCTCGTAAAGCGTAAGCTTATAGCGAGTAAAAAAATGCGCCTTTTGGCGCATTTTTTTGTTTAAAAACTATAGTCCTTGAAGTTTCAAACGGTTTGCGTGTTGACGATAAACTGATACAGGATCGGAAGCGAAAATAGAACGTATACCAAGTACTTGGTTCACTTCATCTAAATGATTCCAGTTGTAATCATCACGAATTGTTTTACCAAATTTGGCACTGCATCGGGAAACAAGTCCATCATTATCACCAAATGGATCGACTACTAAACTACTGCCTGTAAGCGCAATATCAAATGGATCTAATGGGTTGGTCAGCGCTTTATTCCCCGAGAAAGAATACATATAAATACCTTTCTCTTGGTATGTCCCTTCACCACAAGAAGTAGTTGGTACACCCATAGGGAATTGAGCATTAAATTGAGCTGAACCTTGAGTTGATAAGCTATGAGCACCTGCTAAAGAGTCATGCGGATAGCTTGTTGGGTCTAGGCCTCCTGCCCAAGTAATGGCTGCTGAAAACCAGTTTACTAACGTTGCCAGTCCAGACAGAGGAGTACCCTCAACGTTCAGGATCACATCTGCCATTGGTGATCCCTTGTGAGGTGCACCGATCGTGGTGAGTGAGGCAACTTTCTCTGGCATGATACCGGCCACATAGCGAATTGTCGGGCCCCCATGGCTATGACCGATCAAGTTGACTTTAGGCTTACCAGTAATGGCAATAATCTCTTCTACTTGCTGGGCAAGTTGTTCACCACGCACTTCTGTTGAGTTAAAAGGTGACACTCTGGTTGCCCAGACATTTCCTCCATTACGTGCCAGATCAGGAAGAATTTGGTACCAGTAATCGAGACCAAGTGTATCTGTCCCAACTCGGTTAAAACCTGCCATACCGTGGTTAAAAACCAGTGGATATTTGGTTTGTGCATAAGATGAATAGACGAACGAGTTTTTAACTTGTTCAGCATTTGTGGCATGGGCCGCTGAAACACTCAATCCTGAGAGCATTGCAGCGCAAAAAAACGTTAACTTCCTTTTCATTTTTTACTCACTATTTTTATTTTGTATGAAAAGCAGCTTCTTACTGCTAGTGCTTGTTTAGCCAGTTCCTAAAAGAAAAGGCTTAATAATTAAATGGCAGTTCACCTCCCTGATCATGGACCGTTTCAAAAGTTCGAAGTCTTAATTGTTCTTGTGATGAGTTAAATTGTTGTTGGCGTAATTGTTGTATGGCTTGGTTTTTAGCACTATCGCTCATATTGCTTTTAATAATTTCATCTCGTCCACTCAAGTAACTTGTGACCCTTTGCTGCCAAGCACTACGCTGTGTATCTAAAGTTTCTAATCGTTGAGTCGCCTCGGCTCCAACAAGTGCTGTACGCATTTTTCTAAGTTCTTCTGCTGAACCATTGCGCGCTTTAATTTGTTTGGTCAGTGCATGTAAGTCATCAAGTTTAGAGAGTTCTTGCAGGTTCTGTTGCCAGTCTTCTGGTAGCTGTTCAAAGCGTTCTTTAAGCTTTTGCGCCTTTTCAATTTCGCTTAAAGAAGAGTCCTCAAGTATTTGCATACGATCTAGCGTGTAGTTCTGATAGATATCTTCAGTTGAGAAGAGTCCATCAATTTCAGCGGACGAAAAGAAACGTTTTCTTAGATCTTGAATTGAATTAAAGATTTTTTGAAAATAATTTTTATCTTGTTGTTTTGACGAGGGCGTTTGGATTTGAGCAAGCTGTTCACGATATTTTAAGTAGCGACCCCATAAATCCAGAATCTGTGAGCGAGCTGGCTCTAAATATTTTCCCTGAATAAATTGTCCAAAGTGATTTTTAATTTGCTCTAAATCATTTTCTCCATATTGGGTAATAAAATATTCAAAGCAGTCACGTGTTTGACTGTTAATGACCAAATGTTGAGAACTATCAATTTTTAACTGACAGTTAACTTCAGTATCTTGCTGACTTTTACTATGGTAGGCATCTGCATTTAGTGTTGAGTTATTTGTGGGTGGAGCTGATGCTAAATTTTGAGCTGTCTTTTCACTGACTTGAGTTGATGTATTTTTTGATTCTGGGCTTAGCCAATATACACATGCAATGAGGCCCAAAATAAAAAATCCGAGCACGCACCACAATACCTTCTTCTGCATCCCTTGCATAAAGATATCTTCCTTAAGTTTTAATTTGTTGTTTTTTTACTCGTTCATTAATGTGCCATAAAATAAGTGAAAAGGCACCTAAATATTGTGAAAATATCTTGCCGAATTTGCTAACATGTCGGCACTTTTTTCTAGCTTTGTGTTCCAGTAAAAATGACGACAAAAAATCAAAAAATTTCTCGTCGCCATATCAGTGGTGTATTTCTGTTAAATAAACCATTAGGCTTAAGTTCAAATGCGGCTTTGCAAAAAGTGCGTTGGTTATATCGCGCCCAAAAAGCAGGCCATACTGGAGCGTTAGATCCCTTGGCGACAGGTTTGCTCCCGATTTGTTTGGGAGAGGCAACCAAGTTCTCACATTATTTGCTGGACTCAACAAAGCGTTATCAAACCACTGTTCGATTGGGACAGACCACAACAACAGGTGATGTGGAAGGGGAGATTTTACAAGAGCGTCCTATTCCTGTTCTTAACCAAGAACTTATTGAACAAACTTTAGAAAAGTTTAGAGGCGATATTCAACAAGTTCCGCCCATGTATTCGGCTTTGAAAAAAGAAGGTAAGCCGTTATATGAGTTGGCGAGAAAAGGTATAGAGATTGAGCGAGAAGCGCGTCCAGTCACGATTTATGCTTTAGAGCTTATTGAATTTACCGAAAATAGTATCACTCTGGATGTAACCTGTTCTAAAGGTACATACATCCGTGTATTAGGTGAAGATATTGGTGAAGCACTCGGTTGTGGTGGGCATTTAACGATGCTGAACCGGACTCAAACAGGACATTTTGAGCTTATACCGAGCTATACCATTGAATATCTGGAAAGTTTAACAGAAGAGCAAAGAGAAGCTTTGCTACTTCCAGTTTATGCACCAGTTGACCATTTCTTAAAAATTCAGGTTCCAGAAGGGCGTGAAAAATATTTTTGCAACGGTTTAGAAAGCAATATTGAACATTCTGCAGAAGCAGAAGTTTTGGTGTTTTCGGGTGAGCGCTGTTTAGGCTTAGCCGAGATTACCGATAAAAAACGGTTGGTACCTAAGCGTATCTTAAATTTGTAGTAGATGTAGAGTATAGAGCATGGGCATGGAATGGGACGTTATCCTTAGTTTGATCTTTTTTGCGTTTACTGCAGGAGCAATTGATGCTGCTGTAGGCGGCGGTGGACTTATCCAGATTCCGGGGATCATGAGCACTTTTCCTAACATGTCGACTGCTACGGTGATTGGTACCAATAAAGTCTCATCCATTTTTGGTACGGCATCGGCGGCTTATACATTTGCTAAAAAAGTAAAATTGCAATGGAAGCTTTTAGCCGTTATTGCCATTTGTGCCTTGATTAGTTCTTTTGCCGGCGCGGCATGTTTGTCACTTATTCCTCAATCGGTATTGCGTCCTTTCGTTTTCGTGATGTTGATTGTGATTGCGATTTATACCCTAGTTAAAAAGAACTTCGGTCAAGTTCATACCGAGCAAAAAATTACCACGAAAATGTTAATTTTAGCTGGTATTGGTAGTTTGGCCATTGGTTTCTACGACGGTATTTTTGGGCCGGGTACTGGTAGTTTCTTTATTTTCTTCTTTATCCGTTTTTTACAAGTTGATTTCTTGCATGCTTCAGCTTTGTCAAAAATTGGTAATTTTATGACGAACTTAGCTGCGCTGAGTTTTCTCATCCCGACTGGTCACGCTATTTTACATATTGGTTTAATGATGGCAGCGGCTAACGTGCTAGGTTCTATTGTTGGGGTACGTACTGCACTTAAATATGGCAGTGGTTTTGTACGAATTATCTTTTTAATTTTGGTGAGTATTCTGATTTGCCGTTTGGGCTATCAAATGTTTGTTACGGGTTAAATAAGATTGAAAGTATGAGCTGCCTCAAAAATGCAGTTCATACTTTTGTGTATCATTTAAAGCTATAAATATAAAAATCATTACAGAAATTTACTAGAAAGAGAACTGTGTAAAAAATAGTCTCATTTTAAGCTACTTAAATATTATAAATTTCAACGTATGATAAACCTTGAAATAAAAAAGATTTTTTAGCTAAAAATGAGGAAGAGAATGAATATTTTCGAAGCATTAAGAGAAAGCCATGAAAATCAACGTGACCTTTCTGAACAACTCATTCAGACACACGGTTTAACCGAAGAACGAAAAGAATTATTTGATGCATTAAAAAATGAACTTTATGCCCATTCAGTTGCAGAAGATCGTTACCTCTATATTCCTTTAATGTTTGATGATGTTGGTTTAGATATTACGAGACATGCTTTATCTGAACATCATGAAATGGATGAGTTGGTCGAACAACTTGAACAAACCGATATGAGTAGCCCAAGCTGGTTAGCAACCGCCAAACAGTTGAGTGAAAAAGTCCATCATCATTTAAAAGAAGAAGAACATAAGTTTTTTCAACAAGCCGGAAAAATTCTTAAAGACAGCGAAAAGGAGACACTGGGTAATAAATATTTAAAGGAATATAAAAAGTATAAAAAGCAGCAGTAGAGTAAACCTATGCAGCCTTTTTAGTACTTCTTAAAGTAACACCAATAGAGGCCAGCATTACGCAAGCCAAAGCCACCCATTGCAGCATGCTGATTTCTTCGTGAAGCAATAAGAAACCCGTTAATGCTGCCAATGCTGGTGCTAAACTCGTTAGAGTCCCATAAGTTAATTTATTGAGTTGTTTGAGAGCCATTAAATCAAGTGCATATGGAATTGCAGTCGCTAACACCGCAATAAGTAAGGCTTTACCCCAGTACTGTGTTTCAAGTAATGCAGGAGCATTGTGCCAGATTCCAATTGGCAATAACGCAAGTGCAGATACACCGATCCCAATCGTTAATGCGTGCATCCCGATATTTTGGGTCACAACTTTATGACCGAAATAGATATAGAAAGCCCAGCAAAGTCCGGCACCTAGTGCACATGCTGCACCTACATACGAGAAATGGTGTTGAATAGGGTTTTGCCAAGGTACCATGAGTGCAATGCCTAACATGGCTAGTGCTACCCAAATGTAGTCACTCTTTTGTTTAATAGAAAGAAGTGCAAGGCCTAATGGACCAATAAATTCTAATCCAACAGCAATACCTTGAGGTAGTTTTCCAAGTGAGGTATAAAATAGGATATTCATTAAGCCTAAAGAAGCGCAGTACATCAATAAATCACGCCATTTTAAATAGGGTAAGCGTGACCAGATTTTCCAAGATCGAAACATGATCGCGACGATGACTGTTGCAAAGCTCAGCCTTAAAATTGTGACAGTGAGCGGGTCTAATGTAGCAATGAGCTGCTTGGCAAATGAAGCGCTGATTTGATACGAAACCATCGACAAAATCATATACAGCACAGCAATAATTGGAAGATTTTGCATGGAAAATACTCTAGCGCTTCATCTGATGTCTAAAAATAATGGTGGACAATTATAACGAATACTATGTTTTAGCTGGCAGATTTCATTAAATTAACTTGCTGTTTTTTCACGTTCTTGGCGAGCTTTTTGGGTGGTTACGGTACAACCAACAGAAGCAGTGATAATGGTTGCAAGTGCTAACCATTGATTCCATAAAAGATATTCACCCAAGAAGATAAAACCGGAAAGTGCTGCAACTGCGGGCTCTAGGCTCATTAATGTCCCGAAACTTAAGGGCGTTAAATTACGTAGGGCTAGCATTTCTAAAGAGAATGGAAGAGCACTGGCTAAAATTGCCAAACCAATAAAATAAAAAAGATAGGGAAGTTCAATCACTTGACCGATCGAGTTTGAAAAAAAGGTAATGGGTAATAAGATGCATGCACCTACACTCATTCCCAAGCACACCGTATGATTACCTGAAATACCAGAAGGTTTTTGCCCAGCAATAATATAAAGCGCCCAACAAGCCCCTGCACTAATTGCAAATAAAACGCCGATCCAATCTAAGCTATGAGCCTGATTGAAAGGGAAAAGTAAAATCAGCCCAATAATTGCGAAGCTCACCCAAACAAAATCATATTTTTGCCGTGCGTGGTATAACGCTACACTTAAAGGGCCAATAAATTCAAAAGCAACTGCAATTCCAATCGGTAAGCGTTCGATCGACAGATAAAATAAGGCGTTCATGCCTGCAAGCGCAAATCCATAAGCTAAGATTGCTTTCCAGCGGACCTGATTAAAATTAATTCGCCAAATTTGAAAAATAATGGCAAGAATAATTGCACCTAAACATAGCCGCATTGCAGAAACAGTCAGTACAGGGAAGTTCTGAAATAAAATTTTAGCTAAAGATGCGCTACTTTGAACGCTTAACATGGCAAGAATAAGAAAACCCAAAGCATGTAGCTGAGATTTCTGGTTTAAAGTGGACATTTTATTATTTGATCAATTGGTATACTTTTCACATGATAATGTAAATACCCATAAAAAAGCCACAGACAATGCTGTGGCTTTTGAATTTACAGTTCGTATTAGAACAATACGCGCACGCGAATTGTACCTTCAACTTCATGCAACATATCTAAAGCTTCTTGAGAAGCAGAAGCGTCAACATCCATGATGAGGTAACCGATGTCACCTTTAGTCATAAGTGACTGACCAGAAATGTTGATGCCTTGCTCAGCAAACAAGTTGTTGATTTTAGACAATACGCCCGGTACGTTTTTGTGGATATGCAATAAACGGTGTTGACCAGCAGTCAATGGTAACGCGATTTCTGGGAAGTTTACCGCAGAAAGTGTCATACCTTTGTCAGAGTAAGCAACAAATTTCTCTGCAACTTCTAAACCAATGTTTGCTTGTGCTTCCATGGTTGAACCACCAACGTGAGGAGTTAAAATCACGTTGTCTAAGCCGCGAAGTGGAGACTGGAATTCTTCACCATTTGCTTTAGGTTCTTTCGGGAATACGTCAACTGCTGCACCAGCAATATGACCAGACTTGATTGCATCGGCTAAATCTTCAATCACTACACATGTACCACGTGCAGCATTTAAGAAGATCGCGCCTTCTTTCATTTTCGCAAATTGTTCTTTAGTGAAGAAGTTACGTGTAGACGGAACATCTGGCACATGTAACGTTACAACATCTGCAGTTGCTAAAAGTTCATCTAAAGAACCAACTTGGCGAGCATTACCCATTGGTAACTTGGTTACTGCATCATAATAAATAACATGCATACCCATGCTTTCAGCAAGAACTGAAAGTTGAGAACCGATGGAACCGTAACCCACAATACCTAAAGTTTTGCCACGAGTTTCAAAAGAACCGACAGCAGACTTGTCCCAACCACCACGATGACAAGCCGCCGATTTTTCAGGAACACGGCGAAGAAGAAGAATCGTTTCAGCAAGTACAAGCTCTGCAACCGAACGCGTATTTGAATACGGTGCGTTGAATACAGGAATACCACGTGCCATTGCTGCTTTAAGATCAACTTGGTTTGTTCCGATACAGAAACAACCTACTGCGATCAATTTGTTTGCAGCTTCGAAAACTTCTTCAGTCAATTGGGTACGCGAACGAATACCAATAAAGTGAGCATCTTTAATTGCTTCTTTAAGCGCTTCGCCTTCAAGAGCAGTTTTACGATAGTCAATATTGGTGTAACCCGCAGCGTTTAAAGTATCGACTGCGTTTTGGTGAACGCCTTCTAACAAAAGGAAACGGATTTTATCTTTAGGTAGTGAAAGATGTTGGCTCATTACGGCTCCGCTACAAAGGCCAAATTTGGTGGCGGTATAATAACATACTGGGCAGCGCTATAGATATTTCGTTTATACCATCGCCTTATGGCAATTTTATCTATGTCTAATCACTTCTGTTTATGGCTTGTCGAGCATTTTAAAATATGCTTGGTAGGGGGATAAATGTGATTTTTCTCTGAAAGCCCCCATAGAAAGTATTTATTTACGTTAAACATGTTTTGTAGTGACAGTATCTCTATTCTGAACTTTATCGCTTGCGCGGATACATGTAGAATATAGGAGTTCCTTGAACATTATGACTTTGCTCAGGTGAGAACCTTGAGAATTATGAGGTCATAGTCCCACCACAGTTTACTTCTTGCTAGGTCTGCAAACGATGAATGCTCCAGTCGCTTTAACACCTGAGTTACTCACCCAATTAACAGCAATCGTCGGTGAAAACCGTATTAAAACTGATGCTGATAGTCTCGAAAACTGGGGTAAAGATCATACCAAGCATTTTAATCCGAACCCATCGGTCATCGTTTTTCCGTCAACGACAGAACAAGTTCAGGCAGTTGTAAAGCTTGCGAACCAGTTTAATGTTGCGATTACACCGTCAGGTGGTCGTACTGGTCTCTCTGCTGGTGCGGTAGCAACCAATGGTGAAATTGTCATTAGCATGGACAAAATGAACCAAATTCTTGAGTTCTTCCCGGCAGATCGTATGGTTCGAGTGCAAGCTGGTGTTGTGACTGAGCAATTGCAAAATTATGCAGAAGAACAAGGTATGTATTATCCAGTGGACTTTGCATCCGCAGGTTCTAGCCAGATTGGCGGTAATATCGGAACAAATGCCGGCGGTATTAAAGTCATTAAATATGGTATGACACGTAACTGGGTACTTGGTTTAACTGTAGTGACTGGTAAAGGTGACATTCTGCGTTTAAACAAAGGCATGGTTAAAAATGCAACTGGTTATGCATTACAGCATTTGTTTATTGGTGGTGAAGGCACACTAGGTTTAGTGACTGAAGCAGAAATTAAACTTGAGCGTCAACCACAAAATTTACAAGTTTTAGTTTTAGGTGTTCCTGACTTTGATGCAGTAATGCCTGTATTACATGCTTTCCAAAAAGACATCGACCTAACTGCATTTGAGTTCTTTGGTGAACTTGCAATGCAAAAAGTTTTAGATCATGGACATGTACAACGCCCATTTGAAACTCAGTGCCCGTTCTATGTATTACTTGAGTTTGAAGCACCATATGAGCCGATTCTCGATAAAGCAATGGAAATTTTTGAGCATTGTATGGAGCAGGGTTGGGTACTTGATGGTGTGATGAGCCAGAGCCTTGACCAAGTAGAAAGCTTATGGCGTTTACGTGAAGATATCTCTGAATCAATCGCGCCGTTTATTCCATATAAAAACGATATCTCAGTATTAATCACTCACGTACCTGCATTTATTCGTGAAATTGATGCGATCGTTCAAGAAAACTATCCTGACTTTGAAATTTGTTGGTTCGGTCATATCGGTGACGGTAACTTGCACTTAAATATTTTAAAACCTGAAAACTTAACCAAAGATGAGTTCTTTGCGAAATGTCAGGTGGTTAATAAATATGTGTTTGATACCGTTAAAAAATACGATGGTTCAATCTCTGCTGAACATGGTGTAGGCATGACGAAAAAGCCATATTTGGAATATTCACGTTCGCCTGAAGAAATCGAATATATGAAAGCTTTGAAGAAAGTATTTGATCCGAATGGTTTGATGAACCCAGGTAAATTGTTTGATCTTTAATGCTTGATTGAATAAAAGAATTTCTGTTAAAAGCGTATCGAAAGATGCGCTTTTTTATTATGAGAATTTTATAACAATGAATATTCTAATAGTTGGTAATGGCTTCGATTTATCTCACTATTTGCCTACAAAGTATGACCATTTTATGGTTGCAATGGAAGCTATAGAAAATTGGGATTTATCTGTTGGGGAGATGAGCTTTGATGATCTATTTGGCTCTTTGTATGAAAAAGAGAATTATTTCTTCAGATATACAAAAGCAATGTATCAAACAGATGAGACCAAAATCTCGGTTGACCAAATCATAGAGTTAAAGCAACATTTGAAAGAAAATGTTTGGTACCAATATTTCTCTGATCATGTAAGACAGGTAAGAACTTGGATAGATTTCGAAAAAAAGATTGAAGAAGTATTAAATTATTTTACTAAATTATTTGAAAAAATAACTGATTTTTATAATAAAGATAACAATCTTGAGTTGGAAGTAAAAACATCTATAAGTAACGATTCTACTTCTAATAAATTTATTTATCTGGGGGAAAGAGCTTGCGATGCTCTATCATGTGTGAAAATTTTAGAAAAGAAATATTATAAATCAGTAAGAGATTCAGATGGATATAGAGAATTTAATTACACAGATTTGAAGTCAAAGAATTACAATTATTTTATAAGTGATAAATATATTAAGCGCTTTGATAAATATGATTTTTATATGGTTGAAAATAGTATTGGGGATTTGAATGAATCTTTGAATAATTTTATTGATATTTTTAACTGGTATCTTTGTTTGATTTGTGATCTTAAGTTTAAAAATGGTATAGATGATAGTTATATTTCTAATTATGATAAGGTTTATTCATTTAATTATACTAATACTTACACTAAGATTTGTAATAATGATCGATATGTTGATTTCTTACATGGTAAGGCGGGTGTTAATCAAAATATTGTTTTAGGGATTTCAGATTTAAAGTCAGAATCATTAAAAAATATAAAAGCATATGGTTTTACTAAATATCATCAGAAAATGTATAAAAATACGGATTATATTTTTTTAAGTGAAATTATTAATCATTTTTACTCTACGGAAAGAAAAGTTAAAAGTTTAGAGGATGAAATCAATAGTTACTTAGATAACCCCTCTTTAAGTGTAGATGTATATTTTAGAACAATGTTTGATGCTAAAACTAGAGATTACGGAGTGTTGAAGCAAAGTTCTGAAGAAACTTACAATATTCAAATATGGGGACACTCTTTGGACCAATCAGATGAAAATTATATTAAAGAAATATTCTCCTTTAATGGAGAGTTTATTCAGCAGCGTTGTAATATTATTGTTTTTTATTTCAATAATTATGCAAAATTCGAATTGTTAAATAACTTACTTTCCATTCTTGGGAGCAATCTAGTGGAAAGGTGGATGAAAAATGGTTGGTTAAAGTTCGAGCCTAATCCTAATCTTGTCGAAATTAATAATATTCAACCAGTTGATTTAACTTAGTTTGGGTAACTTTTGATAAAGCCACTTATCTTACAAGTGGCTTTAGATAGAGTTATTTCTTGTAAGCTTTCCAACCCGTCACAATATGATAAATCAACGGTAAAAGACTAAGAGCAAAAAAGCTACAAAGCGTAATGGCCCACACAGGTAAATCCCTTGGATTACCTAAGAAGAAATAGGCAAAAATAGAATAAGACAACATCGAAAACATCGCCATTGTTCCAAGTGGAAGTGTGACTTTAAAAATTAACTTGCTAGCAAATGTTTTGTAGGGTTCCATGTCGCGCTTTAGACTGTAGGCAATAATCATGAGCAACACATAACCTAAAATAAACAGCATAAATAAAGCGGCTGCAAACAATAGAATTGTTCGCCAGCTCTTTTCTTGTGCGGTGTGATCACCTGATTCATAAACAACAGTAATATGTTCACCAACTACAGGTACATCACCAGAGCGAACTGAGTTGTCTAAAGTTAGAGTTCTGTTTTGATTATCTTTAAATTGAACCTGAGCAATATGCATCAGTGTCTTAGTTTTATATTTACGCCCATTTGAGTCGGTACGTTCAGTATCTACCCATTCCGAAGTATAACTCACTACAGTTGCATCGTAAGTTGGTTTGGTTGCTAAGCCGTAGACTGCCTGAGAAACCCAATAAGTAAATGGGAAAAATAAAGCACTAATACTAAAAACCACGGCAAATAAATAGGCAAATTCAAACTTACTACTTTTACGATTTTTAGCTAAACGCTTGACCCAAAACTTGGTGATTACAAATGACCAAATCATCAAAACTGCAACGACCACCAAGAAAACTTGTCCCGCATACGTCAGTTGCATAATGATCCTATTTGTTATGTGTAATAGAAATTAATTTTATCAAACGATTGTCGTTAAAGTTGAGTGAGTAAGAACAATTATTTGACCTGTAAAAGAGTAGCTATCCTTAGAACTACATAGTTTCTACAGAGTAACCGACAAAGGCATAGCATCATAAAGCTATGCCTTTTGTTTTGGTGATAAAAATGCAACGTTTATTTTTAATTTCAGCGCTTTGTGCTGGGCTTTTCACTGGGTGTGCGACGACCAGTAAATTAATTCCTTTTGTGGGTTCGGAAACTCCGATGCAACAAGTACTTAAAGCCCAGCCTGAGATCGTAAAAGAGCATAACAATACCTCAGTTCAGCAAGTATTTAACCGAGTAGAATCTCCAACAGTTTCCCGTATTACCGTTATCCAAACAGGTTTAATGGATGATTCTGTTTCTGCAATCCGAACAGAATATTCATTTAAGCTAGTTGATGAAAAGTGGCAATTGCAAAATAAGCAAAAGAGCTATCAATGCGCGAGAGGGAAAGGCTCTAGAGGTTTCCAAACACAGCTTTGCTCTTAAAAATAAAAAAGACGATATATATATCGTCTTTTTTTATAGTCTAAATTATACGCCGCTTTCTAAAATTTTAATTTTGACGTCAACTACATCATCTTTAACGGCTGCATGATGCGCTTGCATATGAGGCGTCGCTAAATGCGCTTCAAGATGAGCAACACTTTCCCATTTTTCTAGCATGACAATCGTATCAGGCTCTTGGGTTTGGAAGCTCGCATTTGATTTGTGATCAACTAAAGGTTCATAACCATGACAACCATCTTCTGCTAAAACAGTTGGAATGATTTTTTGAAAGGCATCCAATACGTTCTGGCGATGCTGTCCACCCGATTTAGTACGAATTTCCGCAATAATGGTTAGCATGGATTTCTCCTTATTAGGCTGCTGCAAATACAGTATTTAAGTGTGCTTTATATTCTTCAACATAGCTATCAACGTCAGGCATTTTAATCACGTCATTTACGATAAATGTCGGAAGGGTGCTCATGCCTAAGAACTGATTGGCTTTATGAAATGGTAAATAAACACCATCTACACCTACGCCGTGGAAGAATTGATCTGCATCTTCAAATGCTTCCATTGGAGCATTCCAAGTCAATGACAGCATATATTTTTTGTCATGAATTAGACCACCTGAACCATATTTTTTTGAGGCATCAGAACGGCTACGGCCATCACTTGCATAAAGTGAACCATGACCAGTGGTAAAGACATCATCAATATACTTTTTGACTGTCCAAGGTGCGCCCATCCACCAGCCTGGCATTTGATAGATAACAACATCTGCCCATAAGTATTTTTCAACTTCACTTTCAGCATCATAATTGCTGTCTGCACGGGTGACTTGAACTTCGTGGCCGAGTTCCGTGAGATATGTGGTTGCTAGGGTGGTTAATGTGTCATTTAATTCACCGTTTGAGTGGGCAAATTGTTTAGCACCATTAATCACTAAAATCTTACTCATGGAGGTTGCTCTCATTAAATTCCTATATTTGATGCATACTCTATGAGATTTACTGTTGTAGAAAAATGCATGAATAGGAAAAATATTGTTGATAAAAAATCAATAATTATTATTGGATTTCTATTTAAAATTAATCTATCTCATTAATATCAATAAATTTATAACAATTTACAAAGCTCAAAAGGAAAAAGTGGCCTATTATCTTTAGCATTAATTTTGAGTAAATAGAGGGGAAGAGTGATGAAAAAGAATGGTTTGTTGATTATTTTCAGCTTAAGCATATTAACAGCTTGTGCTCCACCTCAAAATTCTTCTGCTCAACTTGCTGATAGTCCTATACAGGCTGTATTACTCGATCAACCAGATCTTTTAAATGATGCAAGCAATTTAGATATTTCGCAGCAAATGAATGCTTCGGATGATCCTTCCAATGCGCAAGTTACTATTTTGCAAACAGAGCCTAGTCCAGATGCGGTGTCGAAAACACGTACTGAATATTTATTAAAACGAGATCAGCAAATCTGGAAAATTGTGAATAAAAAGCAAAGCTATCAATGTACAAAAGGAGAGGAAACTACAGACTTTCAAGTTAATCCTTGCCCATGATGCTTAATTTTTTATCGAATATGTGGATAACTTTGAGTTTGTGCACAACCATAATTTGCATGCCCTTTTGTGCAAAAAACTGAAATTTAAGCTTCTTGAAATTGCATGATTGCTGATCAATTTAAAAAGTGCTATTGTTGCGCTCGGCAATTGTGCCAATTGGTAAAAAATTACCGAATCTCACGTCATATATTTTTTCTCGTTTTAGACACCTTGTGAATACGGTGTTTCACACTCTAAACATGCACTCTCACGGCATATAACAACTTAACTAAAGATTGATTGACCATACATGTCATCGTCATGACTACATCTTATTTTATAGGTAGTCGTACAGACATATGGCCGCTATTTTGAAGTGTACAACTCATGAAAAATATTCAAACGACAACGTTGAACCGTACAACGTTGATGTTTCCGTTGGCCTTAGTGCTATTTGAATTTGCGGTTTATATTGGTAATGACCTGATTCAGCCAGCCATGTTGGCAATTACTGAAGATTTTGGGGTAAGTGCAACTTGGGCACCCTCTTCAATGTCATTTTATTTATTAGGCGGTGCTACAGTTGCCTGGTTACTTGGGCCATTGTCAGACCGTCTCGGACGTAAAAAAGTACTATTAGCAGGAGTTTTATTCTTTGCTTTATGCTGTTTTTTAATTTTACTT
This sequence comes from Acinetobacter sp. 22301, assembly GCF_052045285.1. Taxonomy (NCBI): domain Bacteria; kingdom Pseudomonadati; phylum Pseudomonadota; class Gammaproteobacteria; order Moraxellales; family Moraxellaceae; genus Acinetobacter; species Acinetobacter sp. 22301. The sequence goes on along the minus strand of NZ_JBQEOR010000002.1, from coordinate 124,035 downwards.
ACGACGCAAATCGAGCAATTTCTAGCTTTAAGATTTTTGCAGGGAATTGGCTTAACCGTAATTTCAGCAGTTGGATATGCGGCTATTCAAGAAAGTTTTGCTGAACGTGATGCGATTAAAGTCATGGCACTCATGGCAAATATCTCATTACTTGCACCCTTGCTAGGACCTGTACTTGGCGCTTTCTTAATTGATTATGTGTCTTGGCACTGGGGCTTTGTCGCCATCGCTGTATTGGCATTACTCAGTTGGATCGGGTTGAAAAAACAGATGCCGAGCCAGCAAGTCAGTGTAACCAAGCAACCTTTTAGTTATCTTTTTGATGATTTTAAAAAGGTGTTTACCAACCGCCGGTTTTTAGGTTTAAGCCTTGCGTTACCTTTAGTGGGTATGCCTTTAATGCTATGGATTGCTTTGTCTCCAATCATTTTAGTAGATGAGTTAAAGCTCACTAGTGTGCAATATGGCTTAGCTCAATTTCCCGTATTTTTGGGTTTGATTGTAGGCAACATTGTCTTAATCAAAATTATTGACCGTTTGCCTTTGGGTAAAACCGTCATGATGGGTTTGCCGATTATGCTCACTGGTACACTCATTTTAATATTAGGTGTAGTGTGGCAAACCTATCTCATACCATGTTTGCTTACAGGCATGACGCTCATCTGTTTTGGTGAGGGAATTAGCTTTTCAGTCTTATATCGCTTTGCACTCATGTCATCTGAGGTATCAAAAGGAACAGTTGCAGCAGCAGTTTCAATGTTACTGATGATGAGCTTCTTTGCAATGATTGAGCTTGTACGTTATCTCTATACACAATTTCATTTATGGGCTTTTGCATTGTCTGCCTTTACCTTTATTACTCTTTGGTTTAGCCAACCGCGAAGTGCTTTGAAGCAGGAAATGCAAGAAAGACTGCAACAAGGCAACAATTAAATAAAAAAATACCGGAATTGATATTCCGGTATTTTTTTATTCTACTTAATCTCTTGTTCTAAAAGTTTGTCTTTAAGTGTTAATAGTTCTGGCAAAGTTTCTAGCAATAAACTGATTTGTTTTAACACGAGTGTGTAATTTTCTGAAAAGTGCTCATAAGTAGTTAGGCTTTGAATTTGCGCTAAAGTCTGCTCAAGGAAATTGAAATCAATATAAGCCGGATCAAATAAGCTCTGTTTAAGAATTTGCTGACAATCCAGTAAGAGTTGTAATACCTGTTGATCATCAATTTTTTGTCGTTGGCTTCCTAACGCTGCTACGTAACTCAGTTGGCTGTGGCTATAAACCAAATAACGAAAAGCATAATGGATGAGTTGAGGGTTCGGGTTGGGTTCAGCACTTAGGCTTGAAATCATGTTGGATAGCTCAATCTGAGCGTTATGCGCAGCACGACGAATTCGACGGTACTCTATATCCTGATTTTTGCCATATTGATATTGCTCAACAATCACATTGAAATAATCTAAGGTCGCTTTGCTGCTTTTATTAATATTATTGGGGATGTTTCGAAAGTTCCAGTCGGGCCAAATAAAGTTTACGGCAAGCCATGCAATAAAGCAGCCTAATAAGGTATCTATCAGTCGAGGCAAAATAATACTGTAGCCAGCGCCTTTTAAGTTGAAAATTAATAGCACCATAAGGGTGGCCATGAGCGTAGCCAAAGCATATTTCTTTTGACGTAAGTAAAAAAAGCAAACTCCACAAATAATTGTAATGATGAGCTGGCCTTCAATACTCGGTACAAAATATAAAATAGGTATTCCTAATAAAACGCCGAGTAGGGTACCAATCGTTCTTAATTTAAGACGGCTTTTAGTCGCAAAATAAGTAATCTGACAAACAAACAAACTGGTCAGTAAAATCCAGTAACCATGCTGCGCAAAGGGTAACAGTGAAATTGCATAACCTGCGGCGAAAACCACAGCAATTCGTATGGCATGCCTAAACAGCGCTGACTGTGGCGTAAGTTGTTGCCGAAGTTTTAAGATAAGATCTGAAAATCCTTGAATATCATCATCAAGTAAATTTAAGTGTTCTTGTCTTGTTTGAGTGTTATTTTCAGGAACAGGTTGGGCATATTGCAGTTGTTCAAACTGTTCATGCATTCCTTTTAAATTATCAAAAATAAGTTTTAAATTTTTAACTTCAAAATTTTGTGGATGTTGTTGTATCCAATCTTTTAAAGAACTTTCCAAATGTCCTAATACTTTCTGACTTTCTTGCGAAGGCTGATATGGCTGGTTATATAAAATACATTGAGCTAAATCTTGGCATGCTTGTGCTTGTAGACGCAGGTTTTTTTGGAAACGGAAAATAAGATCACTACGGCTAAAATTCTGTTGAATATGTTCGTAATGTAAATAATTAGAGGTTGCTTGCTCGTGAATGTCCCGCGCAAAAAAATACAGGTTTAGCCAATAGATACTTTTATTACTGACTCTGGAAGCTTTCAATCGAGTAAGTAGTGAACTGCGTATTTGATTGAGACTTTGGGCAACTTGCGTATTTTGTAGAGATAACTCATATAAAAGCTGCTCAACATTCTCTTTATTGTCCGGATCAAACAAACGAGCTTTTGCTTGTAGTAGAACAGAAATTTCTTTAAAAATTTGTGAGAGCTTATCTTGTAAGGGAAGTGTCGGTTTAATAATAAAAAATAAAATAGAAGTTAAACCGTACCACAGAGCACCATAAACAAAATAAGTAGGTTGTTGATACCAATGTGCGTATTCGCCTAAACCGAACATACTATAAATAGAGAGCAGAATCGTGCCAAAAGAAATCGTGGCATAACGTTGCCCTAAGGCGCCTAGTAATATGAAAAAAGCGCTTGAGATAGAGAGATATAAAATAAAGAAAATTTTGTAAGGAGCTAAAAAGCCAAGAATACTACTGACTGTAAAAAAGAGCAGGCAGACATAAACCAAGTTGCGTAATCGAATACTTAAACGATCATCAAAGTCTGTTAATGCTGCTGCAATTGCACCTAAGGTTACGGGAACAATAAGTTGATTATAGCCCAGCCACAGCAAACCTAAAGTTGTGCCAGTGAGTACAATCAGAATTTGCAGGCAATAAATTAAAATAGAGTTTGTCTTAAAGCTATTAAATATTTGGGTCAGATAATTCACGGCTTTTGTTCTAAATTAGAGAATACGTGAGAAAGCAGTATGTAACTTTAAATTTTTATTACTTCAAAAATATTATTCTTTTTATCTACAAAAGTCAGTCATTTTTTAAGATTTTATTAGACTTAAACCAAGTTGTAACGATCAATAAATTAACAAAATTGTGGATATCTTTTTAGATACCCACAATTTGAAAAATATATAAATTATTTAATTACACCACATGCAATTCGTGCTCCGCCACCGCCAAGAGGTTGAGGTGAGTCTGAGTAATTGTCACCACCCGCATGGATCATAATAGCTCGACCTTGAATATCAGCAAGTTTTAATCGAGGTGCGATTACGGCTGTTGTTGCAACACCTGTATTATCAACAACCAAAACAGGTAGATCACCTAAATGGCCAGTGGTTGGAGTACCATGATGAGGGGCTTGGTTCGGGTTATAGTGGCTACCAGCAGCTAAAGCAGCGCCAGGTTTTCCATCTTTTACAGCAGGTGCACAAGAAGCGTTTTCATGAATATGGAAACCACGAGTACCACTTGGTAAGTCAGCAAGAGCAGGGGTAATAATTAAACCTTTGTCGCTATCTTGAAAGCTAATCGTACCTATTTTTTTGCCAATACCGTTAGCTGTCACTTCATTTACATCGACCACTTTTTTTGTATGCATTGAGGTTAATGCTTGGGCTGTGTCTGATACAGTTTTAGTTACCGAACTACAGCCAACGGTAAAAAGGGCTGTAAGCGCACAAACTGCGCCAATTTTATTAAACATCTGCATGATTGGATGTCCTTATAAATATATATGATTGTTTGATTCAAACAAACACAGGTCTGACCTACAAGTTAATTTAAATAGTTAATTTGTATCTAGAAACATTTTTAAATTAAATCTCTATGTCACTTTTCATCATTAGACGATTCACTCTCAGAATCATAAATCATGGTCGTTTTTGGCATAGGTTCAGGCTCAATCGTCTCATGTAACCATTCACGCCAAATTGCCAGTAAAATAGCCAAAATTACAGGACCAATAAATAATCCAACCAAGCCAAAACTCGCAATACCGCCTAATACACCAAACATAATTAATAAGAACGGAATTTTGGTTGCACCAGAAATGACGAGTGGCCTAATCACATTATCTGAGCTACTGACAATCAGCACACCCCAAACCACAACACCAATTGCCTCCATAGTTTGTCCCTGAGAGAACAACCATAAGCCAACGCCTAAATAAGAAATTGGAGTACCAAATGGAATTAAAGCCAATAAGAAAGTAACAATAGTGAGTACCATAGGGTTTGGTACACCTGCTACGAAGTAACTTAATCCAGCTAAAACGGCTTGAGCAATTGCAGTTAAACCGACACCATAGACTACTGCACGAGTTGTTTCAGAAATTGTATCGAGATAATGATGAATACGAGGGCCAATGACCATTTCTAAAGCTTTACTCACTTGAGATAAAATCATTTGTCCATCACGATAGAAGAAAAATAGGCTAAATACTGCAAAGCCAAGTTTGACAATATTTTTACTAATTTCACCAAGCAGCACGCGACCATAACTTAAATGGCTTTGTACCCAAGCTGCGATATTTTGAATCGTGCTGTTAGGATCGTTGTTCAACTCATTGAGTGTACGAGAAATCTCTTTTCCTACAAAAGGAAGATCACGAATAAAATCTGGAACGCTTAAATGACCCGAAAAAACCTGACGTTGTAAATCAAAATATAAGTTACGCCCCTCATGCTGCAAAATAAAAACCGCGCATGTAAAGGGGATCCCAACTACCAAAATGACCAGACTAATCATTAGGGTTGCGTTTAAAGTATTACGTGATTCTCCAAAAAAGCGCTGAATTCTTAAATAAATAGGCCAAGTCATATATGCAATGATGGCAGCCCAAAGTACAGGAACAATAAAATATTTCAGGATATTAAATCCTAAAAAAATCAAAATAAAAAACAGCCCAAACAATAAAACGCGCTGTAAATTAGGAGCGTATGGATGCACGAACAATATTTCTCTAATTTTCTACATAGAATAAAGTCATATTAACTGAAAAATAACCTGAGGCAAATTTTAAGGCCGTAATGTAAAGAACCTTATACATCCAGTTTCAAAGGCTAAAATTCCTTTAAAACCACTCAGCTTTATCTTCAATTAACTTGTTTAGAACAGGTTGCCATTGATTTTGGATACTAATAAAGTTCTTTTGGGGTTTATCAAAAATGCTTAAACCTTGCATTGCTAAGCTGCCATAGGCAGTGCGTTCAGCAATCCATGCAACAGGTTCCTGTTCAATTTTTTCAAAGAACTGTTGGATATCTTTTGAGCTTGCACTGTTTGGTTTTACACGGTTAGCAAGAAGCAAAATCTGTACTTTGCCTTTGCGAATACGTTTAATATCTTGTAAATGCTTCAAAAATCGACGTGTACTGTCTATGTCAAAAAATGAAGGCTGAAGCGGAGTAATAATGGCATGAGCTTCACTAATAAGTTGTTCAGCATGCTCACCTGAAAGTGCACCAGGCGCATCAATAATTAAATAGTCCAGATTTTTGGGTGCATCACCAATTGATTTCTCATGACGCCAGTCTAGGCTTTGAATCGTTGCAACGGTATCAGGGCGCTGTTTTAACCATTGTAAAGCCGATTTTTGATTGTCCGAATCTGCTAATGCTACTTTATATCCTTTTTGTGCCAATGCTGTTGCCAACGTAATGGCCGTCATGGTTTTTCCGCATCCGCCCTTTTGATTTGCAATAAGTATCGTTTTCATAAATCCAATTATTTTCAGCAGCACATTTGTTTATGTTTTATACCTTAGCATCTTTTTATGTGAAGGAGATGACCACATTTGACAAAAGTTTAAGCTGTTTCGTTATTTTAGATATGATTAGATCTGTAATCTTAATTCGTGCTTTTTAAGGAAAATTTATGTCTGTATGGCTTGCCATGCTTATTGGTGCTGGTATTGGCATTATTATCACTACTCTTATTTTATCAAATACACGTAATGGACGAATTAAGGCTGAATATGAGCAATATATTGCTGAACTTGAACTAGAGCATCAACAAGCGCTTACTCAAGCACAAAAGAGAAGTGTAAATACAAGTCGTGCGGTGTTGAAAGGAAAAATGGCAGAACAATTTGCTCCGGTTTTACCTGAATTTCAGTATTTACCAAGCGATGCAAAATTCATGGGCGATCCGGTGGACTATATTATCTTTGATGGATATACCGATTTTCGCGATGGCGATGGTACGGCAGAAGACATCAATATTATTTTGCTCGATGTAAAAAGTGGTGGAGCTAGACTTACAAAGGGTCAACAGGCAATTGCACAAGCTGTTCAACAAGGCAAGGTTCGTTTTGAAACGTTGAGAATAGATTTCGAAGATTAACAAGCTGTTTAATTCAGCACAAAAATAGACGAAATTGATCTGTATTGTTACTAAATTTCGATATTTTTTTCATCGCTTAAAGCTATTATAAATTGAAGATCTATTCACTTTGATCTAGCAATATTTGAGGTGTAACACGATGAAAAAACAACGTTTGATGATGGGCTTACTCGCCGCGCTTGGCATGAGTTCAACATTTGCATCGACCTCAAGTGAATATAATATTGCCAATGGTTTGAGCCCGATAGAAAAAGATCAATCTATTTCTGTATTACAACCTTTTCAAGGCAATTTTAGAATCTTGGGTTCAAAAGTTTATCAAAATGATGAACAAGCTAAATTTTCTCCTATCGACTATGCAGTAAGTTGGGGATTGTTTGCACAGCCTGAAATCGCACGTCATATTTCAGTGAAACAATATGACCGTTATTTAAACTGGAAAATTCCTAAATTACCTGTTCCAGCAGAGCAAGCAATGCAAATGGTGTCTAACATGCACATCATTCCTGCAAACCCTGAGATTGCTCAGCAGATTAAACAGGTTAAACGTGGTGATTTAGTTTATCTAAAAGGTGACCTTGTCGAGATTAAGGACAAAAATTTGGTCTGGAAATCTTCACTTACGCCGACTGATACTGGTGATGGTGCATGTGAGTTATTCCGCGTTCAGGCAATTCATTGGGTTGAAAAGCAAAATATATAATTTGAAAAAAAGCCTTCATAAGTTTGAAGGCTTTTTTATAACCACTACATTGCTTATTTCTGTTGCGATGCTTTCCAATATTTTAATTGATTTTGCGCTTGTAAATAGTCGGCAAGATCATTGATCTGTTCATCTTTATTGGCTTGCTTATCACTCAAGTGTTTTTCTTGGTTTTCCCAATATTGATAAAGTAGACCCTGAATGTAACGGCCCTGCTCAGTTTTTAAATCTAAATCTTTTAACATGGTCAGAGCAGAGCGCACATTATCGAGAGTACGCTGTTGCTCAAACTCTGTAGTGAGGGTTCCAGCTTCATGCATTTTTGCTAATTCACTTTCCATCTCGTCACTCATTTCTGTAAAGCGACGGTCATAATCCTCTAACAGCGCAATATCGTGTGCATCATCAGCAGTGGCAGGGAACGTCTTAACAGGTCTTTCATTCAGTTTTTCTAAAACCTGATCGGTAGATGAGGTGGCAGAAGGTTGCTCCGTCTTAGCAGGCTCATCCGCTTTTTTACAAGCAGTCAGAAATAGGCTAGAGCAAAGCAAAGACATTAATATGATTTGAGGTGTTTTCTTCATAACTTTCAACCAAACCTATTCACTAATTATTTAATGGGTAACGTACTTTTCTGAAAGTGATATGCATACGTAATATATGGAAAATCAATCTGATCTTGAGGACCTAATCCAGTAAAATCATAAACAATTTTTTCAAACTGTGCTTTGAGTTGTAATTGATCTTTTTCAGTCATTGCAGCAATAAAACTCGTAGAGAGTAAACGTTTACTTACGACTTGTTCGACAGAACCGTGTTGTGACTGTGTGAATGTTTGTAGGCTATCAAATATGAATAAATCTTGTTGTTCAAATACGCGTTTCCACTTTTCACTATGGTAACGAGGTGTGTCACCTTCAAGAGGAAGTAGGAAGTCAGCTAAAGCCTTGACCCAATCTGTACGTTCGTCGCGTTGATTCCAAACTAGCCCTAAATGTCCTTGTGGTTTTAATACTCTATGCATTTCTGTTAGGGTGTCGAGGTTGTCAAACCAGTGAAAAGATTGCGCACAAATAATGGCATCAATTTTATGATCTGCTACAGGAATTGAATGGCTAAAAGCCTGTAATGTTTTGATATCAGGATAAACTTGTTGAAGCTGCTGTAACATCTCGCCAATTGGCTCAACTGCAATAACATCAGCATGTGTTTGTTTTAAGTAGGGTAAGAATTTGCCAGTACCCGATCCAAGATCAATAACAGTAGAGTTTTCCTGTATTTGTAGGCAATTTTGCAGCCAACTTACTATTTCTGCGGGATAATTAGGTCTAACTTGCTGATAAAGTTCAGCAGCTGAGCTGAAGCCTTTTTGAGCGGCAGGATGTAAGGATTGTGTCATATTTTGCGCTTTTTAATCTGACTGGCATCTATAAAATAAGATACTCCGCAATCATAAATTGGCAAAACACCTATTTTGTTTCATTTTTGACGTTGTATGTGGGAGTAAATTTTCTTTCGGTGTGAGCATGGATAAGCAAATTATTTTTGAAGACGAACACATTAGAGCCATTTTTTTACCAGGCGATTCTAATACATTAGTTCTCTCTTTTGGCGATTTGATTACCAGAGCGAGTGGCTTATCTATCAATGCTGAAAAGTCTCTAATTAAATACCAATATAATGTTATTGGGGTAATGCCAAAACAAAAATCATGGTTTCCTCAAGCAAGCATGATTGAGCTGGCAAAAGCAATTTCGCCTATTCTAGAAGGCTTTAAAAATATTGTGGGTTATGGCGGTTCAATGGGCGGCTATGCGGCAATCAAATATTCTAATTTATTGAATATGAACCGTGTGATTGCATTTGTGCCTCAATATTCAATTGACCCAGAGCATGTTGAAGACCGACGCTACGCTGAGTTTTTTGATTCGGTAGCAAACAAGGACATGCAGATTCAGCCGCAAGATGTCGATGCAGCGCGTGAATACGTTATTGTTTATGACCCATATTTCTCGATTGACCGTGAACATTACTTAAAAATAAAAGAGCTGTTACCTAGCTTACATACGATTCATTTACCATTTACAGGTCATGAAGCATTGTCTGTATTGGCTAGTTCAAGTTTATTACATGATTTTATTGAACATGATTTCGATGAAATCTATTTTTATCAGCAAGTTCGTAAGGTCAAAAAACAAAGTAAGTTTTACTTCCGTAATGTACTTGCGCATGTTCTTACCCAACATGATGAAATGTTGTTAAAAATATTGCGTCAAAATGATTTTCAGTTAGATGAACGTTATTTTGATAACCCACTTAAACAGGCTATTACACGTAGTCTGATAAAAACAAATCAAGCAACTGAGTTAGACTTTCAAAAGCTTGGTATTAAAGTGCTGCGAATTCAAGAAGATGCAAATTACACAGAAGGCTTGCAGACTAGCTTTGGTTTAATTTTGGTATTCAACCTTATCAATTCAAAGTTTGAAAGTTATACAGTAGATACTCTACTGGCGAATAAATCTTATTTGGTTCCAATTGTGGCTGAGCAAACCGGTGTAGTGCATATTGAATTAAATAATGAAGTTTATTTGTTAGCGATGAATGATCGTAAGATTATTAAATTGTTCAAGAGTGAAGAGCCTTTAACATCGGATATGAGTCCTTTTCTAATCAAAAAATATTCCGAATGCTTTGCGATTAGCTATAAGCAACTAAATTTATCTTGTGATGAACAAGGGCTGTGTGAATTTACGGAAGGTTCAATTCAACCTACAGAACAGTTGACTACCATCAGCTATTAAAACTTTATAGTGTTTAAATAAAGCTCAGACCTTTAGGTTTGGGCTTTATTTTTTGCTGAAAAAATATTTTTTTATAAACTTATTTGTATATTATTTTAAAATTCATTATTTAAATAAATAGTAGGTTTATTATATGGTGATCTGCTGTATTTAAAGTAGGCATAACCAGTAATGTATATAAATATTATATTTAAAAATAAATGGGTTTTCATAATACATAAATTGTAGAAATAATATAAGATTAATTAAAATACAGTTATAGCTATAAAAAAATATAACTAAATGTTTTTACTATATATTTTATTTTTACCTGAAGGACTTGGTTAAAATAAGTTCACTATTCAAAGATAATTGCATATTTATTTTTTTCTCCTAAAATGATTTTTTACTAAATTGTCGTTACAGTTTTTTATATGCAATCATTAAATTATCGGAATAATGATGCATCGCAACATGGAAGTTCTGCACCTTTGAAACGAGCAATGAGTACTCGACATTTGGTGATGATCTCCCTTGGCGGTGCCATAGGTACAGGTCTTTTTTTAGGGTCTGGTGATGTAATTTCCCAAGCAGGCCCAATTGGCGCAATTATTTCTTATTTTTTGGGCGGTTTAATTGCCTATACCGTGATGTTATGCCTTGGTGAGCTTGCGGTTCATGTACCGGAATCAGGTTCTTTTGGTGAATACGCCCGCCGTTATATTGGTCCGGGTACGGGCTATATGATTACTTGGCTCTATTGGTTAACTTGGACTGCAACTTTGGGGACTGAGTTTACTGCGGCAGCTTTATTGGTGCAGGAGTGGTTTCCATCTATCTCGGTATGGGCTTGGACTCTTTTTTTTGGCGCCTTAGTTTTTTTCCTTAATATCAGTTCAACTCGATTATTTGCCGAATCTGAATTCTGGTTGGCCCTCGTCAAAGTTATTACAATCATCTGTTTTATTGGTTTAGGTCTACTGGCAATTTTTGGCTTTATTCCTTACCAAGGACATGAAACAGCGCCATTATTTAGTAACCTGACTGCTCACGGTTGGTTCCCAAACGGTCTCTTCCCAATTTTTGCTACTATGCTGATTGTTAACTTTGCTTTTTCGGGCACAGAATTAATTGGAGTAGCGGCGGGGGAAGCTGAGAATCCAGCACAGACAGTTCCTAAAGCAATCAATGCGGCTATTTGGCGTTTACTGATTTTCTTTGTTGGTACAATTGTGGTGATTAGTTCATTACTGCCGTTCCAGCTTGCAGGCCTTAGTGCAAATGAAGTAAGTAATAGTCCTTTTGTGACGGTATTTAACTATATTGGTATTCCATACGCAGAAGATATTATCCGCTTTGTAATTATTACGGCTTTACTTTCTGCTGCAAATTCTGGGTTGTTTGCTGCTTCGCGTATGATGTGGTCGCTTTCGGCGAAAAATCAGTTACCAAAAATATTTTCTAAATTAACTCCTTCTGGAACACCGATTGTTGCCATTACCGTAACTATGTTTGGTGCAATTCCTGGGTTGCTTTCAGAACAATTCGCGCCAGAAACAATTTTTAAGAATTTGTTGGGAGTAGCTGCTTTTACGATGGTTGTGGTTTGGATTGCGATTTGCGTTTCACAATTTAACTTCCGTAGACAGTGGTATAAGTCAGGTAAAACAGCAAAAGATTTACGCTTCGCGGCACCTCTTTTCCCTCTTACTCCAATTGTAGGTGGGCTGTTCTGTATCGTTACCTGTATCAGTATGGTGTTTGACCCATCTATGCAAGTTGGTTTTATCTGCTGCATTATTTTTATCATTTTATGTTATGCAAGCTACTTCATTTTTTATCGAAAGAAAGATCTAGTGCAAAGCTAAGCTTTTTAGTCGAAAAATGTGTTTTTAAAGGTCCCGAAAGGGGCCTTTTTTTGTGCCTTAGAGGAACTACAAAAGAAAGAATTTCTATATTTTTTTTAAAAATGAAGTTTTATTTTTGATCATGAAAACAAATATTGTTTTATAAAATTACCATTTATCGGATTCTTATTAATATTTATTTATTATTAATAGTTGATTAAGTCTATGTTTAGCTTGGTTATTTGATAAAGAGGTTTTTGGGTTTTTATAAAATATGAATTAGAAATGGACTTATTATAGATTTAATGTAGAGAGGGTATAATTTTTTGACAAATTCATAAAGGTGATTAATTTTTAAGTTATTGTTATTTATGATTTTAATTTGGTGTATTTTTTTAAATTATGATTTTATGTTTTCTATAAATTTTTTTTATTAAAGTTAAGCTTTTTTTAATATTTGTTGTTTTTTTATTATAAAGATTAGTGCGATTTGATTATTTTTTCTCTGCTTATTTATTTTAAAATGTTCTAAATGAGTGTGCTCTATGCTATATTTATTGGAAGATTTTATAGCTATGTTCCGGCTTAATTTTAAGCGGTGTGTGTAGAGATAATTAATCTGTAGCATTATTGAACAATGTTTATTTTTAAAAAGACTAATGGAGGGATCTATCGATTAGTCAAAATAATTTTTATGGACATATGATTTTTTTATAAATCATCGTTCTTTTTAACTCCCAAACGGTTATGCCATTTCTTTTGTATTTATATTTCAGCCGACTGGATTAAGTGGGTTGTGGTTAAACTTTGCTTTTATAAAGATAGCTTTATAAACAGTAAGTTACATGAAAGAAAGCTTGTAAAAGATATCGATATATAAAAGTAGATCATACTTTTAGTATCAACAAATGGAATTTAAAAAATCTAATGCTTTAGAAGAGCAGAAGGTTTAGTAAATAAACTAAGACTTTGTTATTGCAAGGTTTTGGTTGCTGAATAATAAAGACTACGGATTTATCAAATCTGAGTCTATGAAGGTATATAGGAAAAAAGATGTCAGATCTTTCATACGTAAACGAACATAGCGATGCATGGCAAACTTACTTGGCACAAATTGACCGTGTAGCGCCATATTTAGAACACTTAGCTGATTATATCGATACTTTAAAACGTCCTAAGCGTGCGCTTATTGTTGACGTGCCAATCGTGATGGATGACGGTTCGATCCAGCACTTTGAAGGTTACCGTGTACAACACAACTTGTCTCGTGGTCCGGGTAAAGGCGGTGTTCGTTACCATCCAAATGTTGATTTGAATGAAGTGATGGCGTTGTCTGCATGGATGACAATTAAAACTGCTGTTTTGAATTTGCCATTTGGTGGTGCAAAAGGTGGTATCCGTGTTGATCCACGTAAATTATCAACTCGTGAATTAGAGCGTTTGACTCGTCGTTATACGACTGAAATTGGTCATATTATTGGGCCTCAAAAAGATATTCCTGCTCCAGACGTTGGTACGAATGCCAATATCATGGGTTGGATGATGGATACTTATTCTACTAGCCAAGGTCACACGGTAACTGGTGTTGTAACTGGTAAACCAGTTCACTTAGGCGGTTCTTTAGGTCGTGTAAAAGCAACTGGTCGTGGCGTATTCGTTACAGGTCGTGAAGTAGCAGCAAAAATTAATTTACCAATTGAAGGCGCGAAAGTTGCTATTCAAGGTTTTGGTAACGTAGGTAGTGAAGCAGCTTTCTTATTTGTTGAATCGAAAGCGAAAGTTACACACGTTCAAGACCACACTGGCACAATTTTCAATGCTGACGGTATTGATCTTGAAGCATTACGTGATCACGTAAATGCAAATCAAGGTGTTGGTGGTTTTGCCGGCGCTCAATCAATTGCTGACGAAGATTTCTGGACAGCTGAAGTTGACATTATTGTTCCAGCTGCACTAGAAGGTCAAATCACTGTTGAACGTGCTCAAAAACTTAAAGCTAAGTTGATTTTAGAAGGCGCAAACGGCCCGACATATCCTAAAGCTGAAGACGTATTAGTTGAGCGTGGCATTGTTGTAGTTCCTGACGTGGTATGTAACGCCGGCGGTGTAACTGTAAGTTACTTCGAATGGGTTCAAGACATGGCGAGCTACTTCTGGAGCGAAGAAGAAATCAACGAACGTTTAGACAAGTTGATGGTTCAAGCTATGGAAGATGTTTGGAATACAGCAAACAGCAACGCTTGTACTTTACGTACAGCGGCTTACATCTTGGCATGTGAGCGTATCTTAAAAGCTCGTAAGGAACGCGGTATTTTCCCAGGCTAATCTGCGGAAATTACTTTTAGAAAAAGTGGTCTGAACAAATATAAAGGATGTTATAGGGTTTATTTGTTCAGTCCCTTTTTCTGAATTATTCAAATTTAAGTGTTATCGAATATATTAAATAAATACTGAGGTAAGCATGGAACAGCCAATTTCTGTAACTCGAAGCAACTTTAACGACTGGATGGTTCCAGTTTTTGCACCGGCAAATTTCATTCCGGTACGTGGCGAAGGTTCACGTATTTGGGATCAAGAAAATAAAGAATATATCGATTTTGCAGGCGGGATTGCAGTAAATGCATTAGGTCATGCGCATCCAGTGGCAGTAAATGCTTTAACAGAACAAGCAACAAAACTTTGGCATGTCGGTAACGGTTATACAAATGAACCCGTTCTACGCCTTGCAAAACAACTCACTGAAAATACATTTGCAGACAAGGTTTTCTTCTGTAACTCAGGTGCAGAAGCGAACGAAGCTGCTTTAAAACTAGCTCGTAAAGTTGGACTAGACAGCGGTGTTGCTGGCAAAAGTGGCATTGTGGCATTTAATAATGCGTTCCATGGCCGTACCTTATTTACCGTTTCAGCGGGTGGTCAACCTAAATATTCACAAGACTTTGCACCACTTCCAAATGGTATCAACCATGTTGCTTTTAACGATTTAGAAGCTGCAAAAGCGGTCATTAATGGACAAACATGTGCAGTTATTGTTGAACCGATCCAAGGTGAAGGCGGCGTTATTCCTGCTGACATCGAATTTTTAAAAGGCTTAAGAGCACTGTGTGATGAGTTTGGTGCCTTACTGATTTTTGATGAAGTGCAAACAGGTGTTGGCCGTACAGGTGCACTATATGCCTACATGAACTCTGGTGTTATTCCAGATGTGTTAACTACTGCAAAAGCACTAGGTGGTGGTTTTCCGGTCGGTGCAATGCTAACAACCGATAAGTTTGCTCCGCATTTTTCAGTGGGTACACATGGTACGACTTATGGTGGTAACCCGTTAGCAAGTGCGGTTGCAGGGGCTGTATTTGAATTTATTAATACGCCTGAAGTGCTGAATGGTGTAAAACATCGTCATCAATATTTCCTAGACGCATTAAATAAATTAAATACTGAATACCCGATTTTTGAAGAAATTCGTGGTCAAGGCTTACTCATTGGTTGTGTATTAAAAGCTGAGTATGCAGGGAAAGCGAAAGACATTACGACTTGGGCGGGCGAAGAAGGTTTGCTTGCTTTAATCGCGGGACCAAACGTAGTTCGTTTTACACCGTCTCTGATTATTCCTGAACAAGATATTGATGAAGGAATTGCTCGTTTAAAACGCGCATTGGCAAAGTTGGCTAAATAAAAAAAAGGAAAGCTAGCCATGATGATCGTCCGTCATGCCGAGTTTCGAGACCTTGAAGATATTTATAAATTAGCAGGTAAGTCGGGTGTAGGCCTGACTTCCTTGCCGCAAAATATGGATACACTTTCGGCTCGAATTTCACGTACTCGCAATACTTTAAATGGCAATGTCCATAAAAGTGAACAAGGTTATTTATTTGTTCTTGAAGATACAGAAGCTCAACGTGTTATTGGGTTAAGTGCAATTGAAGTTGCTGTAGGACTCATTGAACCTTGGTACAACTTTCATGTTGGTACTCAAGTACACGCTTCAAAAGCATTAAATGTCTATAAGTCATTGCCAACTTTATTTTTAAGTAATGACAGAACAGGTAGTAGCGAACTCTGTACATTATTTTTAGATCCAGAGCGTCGTGAAAACCAAAACGGTAAGTTTTTATCGAAAATCCGTTTTATGTTTATCGCTGCCTTTAAGCAATATTTCGAGAAAAAGTTAATTGCTGAAATGCGTGGTTTCTCAGATGAAAATGGATGTTCTCCATTTTGGGATGCGATTGGTCACCATTTCTTTAATATGGATTTTTCAACAGCAGACTATTTAAGTGGAATTGGGCAAAAAGTGTTTATTGCAGAGCTTATGCCACGTTTCCCAGTCTATGTAGATCTCTTGCCAAAAGATGCGCAAGAGGTAATTGGAAAAATGCATCCACAAACTTTACCTGCTTATCATGTGCTTGAGTCGGAAGGCTTACGCTATCAAGGATATGTCGATATTTTTGATGCTGGCCCAACCATTGAAGCCAATATTGATGAATTGCGAGCAGTAAAAGAAAGTCAGTTACTAAACGTCAAAATTACAAGTGAAGCTGCGGTCGGTAAGACCCAATATCTCATTGCCAATGATAATTATCATGACTATAAGGCAATGCTGTTAAAGCTTGATCTTGTTGATAACACAATAAATTTAACACATGAACAAGCTGAAAAACTCGGTGTACAAGAAGGTCACGTTGTTCGTGTGTTATCACTAAATCCAATGGAAGTATCCTGATGTCAAACTCTTTATTTATAAACGGTGTCTGGTTACAAGGCAGCGGCGCAACATTTGAGAAAACAAATCCGGTTGATAACCAAACTGTATGGTCAGGTGCCGAGGCTACTGCTACTGATGTAGAGCAAGCTTGTCAGGCAGCGCGTACTGCATTTCCAGCTTGGGCGCGGTTACCACTTGCAGAGCGTGTAGCGATTGTTGAAAAATTTGCTGCTTTGCTTGAAGAAAATAAAAAGTATTTAGCAGAAGTCATTAGCCAAGAAACCAGTAAGCCATTTTGGGAAACGTTAACTGAAGTTCAATCAATGATTGGCAAAGTTGCGATTTCGATTCGCGCTTACCACCAGCGTACAGGCGAAAGCTCAACTGAAATGGCCGATGGTGTAGCATCTTTACGTCATCGTCCGCATGGTGTGCTTGCAGTTTTCGGTCCATATAACTTCCCGGGCCATCTACCAAATGGGCATATTGTTCCTGCATTGCTTGCTGGCAACACAGTTGTATTTAAACCAAGTGAATTAACGCCTTGGACTGCTGAAGAAACTGTGAAACTTTGGCAGCAAGCTGGTTTGCCAAATGGTGTGATGAACTTGGTGCAAGGTGGTCGTACCACGGGTGAAGCTTTGGCTGCTTCACATGAAATTGATGGTTTATTGTTTACCGGAAGTGCGAACACAGGTTATCACTTGCATAAGCAAATGGCGGGTGCACCTGAAAAAATTCTTGCGCTTGAAATGGGCGGTAATAATGCATTGATTATTGATGAAATTGTTGATGCCGATGCAGTAGTTAATCTTGCTATTCAATCTGCTTTTGTTTCGGCAGGTCAGCGTTGTACATGTGCACGCCGTATCTTGGTAAAAAATGGTGCTGAAGGTGATGCATTTATTCAACGTTTTGTTGAAGTTGCTAAAAACCTAAAAGTTGGCCGTTGGAACGACGAACAACAACCATTTATGGGTGGGGTAATCTCGTCAGTTGCTGCAACAAACATGATGAATGCTCAGCAAAAGTTACTTGAGCTGGGTGCAAAAAGTTTATTAGCCATGACACGTCCTCAAGAAGACAGCTCTCTACTTACTCCGGGTATTGTTGATGTCACAGGCGTGAAAGATATTCCAGATGAAGAATATTTTGGTCCGCTTACCACTATTCAACGTTATGACAACTTTGATGAAGCATTAAAAATTGCTAACGCAACTCGTTTTGGCTTGTCAGTTGGTTTGGTTTCACCAAAACGCGAACTGTTTGATGACTTACTCATCGAAGCACGTGCCGGTATTGTGAATTGGAATAAGCCATTAACTGGGGCTTCAAGTGCCGCGCCATTTGGTGGTGTAGGGGCGTCAGGTAATCACCGCGCGAGTGCTTTTTATGCAGCTGATTATTGTGCTTGGCCAATGGCATCACTTGAAAGTGACAGCTTAACTTTACCAGAAAAATTATCTCCAGGGATTGTGTTGCCTTAAACACTAGGGAAAGAAAAAATGAAAGGATATGAAGTAAATTTCGATGGTTTAGTGGGACCAACACATCACTACGCGGGTTTGTCGTTTGGTAATGAAGCATCGACAAAAAACCGTAATAATACCTCGAATCCAAAATTAGCAGCTAAACAAGGTTTGCTAAAGATGAAAGCCTTGGCTGACATGGGAATGAAACAAGGTGTACTTGCTCCGCATGAGCGTCCACATGTTCCAATGTTACGCCGTTTAGGTTTTACAGGTGATGACATTAGCGTTGTTGCTCAAGCAATGCGTCATTCACCTGAACTATTGTCATCTTTAAGTTCAGCTTCTCCAATGTGGACTGCCAATGCGGCTACCGTTTCACCTTCGGCAGATAGTCAAGATGAGCGCGTGCATTTTACAGCAGCGAACTTGAACAATAAGTTTCACCGTTCAATTGAAGCTGAAACTACAAGCCAAGTTTTACAAGCAATCTTTAAAAATGAACGCCACTTTGTACACCACGAAGCATTGCCACAAGTAGCTTTGTTTGGTGACGAAGGTGCAGCCAATCACAATCGTTTAGGTGGTGATTATGCTAAGCGCGGTGTTCAGGTGTTTGTTTATGGTCAACAACATTTAAATAATGGCTTGCCGGGACCAAAACGCTATCCGGCTCGTCAAACGCGTGAGGCAAGTGAAGCAATTGCACGTTTGCACCGTTTAGATGATGCACATACTGTTTTTGTTCAGCAAAATCCGGATGTAATTGATCAGGGCGTTTTCCATAATGATGTGATCGCGGTAAGTAACCAACAGGTTTTATTCCATCATCAACATGCCTTTTTAAATCAAGATCAGGCCTTTGCTGAAATTCGTCAAAAAATGGCAAGCATCGGTGAAGACTTTATTTCAATTGAAGTCCCTGAAAACCGTGTTACCGTTGACGATGCCGTAGCAACCTATTTATTTAATAGCCAAATTTTGACTCGTCCAGATGGCGGAATGACTATTGTTGTACCAGAAGAGTCTCGTCAAAATGCAGCAGTGTGGGGCTATTTAAATGACATGATTCAAATGGGCACACCAATTGATGCTATTCAGGTATATGACTTACGTGAAAGTATGCGTAACGGTGGTGGTCCAGCTTGCCTACGTTTACGTGTAGCTTTAAACGAAACTGAGTTAAATGCCGTAAATCCAAAAGTACTCATGAACGATCAGTTGTTTGGCACACTCAATCAATGGGTAGATAAACATTATCGTGATCGTTTAGCACAAGAAGATTTGGCTGATCCGCATTTGTTAATGGAAAGTCGTATGGCACTTGACGAACTGACCAAAATTTTAGGTTTAGGTTCGGTTTATCCTTTCCAAAAATAATGAGGAGGTGACATGCAAGATTTTCTAGCATTAACCTTACAAGGTGGGCAGCCTACAACTCGAGAAGGAAAACAAAATAATTTTTCTTGGCGTTGGTTGGGTGAAGGACTTCTTGAATGCACCCCAAATGCACAGTACGACAAAGCTGTCGTACTGTCAGCTGGAGTGCATGGTAATGAAACAGCACCAATTGAATTGTTATCTCATCTTTGCACGGATTTATTTGCAGGGCGTTTAAACCTTGCTGTGAGGTTGCTACTTGTATTGGGTAACCCCTATGCAATGCGTCAAGGCAAACGCTATGTGCATGACGATGTAAATCGAATGTTTTGTGGCGGGTATAAAACTCTAGGCGTGACTGAAGAATCAAAGCGTGCTGAAGTTTTAGAACAAGTTATCACGACTTTCTTTCAGGAAAGTGCAAGTGATGCTAAACGCTATCACTATGATTTACACACAGCAATTCGTGCTTCTTTGTTACCAACGTTTGCTTTATTTCCATATCAAACGCATGGTTATGATGCTGATTTAACAGCAAGTCTTGAAGCAGCCGATTTAGATGCTTTGGTTTATCACAATGCGGTAGGTAAAACGTTTACACATTTTACGAGTGAGAGTTTTAAAGCGGCGAGCGCAACTTTAGAGTTAGGCAAAGCCTTGCCATTTGGGCAAAATGACTTGAGCCAATTTGCTGCAATTGATGAAGTTATTCGTAATGTAGTTTCTGAGCAAGCCTTACCGCTACGCAATAAAACAAAAATTCGAGTCTTTAAAGTGTCTGATTCTTTAATTAAAAAAGATGAAGACTTCCAGATGAATTTATCTGCTGAAGCTCCGAATTTTTCGACTTTTACCAAAGGTGAAATCATTGCAACTCAACCTTCTGGTAATTATGTGGTTGAGCAAGATCAGGTCTGGATTTTATTTCCAAACCCAAATGTGAAGCTTGGTTTGCGTGCGGGCTTAGTTTTAACTGAAGCGAATTGAATACTTGTTTTTTGAGAAATAAAAAAGGGCAATTAATTGCCCTTTTTTATTTATAACGGATTAGTTATTACCGAAAAGGCCTTTAATAAAAGATTTCTTTTCAGCTTTTTGTGTAGTCGCTTGAGCGCCTGCATTTACGTTTGCATTTGCATTAATACCAGCAACATTAACACCAACGTTTACACCTGTTTGAGCGTTAACTCCATGAGCTGGTTGAGCTGCATTTAATTTTGCTTGAGCATCAGCTTTAGTGTCAGCTACAAACTCTTTTTGCTCAGCTTGGTTTTGAGCTACACGAGTTTTTACAGCATCTACATGCGCTTGAGCATTAGCTTGTTTTTCAGCAGTAAATTCTTTTTGGTCTGCTTGTTTTTCTGCAACTTTAGCTTTTACAGCATCAACACCTGCTTTTGTATCAGCTTTCGCTTCAACTGCTAAGTTTTTAGTACCGTTTGCAGCTTTAGTCGCTACATTTTTAGTACCTGTTACTGCTTCGGTAGCAAAATGTTTAGTACCAGTTGCGGCTTTAGTTGCTACATTTTTAGTACCTGTCGCAGCTTCGGCAGCAAAATGTTTTGTACCATTTGCAGCTTTAGAAGAAAGTTCAGTCACTTTTCCTGTTGTTTTTTTTGTTGCTTTAACTGTAGTGTCAGCCGCTACATGACCGGCATGCTTCGCTGAGCTACCTACATTATGAGCAGTATTTTTGACTGTATTGGCTACGCCACTAACAAGACCACCCGGTTGTACATTTACTTGAGCAGAAGCACCTGCATTAACGCCCGCACTTTGTGCAAAAATAGAGGCAGAAGCAAGAACACTTGCAGTAACGATAGCTGTTTTCATCATTTTCATTGCGATATCCTTCAAAGAATATACCCTTTTAGTGAGGTATTTCATAAACGCAAACGAATCATAGCCAAGGGAATATAGTCTTGTGAACTGTCTTCATCAAAATGTTACAACAGTGTTACGTTGAGTAAACAGACTAGGGATAAATTGTGAAGATTAATAAAAATTAATAATAAAGTGAAAAAGAACATTTATTTGTTAGATATTCTAATTAAGCTCGCTTATCTTTCCTTTTTTAAAAAATATCCTTTAATTTTTTCTCTTTCGGTTTTTCTCGACTTGTCCTTTATATCTTTAAATGTGATGTGAATCTAATTATTTATTAGAGGAAACGGCATAATTATTGCTTATTATGAGAATGGAGTGCTTTTTTAGCACTTTTTTGAACCATATTCTGCCAGAAATATAAATGTACAGGGCAGAACTGTATTTTTGCTTATTCGGGAAAAGGTACTTTAGCTTTTCTCAGGTTTGTATATTTCATGAAATAGAAATTTCACATGAAATATATTGAAAGAAATAGCGCTTTATTTCGAATAATCAAAAATAAAAATAGATATCTATAAACAAAAAAACAGAGATATGACAGATGAAAATTATTGCTTCCCTTCTTGTATTGGTCGGCTTGGTCGCCGTTGTTCTCTATCTTAAGCCGACAAGTGGTACATCTGATGTGTTCAATTCTGCTTTACATGAGTCGAATTCGCCACAACCAGACACATCGTCCTTTCTTTCTAAACTTAAGGAGCCTACTCAACCTAAAAATCTATCTCAACATTCAACTCATCCTCAATCGGTATCAGCTGATACTGTTCCTTTTTATGACACAAAAAGTGATCTTTCTATTCAACCGATTGATCCAGAAAAAGATCCAGCAAATGAAATAAAAGCGAAATAAGCAAATTGTTAGTTGAAAAACTACGGAGAAAAATAATGCAAAGTAAAACGTTATTTCTATTAGGTCTATGTACAATATTAAGTACAACTGCATCCGCTCTTCCTTTAGATTCTCAAGGTGCTAAACAGCGGTTAAATCAAGCAGCAAAACAAAAAGTATTTCAGGGCAAAATCGATTTGGATGCCTTGGTCAATAATGATTCGAATGATTTAATCGTCGAATACAATATTCCTTCGGTGAGTGTGCCTTCTGGTTTAGAGCGGCGGAGTTATATTGCAACAAATAAAAAGAATATACAGGCAAGGTTTAACCGTGCTGGTGGTGTCCAAGTACTTAGGGACTACAATAATTTGCCTTTAGCTTTCTATCGAATTAGTAATCGCGAAGCTTTGGTGACTTTATTAAATGATCCAAATGTTAAAGCGGTTTATCCGAACCGTATTAACCAGACTACGACCAATGAAAGTTTACCTTTAATTAATCAACCACAAGCCAATACCAATGGTTTTACGGGTGAAGGCTCTAGTGTGGCAGTAATTGATACAGGTGTGAATTATCTTCATTCTGATTTTGGCTGTACGGCAGTAAATACACCATCAAGCACATGTCGAGTGGTTTATTCATTTGATAGTGCACCAGATGATGGCGCTTTAGATGATGATGGGCATGGGAGTAATGTTTCAGGCATCGTATCTAAGGTTGCTACCAAAACCAAAATTATAGGTATTGATGTCTTTAGAAAAGTGAGATCCCAAGGTAAGTGGGTAAGCACAGCTTATGATAGTGATATCCTCGCAGGGATTAATTGGGCTGTAAATAATGCACAAACCTATAATATTAAAGCGGTGAATTTGAGCCTTGGCGTACCAGGTGTTAAATATACCTCGGAGTGTAGTGATAGCAGTTATGGAACTGCATTTGCCAATGCACGAGCTGCTGGTGTGGTGCCTGTAGTCGCTTCAGGCAATGATGCATTTTCAGATGGAATTTCATCTCCTGCCTGTGTTGCTGGTGCAGTAAGAGTAGGGGCTGTTTATGATAGTAATATTGGTGGTGTGTCATGGGGGAACCCAGTGAAATGTTCGGACCCAACCACAGCGGCAGATAAGGTAGCGTGCTTTAGTAATGGTGGTAGTCTTGTGACCTTATTAGCACCAGGAGCAATGATCACGGCGGGTGGTTATACCATGGGCGGTACATCTCAAGCGACACCACATGTGGCAGGTGCAATTGCTTTGTTACGAGCGAATAGCGTGAGTCCAACAGAAAGTATTGATCAAACCATCAGCCGTTTAAAAACGACAGGTAAACCAATTACTGACCCAAGAACGGGATTGGTTTTCCCACGTATTGATTTACTGGCAGCAACAAATGGTTTAACCATTAATTAATAGCTTATTTATAATTTTTTAAATTAGGTCCAAGAAATTTTTAAATAGCTATAACCCGTTGCAAAGGGTAACTTCTGCAACGGGCTTTTTATGAAAAAAGTATTAATTACACTTTGCTAGATTCGCTGGATTAAAGTTGCTTTGGAGTTTTTTGAAATTATTCTGAATTTCTGGATCTTGAATATTAAATGTCGTAGAGCTTTTGGTTGTAGAGCTGGTTGCCTGATTTAATATGCCTGATTCATCAGGATACTGCATAGTCGATGAGGTCGCTGAAATCAGACCATTATTATTAAAAGTCCAGTGCTCAGTTACATGTCCGCCCCCTAAATAGCCAGTAAATTCAATCATACAAGCCTGTTTATCTTGTTTAATGAGTTTGGCTACATTACCTGTAGTAGAAGGATAAGCCTCGATATTCGTATCTTGTTCTAAAACTTGTGCTTGAGAATAAGATGAAGAAGGAGGTGTAGAGGTTGCACATGCAGTTAATACTAAGCAGCATAGTGTTGAAAAGAAGAGTTTTTGACTATTCATAAGGCAGATTCCCAGCTTTCTTATAGTTAATGAAATTATTTCTAGATAAATATCTGTGTTTATAAGCGCGCGAAGTTATCGCGCTATCCAAAAAATTAGTTAGCTGCTGTGCTCGATTTACTTAATTCACCTTGCTCGATCGGAATATTTTCACCATTTCGGCTACTGGTAATATTTTGTTTGGCTTGCTCTATTTTCTGTTCAGTAAATACTTTGGCGGTATCTGCTTTTTGTTGAACGACTTCTGCTTTTTCAGCAGTAAATTCTTTGGTATTTTGCCATTTCTCACTAATTTTATTCGATGTTTTTTCAGAAGCACCTTGAATAGAGTTTCCTAAATTTTGTATGCCTTTGCCTGTTTTATACAACAGTACGCGCCCTAAGCTAGGATTGTCACCATAAGGTTGTGTTTTAGGTGTCGTTTCAACAACTTGTTGTGGCTGTGTTGTTTCTGCAAATAAGGTTGATGAAGCCAATATAGAACTTGTAACGCATAACACTTGTAAGGTTTTCATATGGATCAATCTCACCAACCAGAATCAAAAGATGAAGTAGTGATCTTACTGTTAAAAATAAAGCTTGTACTGCAATGAGATAAAACCCATACGATTTGATTACGATAAATCATCATTTAATAGCGCTAAACCAATCATTGCAATGATTCATAAACTAAATTCAGTCTTAATCAATTCTATAAACATGTCTCTGGCTTTATGGTTGCTCACATTTTTGTGCCAGAAAAAGTGGTTCTGCATAAAAGCAAGATATTCAAATTTATAACTTTGGATATGGGCCAAATTTTTATATTGCTCATAAATACTTTTAGGTACTAACGCCACCCCTGAGCCTGCACTGACACAGCCAATAATCGTGGCATAGCTGGTAATGCTGGTGATGGGAAGAGAGATATTCTTAAGTTTAAGCCATTCTTCAAGGGCTGCACGGTAAGGACAGCCTTCAGTCCACATAAAAATTTCTTTACCAATCAGGTCTTCTTGGCAATGAATCTCTCCCAAAGAGTGAGATGCAATTAAAACCATATCTTCTTGATAAATGCTGAGTTTATTGAGCATCGGAAACTCAATATTGCCCGCGACAATTGCACCATCAAGTTTATGTTGAGAAATATCAACTAATAGCTGTTTCCATGTGCCAGTAATAATTTGAATGGAAACCTCTGGAAAACGTTGATGATATTTCGCAAGTAAATTGGGGAGGCGAGTTGTGGCAGAAGATTCAATAGCCCCAATTTTTAATGGGCCAGAGGGCGGTGCATCAGGATGAATACTTCGTTTCGCTTCATCGCATAGCGCTAAAATTTTATGGCAATAATTAAGAAAGATCTCACCAGATGGAGTGAGGTTTAAACTTTTTCCTTCTCGATAAAACAAAGGTGCTCCAAGCTCTTCTTCGAGTTGTTTAATCCGTGTCGTAATGTTGGATGGTACACAATGCAGTTGCATTGATGCCTTTGCCATTGTTCCGCATTCAACCACGGTTTGGAACATCTTTAACTGAGCGATATCCATGTTTTATCATTCACTTTTAATGAATATTAAACTCAATATAAGTTAATTTTATTCAACTATCCATGCGCATATGATGAAAGAGTTCCATTTCATTAGTGCAGATTTAACATGGCAATTTCTCTTGCTGCCGAAACCCAGCCTCCCGCATTTAAGCTCTATTTATGTATTGCTGTGACTGTCTTTTGTTGGGGCTATTCACCTATTGGCGTACATAGTGCCTTGCATTCATATACACCGCAGCATATTGCCTTGCTTCGCTTTTTGATCGCATCGGTTTTTTTACTGCTTTTGGTCATGAAAAAAGGCATTCAGCCTTTAAAGTGGAAAGATGTTCCTGCGCTTGCAGTATTAGGATTTTTCTCTGTGACGCTGCATCATCTGCTTATCAATACAGGGCAGCAATATGTGACTGCGGTTGCATCTAGTATTTTGAGCCAATCTATTCCGTTATTTACCTTTATTATTTCAGCTTTGCTTTTTAAGGAACACATCAGTTTCAAACAATGGTTATGTATTTTATTGGGACTTTGCGGTGCCGTGTTGGTGGTCAGTGGAGATCATGGTTTTGGTGTACCGAGTCCTTATAGTTTATTGATTGTTTTGGCTGCAATTGCATGGGGTCTCTACTTTAATTTATATAAGAAATTTGCTTTAAATTATGATGCTTTGAGTATGATGTGCTACATCATTTGGTTCGGGACCATTCCTTTACTATTTTATAGTACTCATTTACCCCATGAAATTTTACATGCTACTTGGCAAGCCAATATGTCTATAGTTTTGTTGGGTATTTTCCCAAGTGCGATGGCTTATGTACTTTGGGGCTATGTTCTTAAAAATATGCCGTTAACAATTGCATCGAATTTTCTATATTGCTCGCCGATTGTCGCGATGATTTTGGCAGTTGTTTTCTTAAATGAAAAACCGTCAATAATGGTGCTGTTAGGTGGGGTGATTATTGTAGGGAGTTTGGTATGGATGAATTGGGGGAATAGGCGTACTATCGAATAATCTATAGATCATTAAACTATCTATAGACTAATGCTATGTCATACGCTACTTGCTTTAAGAGAATGAGATGATTGTTGTTACCCTGACCTATAAAAAACCGTTAGCCGAAGTTGATGCTGTACTGAAAGAGCATATTGCATTTTTAGATCATTACTATGAGCAAAAGAAGTTTTTAGCGTCGGGGCGCCGGGAAAATAGAGTAGGTGGGGTAATTTTAGTTCTAAGCTCTTCGATTCAAGAAGCTGAAGAGATTATGAAAAATGATCCGTTTTATATTCATGATGTGGCCGATTATGATTTTATGTGGTTTGAGCCGTCGAAAAGTTTAGAAGAAATTAAAGACTTTGTTTGATTACATTAGAGAACTACTTAAATTTAAGTAGTTCTCTAGCCTTTTGGTTAATATTTATTATTGCTCAACAATATAAATACTATTTTCGAATACATCTCCTTTACTCGTTTTAACTACACCAACACATAAATTGTCAGGAGTTTGGATAAAAGAAACTAAGGATGTATCTGCATTAGTTTTACAGTTTTTTTGCTTGTTCTCATCAAATGCTTTTAAGTTTAATTGATGTTGCAAATCTAAAGTGAATACTTGGCTAAGAGCGCTAAATGCTTGATCTGCTTTTTTCATAAATAATAAATTATTTTGAGCTTCCCATTCAGCTAAAGAAATACGTTCTTTGCTTACATAGTGATATAAGCGTTTTGTATCTGCATTATTGTCTGCCGCATTTTTAAATTGGGTCTTTAAACCAAAATTTACTTTTACAATTGGCTTTTCACGGAAAGAAAGGCGTGAATAAGGCACAATTTTAATTTCAGATGCCTGATTTAAACTTAGAAGTTTTAGAGTAGGATCTGCTTTATTTTTGGCGAGAGAATCGTTAATTTTTTGATTTATTAACTGGTCAAATTTAATAGGTTGATTGAGAGAGCTTTTTTCAATGGCTGAACTATTTGCATTTTTATCAATTGCCATTGCAACACCTACTC
This sequence comes from Acinetobacter sp. 22301, assembly GCF_052045285.1. Lineage (NCBI taxonomy): Bacteria > Pseudomonadati > Pseudomonadota > Gammaproteobacteria > Moraxellales > Moraxellaceae > Acinetobacter > Acinetobacter sp. 22301. The sequence continues at coordinate 96,401 of NZ_JBQEOR010000002.1, read as the reverse complement.
CGATAAGGCCAAACATTCCAGAAACTGGACTGGCTGAAGCACTACTTGCATCACCAACTAATATTTGGCTTTCCTTTACAAAGTAATCACCTGCACCTGATTCAGTCATTGAAGAAAGTTGTTCTGAAGAAACAGAAAGAGAGGTTTGTTTACCCGCTGCTGGATATTGAATCGATTTGGTCGTTGCACATCCAGTGAATAGTAATGTTGATATGAGTAATAAATTTAAGTTTTTCATTGCAATGGGACTTTGTTAAGTTTGGTAATTATTTGTTTTAGTTTATTGAATTGTGGATAAAAAGTGAAGGAAGTAAATAATTCTTATTTATTAATTGAACGTAAAATAATCATTTATAATTATATTGAATGAAATTCTTCAATAAAAAACCATGTTTCCAACTAGAGTGAAAACATGGTTTTTATTAAAGTCTAATTATACAAAAATTAATTTTTATATAATTTTAACCCTGCAACACGCTCACATCAGCCACTGCAGTAAACAAGTTACGTAACTGAGCCAATAAACGTAAACGGTTTGCTTTTAGGTCAGCATCATCTGCCATTACCATTACGCCATCAAAGAATGCATCAATCGGCGCGTGAAGTGCTGCAAGCTTAGAAAGAGCAGCTGTGTAATCTTTTGCTGCAAGTAATGGTTCAACCACTGGTGTCACTGCTTGAAGTTCAGCGAATAATGCTTTTTCAGCATCTTCAACTAAGTTCGCTTCAACTACAGAACCTTCTGGTGCTGCTTCTTTTGCAAGAATGTTAGCAACACGTTTATTTGCAGCAGCAAGTGCCGCAGCTTCAGGTAATGTGCGGAAGTGGTTAACAGCATTTACACGCTTGTCAAAATCAAGTGGAGATTTTGGTGCAAGTGCTTGAACAGCTTGAAGTACGTCAACGGCAACGCCTTGGTCTTCGTACTTAGCTCGGTAACGACCTTCCAAGAATGCAACTGCATCAGCACGAGTTTTGTCGTGGTCTTTAACGATATCGCCATAACCTTGAAGCGCAAGATTTACTAATTCTTCAATTGTTACATCTAATTCATTTTCAATAATTAAACGTAAGATACCAATTGCTGAACGACGAAGAGCAAATGGATCTTTAGAACCTGTAGGCGCTTGTCCAATACCAAAAATACCAACAAGCGTATCTAAACGGTCAGCAAGGGCAATAGTTGTACCTGTTTTGGTTTTTGGTAAAACATCACCCGCAAATTTTGGTAAGTATTGTTCACCTAAAGCTTCTGAAACTTCAGTGTTTTCACCTTCAATACGTGCGTAGTAAGTACCCGCAATACCTTGAAGTTCTGGGAATTCACCAACAAGCTCAGAGGTTAAGTCGCATTTAGCAAGTAATGCAGCTTTTTCAGCATCGGCTGGGTTTGCACCAGTGATTGAAGATAATGCAACTGCAAGTTTTGCAATACGTGTTGATTTGTCCCAAAGCGTACCAAGCTGTGCTTGGAATACCATATTTGCTAGTTTTTCTTTACGAGATGCAAGCGGTTGCTTTTGATCTTGTAAGAAGAAGAATTCAGCATCAGACAAACGAGGACGAACAACTTTTTCGTTACCTTCAATAATTTGAGTTGGGTCTTTAGATTCAATGTTTGAAACAGTAATGAAGTAAGGCTGTAATTTACCTTCTGCATTGATCAAGCAGAAATACTTCTGGTTGTCTTGCATTGTCGTAATAAGAGCTTCTTGCGGAACAGCTAAGTAGCGCTCTTCAAAAGTTGCACGTAACGCCACAGGCCATTCAACGAGGCTTGTTACTTCATCAAGTAAGTCAGCTGGAACAATCGCAGTTGCGTTCACTTCATCAGCTAACTTTTTCACTTGTTCTTGAATAGTTGCTTGACGCTTTTCAAAGTTCGCAACAACGTAAGCTTTTTCTAAAGCAGTTAAATAGTCATTTGCATGCGCTAAAGTCACTGCTTCAGGTGCATGGAAGCGGTGACCATAAGTCACATTGCCAGCTTTATGATCTTGAATAGTCGCGTCAACAATTTGGTCATCTTTGAGTAAAAGAACCCATTTCACTGGACGTACAAATTCGGTACGGCTTGCCGCAGAACGCATACGCTTAGCAATTGGTAAATTGTCTAATGCAGTTTGTAAAATCTGTGGAAGTAAAGCATCAAGGCTTTGACCTTTCACATCTTTTAAATAGCAAACTTTTTCAACTTTACCTGCTTGGAAAGTAGAAAGCTGATCAACTGTAATGCCTTGGCCACGCATAAAGCCTTCAAGTGCTTTAGTTGGTTTGCCTTCCGCATCGTAAGCCGCTTGAACAGCAGGGCCATCAAAGCGTTTTTGTGTATCAGCTTGTGCAGCATCGATATCAACAATTTTAAGGGCTAAGCGACGTGGGGCAGCATAAGCTTCGATTGATGCGAAGTTTAAGCCCGCATCTTTTAAGCCTTTTACCGTTTCTGCCTGTAAAGCATCACGTAAAGTTTTCAAGTTTTTTGGTGGAAGCTCTTCACAGCCAAGTTCGAATAAAACAGTATGTTTGCTCATTAGTTTTTCTCCGCCTTTGCTGCTTCACTTTCAGCTTGTGCTTTTAACTGTGCCAATACTTCATCACGTAAGTGTGGTTCTGCCATTGGGAAGCCAAGCTCTGCACGTGCTTGTACATAACTTTGTGCAATTGCACGAGCCAAAGTACGTACACGTAAAATATAACGTTGACGCTCAGTCACAGAAATTGCGCCACGTGCATCAAGCAAGTTAAAGGTATGAGACGCTTTAACGACTTGCTCATAAGCAGGAAGAGAAAGTTTTGCTTCAATTAAACGGTTTGCTTCTGACTCGTAAAAATCAAACAGTTCAAATAGTTTTTCAACTGGAGCGTATTCAAAATTATAAGTCGATTGTTCAACTTCATTTTGATGGAATACGTCGCCGTAAGTTACCGTGCCGAATTGGCCTTTCGTCCAAACAAGGTCATAAACCGAGTCAACACCTTGAAGGTACATTGCAAGACGTTCTAAACCGTAAGTGATTTCGCCTGTTACTGGGTAACATTCAACACCACCGACTTGTTGGAAGTAAGTGAACTGAGTTACTTCCATACCGTTAAGCCAAACTTCCCAACCTAAGCCCCAAGCCCCAAGCGTCGGGGATTCCCAGTTGTCTTCTACGAAGCGAATATCGTGAGTAAGCGTATCAATCCCAATTGCTTTTAAAGAATCAAGATAGAGCTGTTGGATGTTGTCTGGATTTGGCTTAAGCACCACTTGGAATTGGTAGTAGTGTTGCAAACGGTTTGGGTTTTCACCATAGCGACCATCTTTTGGACGACGTGAAGGTTGAACGTATGCAGCATTCCAAGTTTCAGGCCCTAAAGCACGTAAGAATGTTGCGGTGTGGAATGTTCCAGCGCCCATTTCCATGTCGTAAGGTTGTAATACGACGCAGCCTTGTTCGGCCCAATAGTTTTGTAGGGCAAGAATTAAGCCCTGAAATGTATCAATGTGCGAGATGGCGCGACTCATGTAGCATCCACGAATTTATGAGAAAAATTGCCACTAAGTATAAGGATTTTGTGGGGGAGTGGCAAAGGCTTAATCACAGGAATATGTGTTTAGCCTATTTGTTTTCGCCTCAGCCATTCCAAGCCTAGCCAGTAGCAAAAGCTGGTAAATAAAATCATAAGATAAAAACTATAGATCTTATAAATATGCCACCAAGGAGAAGGGAATCAACCGACAAAAATTAAGCGTGTAATAGGGCTAATCAAAATCCAGATGACAGTTGCGCAGATAAAAATACTCATCAGATTTAAACGATTTTTACGCACGAGAAAATATGAAGTGATATATGCGAAAGGAATAACTAGAAGGCCATAAAAAAGTAAATAAAATAAGAAATGGGCTAGAAAAATAACTGCAACCGAATAAAGACTAAATTCCGCATTGAAGATGATTATTCCTAAGGCAGATATACTCAACAAAGGGATGGGAGCTAGCGCAAGTGCGCGAATAATCATTTTTTTGTTATATTGAAGCATATTAAAAATTATACAATCGAGAATAAATTATGCTGAAATTTTGCTGCAAACTCATTGTTTTATCCAGCCTTTTTTGTAGTCACTGGTTGTATGCGCAGACCGATGCTGACGAGCAAGACGAGTACAACCAATGTGTAGAGCAGACCATTAAAGAAATGCAGCTTGAAAGTATTAATAACATGGTCGTGCATAGTTGCTCTGAACGAGCTAAAAAGACTTATGAAGAAAAAATTGTTGCTCTGATTGATCAAATTCGTACACAAAGCGAAGAATACAAACAGTCAGAACGTTACCAAGATATTTTAAAATCTCAGCGGCTTTGGAAAGCTTATGTAGATCAGGAATGTAGTAATGCAGGCTCATACATTGGGTCACCGATGTATTCATATTGCCCAATGCAAGAGTATGCCGAGCGTGTAAAGCAACTAGAAGAATACGTTAATTAAGACGGATTATTTTAAACGTCACCTCATGACGCCGAGCATACTTCACTGGATTAAATTTAAGAGTGCAAAATGATATTTTTTAAACGATGCCATAAATGAGTCGTTTGATATGTCTGATCGCATTCGGGAAAAACTACAGATTCTTGCTGATGCTGCTAAATATGATGTGTCTTGTTCATCAAGTGGCAGTGACCGTAAAAATAAAGATAAAGGTTTGGGAGATGCCAGTCATTCAGGAATTTGCCATAGCTATACTGAAGATGGCCGCTGTGTATCTCTCTTAAAAATTCTATTTAGTAATGTTTGTATTTTTGACTGTGCCTATTGTGTTTCACGCCGTTCTAACGACGTCCAGCGTGCAGCATTTACGGTGCAAGAGGTTGTAGATTTAACCATTAATTTTTATCGCCGTAATTATATCGAAGGCTTATTTTTAAGCTCAGGTATTTTTAAATCGGCGGATCATACGATGGAACGTATGCTCCAAGTCGTGAAAAAGTTACGTCTTGAAGAAAATTTTAATGGCTATATTCATTTAAAAACCATTCCGGGGGCATCTCCTGAACTGATTCATGAAGCAGGTTTATATGCTGACCGGATGAGTATTAATTTAGAGATGCCGACCGAAATTGGTCTAAAAACTTTTGCACCAGAAAAATCACATCAGGAAGTGCAAAAAGATTTAGGTTTGGTCCGTGACAGGCTCATTCAGCTTAAAGATGAGCGACAAATCATTAAGCATGTGCCGAAATATGTACCAGCAGGGCAGACCACTCAAATGGTAGTGGGGGCCCATCAAGAGTCAGACCAAGATGTCTTGTTTATGGCAGATAAGCACTACAAAGAATTTAAACTTAAACGCGTCTATTTTTCTGGTTATATCCCAATTAATACTGAAAATAATTATTTACCAGCAGTGGGTTCTGCACCGCCACTACTACGGGAAAACCGACTCTATCAAAGCGATTGGCTAATGCGTTTTTATGGTTTTCAGGTCAATGAAATCGTCAATGAAAAACACCCAAACTTAGACCTTGATGTAGACCCGAAATTAAGCTGGGCTTTGAGGCATCCTGAACAGTTTCCAGTAGACTTAAATCGTGCCGATTATCAAATGATTTTGCGTGTGCCGGGTATTGGAGTGAAATCGGCGAAGAAAATTGTTCAGGCTCGCCGTTTTGGAAAAATTCATATCGATTTACTTAAAAAACTAGGCGTGGCTTACCAACGTGCAAAATTCTTTATTCGCTGTGAAGACAGTCCTAAATTCCAAAAAGAATTATCCTCAAGTTTTATTCGGCAGCAGATTTTAACGCAGGGATCTTCGAAATATGTGCAGCAACTCTCGCCACAATTAAGCCTTGGGTTTTAGTCATGTTTAATGATGAAGTAGCTTACTATTTTGATGGTTCGATGGTTGGGCTGCTGAGCTGTGTTTTTCGTGCTTTTCAATTTAAAGAATTACAGGTCAGGCTTTGCTTGAATGATACGGCTCAACATGGCTTATTTGCCGATAAAATTGAGGTTGCAAATAACGAGCAGCATGCTGAGCGTGTGTGGTCTGCGCTACAAAAAAAGCTTTCATCTTCTTCGTTAAAACAATTTTATTTTGCATCTTTATCTGAATCTTTAGATGCCTATCAGCATTTATTTAATTATTGTATCTATGTGTTTACTAACCATGTTTCTATAGAAAAAGATTATTCAAATCCGAGTGTTTTAGCGATTGCACAGTGGTCGAAAAAGGTCGGGCGAGAGAAGCATCGGATGGAAGCTTTTATTCGGTTTAAGAAAACCAAGGATGAACTTTTTTTAAGTTTAGTGTGTCCTGATTTTAATGTTTTACCGCTTATTCAGCCACATTTTAAACGGCGCTATCAAGATCAGCGTTGGCTTATTTATGACGAGCAACGCAAGTTCGGGCTTTATTATGATTTATGTGAAATACATGAAGTTTCACTCGAAGCCTCTGAGGTTGACCGCAATTTAAAAAATGGGATGAGTCAAAGCTTTCAGCTTGAGCTTGATGAGCAGGAAGTTTTATATGATCAGCTTTGGAAGGATTATTTTAACAGTGTAAATATTACTGAACGCCAGAATATAAAACTTCATGTGCAATATTTGCCGAAGCGGTATTGGCGTTATTTAAATGAAAAATTGACGGAATATTAAAGTTTTAAAATCATAAAGAATAATTCAGCCAGTTTTCTTATTGTTGAAAGGTATAATTTAAATGCACTTTATGTGGCTTTGGGCGTATACTTTTGCCCGTTATAAATGACGGCATATCCCCTAAGGTGTACTGTGAGTGTTATACAGCGAGAATGGTTACAGATTTTAAAGCCAAATTTTAAGGTTTTACCCTTAAAAGAACGGTTACTTTGCGGTATTGGAGCGTTGTGTGGTTTAGCAATTTCCTCCTTAATTAGCTGGTATGTTCTGGGGGGAATTAATGCATGGTACATCGCCCCAATGGGTGCCTCATCTGTTCTTCTTTTTGCTGTGCCGACTAGTCCTTTGGCCCAACCATGGAATGTAATTGTTGGTAATACCTTAGCCGGAATTATTGGTGTTGCCTGTGCACAGTGGATTCCTGATTTAACCACGGCTTTTAGTGTGGCTGTGGGTTTTGCTATATTTTTAATGATGACCACCGACTCTTTACATCCGCCGAGTGGCGCAGTCGCAATTACCGCGGTATTAGGTGGGGCGACAATTCATAAATTAGGCTTTTATTTTATTTTTTATCCAGTTTTACTCAACTCGTTACTTCTACTTGGGGTTGCCGTTTTCTTCAATCGATTGATTGGGCGACATTACCCAGTTACCGCTCATTTAAATGAGCGAAGTAAAGACCCAACGCCAACTCAAAAAGTATCAATTCAGCCGAAAGATATTGAGTATGCATTAGGGCATCACACTGAGCTTTTAGATATTAGCCAATACGACTTAGAAAAAATCATTTTAGAAGCTCAGGAACATGCCAATGAACGTATGGTAAATCAATATATCTGTCAGGATATTATGAGTCGTGATGTGATTAAACTACATGAAGATGATGATATTCATCAGGCACTCGATAAGTTTAAACAAGTGAACTTAATGAGCCTCCCTGTAGTAAATGCAGAAAACCATTTGGTTGGAACTTTAGCGTTATATGAAGTCGTAGAGTGGTTTAAAGGTGCAGCTGACCCAAGGAATTCTTGGCAGCATTATGTAAAACAAATTATGAGCCGTCGAGTGGTTACCGTACTGCCAATTCAACCTATTCAAGATTTAGTGCCATACTTTGTTGAAAAGTCTTTTAATTACATTCCTGTTGTTGAAGATCGTAAGCTTATAGGAATGATTAGCCGTGCAGATATGATTGCTGCATTACAGCAACAGTTAAATCGAAAGTTATAATTTTTAGAATAAAAAAAGCTACGGTTGATTAGGGGATGCAACCGTAGCGACCAAAGTTATGAATTAACGTACTTGTTCTTCATTTACTGTTCGGACGGATTGTCGATAGCCTTCAATATGTTCTGGCTGTTTTTTCGGAATCACTAACCATAAAACCAGATAAACTAAAATTCCTGGAAAGGCAGCACTCATAATTGAGATCAAAACAAAAATGACACGTAGTAAAGTTACGTTCCAACCAAAACGTTCAGCAATACCACCCATTACACCGGCGATCATGCTGTGTCGGTTCGAGCGATATAAACCAGAACTGGCCATCTAATTCTCCTTAAAGATAAAAGTTACAAGAAGCTATTGCTCTTGCTTAATAAAAATATGGAGACGAAATAAAGGGTTTAAAGTCCTTTAAAAAGTAAAATAGTTAAAATATGTAAAGGATTGAAAGGAACGAAACCAACATCTACTAAAATGCACCCTTTCAGGGCTTAAGAGTTTAAAGCGGCCATCAGCTAATACTTGATTTGAAGTGTAAATAGAGCTGTTGCTGTTATCTGTGAATAATGTATATGTCTTTGAAGTGGTCTCGTTTTTCAGTTAAGCATGTGGTTGTAGTGGCTGCGATGTGCATGACACTGAGTGCTTGCGATATAAATCATACCAATTCAAAAGATCATTCAAATACAAGTTCTAGTTCTAATCATGAAGAAAATTTAATAAAAAGTAGTACGTCTATAAAAACATTGGATTATGTCGCTGGACGAACTTTCTTACCTGAAGATACCTCAGATCAAACCCAAAAATTAAACGCAGCCTCATTGCAATATGTAGGGCGATATCATACTCGTATTTCATGCGAGGATGCTTTTGCTGATTGTGAATCAGGCGAAGCAGAGTACATTTTAAATTTATTACCAAATGGGTCGGCTTATTGGAATGTTGTTCATTTTGGTCGTGTGGGAAGTAAAGACGGGGCTAAAAGTGCCGCTGTAAATCAATTATGTCCTACTCTAAATTGGAAAGTGGATGAAAAAGAGCGTGAGTTAACGATTCAATGTCCATTATCTAAAGTTAATTTTTATTTTAATATTGATTCAAATAAAAGATTGGTCACAAATTTAGAAAAGTTACTTTATAGCGACTATGGAAAAAATCGTGAATTTTTAGAGCAAAATTATTTTGTTCCAAATCAGGCTTATGTTTTAACTAAAGAATAGATATCCGAAAAATATAAAAAAGAGCGCAATATAAATTGCGCTCTTTTTATTTCAAAACTTAAAAATCATTAGTAGTCGAAGCTAAAGTGTTCAACTGGTAATGATGTTAGTGTGCGAGATGTTGTCACCATCGATTCTGCATGACCTTGAGCGCGTGGCAATAAACGATCAAAGTAGAAATCAGCAACTTTGATTTTTGCTTTATAGAACTCAGCAGTTTCTTGGCCGTTACCTGCTTCTAATTTTTCAGAAGCAACCACAGCTTGTTGAGCCCAGAAATAAGCCATCATCACGTAGCCTGAGAACATCAAGAAATCTACAGAAGCAGAAGATACGATGTCGCGGTCTTTACGTGCAGCAAGCATGATACGAACTGTTAAAGTGTTCCACTGAGCACAAAGCTTAGTTAAGTCCCAAGCAAAACGACGTAAATATTTATTACGTGCATGTGCAGCACAGAATTTTAAGATTTCAGCAGTATATTCACGAACTACTTTACCTTTTGAACTTAACAACACTTTACGACCAATTAAGTCGAGTGCTTGAACACCAGTTGTTCCTTCATACAAGGTCGCAATACGTGCATCACGTGCGATTTGCTCCATACCCCATTCTTTAATATAGCCATGGCCACCGTAAACTTGCATACCGTGGTTAGCAGCTTCTAAACCAAGTTCAGTTAAGAAACCTTTTAAAATTGGTGTATAGAAACCAAGTTTATCATCGTAGTCTTCAAAAGCAGCTTGATCACCACGTGCTAAAGCATCTGTCATTTTGTCAGCGATTTGAGCAGCGTAGTAAATCATAGAGCGACCGCCTTCAGCGATTGCTTTTTGAGTTAACAGCATACGGCGTACGTCTGCATGGTGAATGATTGCATCAGCAACTTTATCTGGATCTTTTTTACCAGAAAGCGCACGCATTGACATACGATCTTTGGCATATGGTAATGCGCCTTGGAAAGATAACTCAGCGTGTGCAATACCTTGAACAGCAGTACCAATACGTGCTGTATTCATGAAGGTAAACATTGCATGTAGGCCTTTGTTCACTTCACCGATTAAATAACCAGTTGCATTATCAAAGTTGAGTACCGCAGTTGCAGATGCACGGATCCCCATCTTGTGTTCGATTGAACCACAAGCGACTGTATTGCGTTCACCAACACCGCCATCAGCTGTAGGCATAAATTTTGGTACGATGAATAATGAGATACCGCGAGTACCAGCAGGTGCATCTGGAAGGCGTGCAAGTACGATGTGAATGATGTTTTCAGTTAAATCATGTTCACCGGCAGAAATGAAGATTTTCGTACCGGTGATTTTGTAACTACCGTCTGCTTGAGGTTCAGCTTTAGTTTTTACCTGCCCTAAGTCTGTACCACATTGAGGTTCGGTTAAGCACATTGTGCCGCTCCAAGTGCCTTCAACAAGCTTAGGCATATATGTTTGTTTTTGCTCATCAGTACCGAATTGCAAAATAGTGTTCATACAACCAGAACTTAAACCTGGGTACATGGTAAATGACCAGTTTGCAGTACCCATCATTTCTGATTTAATTAGGTTTAAAGACATTGGAAGGCCTTGACCACCAAATTCTTCTGGGTAAGAAAGACCTTGCCAACCGCCCATTACGAATTGGTCATAAGCTTCTTTAAAGCCTTTAGGAGTAGTTACTTCGCCGTTGTCAAAATGGCAACCTTCTTCATCACCAGATTGGTTAAGTGGCGACAATACGTTTTCACAATAATCTGCCGCACCTTCAAGAATCATATCAACAGTATCTGGATCTGCATTTTCACCATTTGATAAAGTTTTATAGTGAGCAGGGTAATCTAGTACTTCATTCATTAAGAAGCGGATATCGTGTAGCGGGGCTTTATATGCTGGCATGGCTTTAATCCTAATTTTGAATCATTGTGGGATTATCTGTATCGATGATTTGATTATTCACTCACATGATAAAAATACAATGTTAATCGCACCCGAAAGAAATGTCAGAAAAGCGAATTTTGTCGAAAATAAATACACCTGAAATTATAATTTCTGCTACATTCAGGACTTATACTTTTATGTGAAAAAACAAGTAATTTTCTTATTTTTAGCAAGTTTTGTTAAAAAGATAAAGCGATAAGGTTTTAAAAAAGGTTATGCATTTAAAATATCTCAGTTTATGTTTATTTAGTTTGGGTTTGACCGCTTGTGCGCAGCATAACCTACGTCCATCGGTAGCATCTACTCAGTTAGATCAAAAAGTCATTCAGGGTATGAATGCAATATATGAATACCCAAGCTATGACTATCGTGGGCATTTTAAAGTTAGTGTTGATCCAAATCAGTCAAAAAAAATAAATAATGTAGAAAAAACAGTGCAGCTAGATGCTGCAGTGCAAAAAAAAGTAGATCAATATTTACGTGAACAAAAAATTAATTTGAATAAAAAACAGAAGCAGGCGCTGTATGCCGCAATTGCAAATGAACAAGCGGATTCAGGCATTTCTGGTGAATCACGCTCAGAAAAAGTAAACGCCGTATTAATTAATTTATTAAATGATCTTCAATTTAGTTACGATGGTTCGGTTCATTATCGTCAAAAAATGGGGTCTTTAAACCTTACAGCAAGGTATGAAAAACCGACACTTTTGGTACAGGCAAAATTGCCAATGGTACTTGATCTGAAGGATTATAAATTTTACGTTAATTATTTCGGATTAATGCCTTATCTGGTCAATAAAGATAATCAAAATAATTTGGCGTATGTCGATTTTTCAAAGTATAAAAATCTGTTTACGAATGTCGATATGAAGAAATTCGTTGAATATGCGAAAGCTTCTGGCGCTGTATCTTATCGTTTGGCTGAACCACAAAATTTACAGCGTTTATCAGTTAGTGACGCTGAGCGTAAAGCGGGAATTGTAGAAAAAATTCGTTTAAAAGATACGGTTGAAGCGTTATTGCTACAATCGGAGCTCTATAGTCAGGTCAATGCTAAATATCTGCAAAAAAATGTTTTCGGTTTTGATGAAGAAAAGATTGCCGAAACTATAGCAACTGAATTAGCTGCTTCAGAAGCGAAGAGTAAAGAAGGTAATGCTGATGGGCAAAAAGTTTCTTCTGAAGATGCAGCCGCAGTTAGCCAACAACTTTACTCACTGATTAATGCTCATTTCGGTAATGCTCTAGATTCAGAATATGGTGATGAAGACCAATCAAGTGCAGCTCAAGATGGGGCAGCCGAAGAGGAAGCTTCTGATACGGCCCAAGCCGAAGATGTTGCTGTAGCAGATGCTGAAGAAGTCACACAAGATGAAGAAGTGGCTTCACTTACAGAAGATCAGTGTGTTGAATTACAGTCTCAAAAAAGTCCTGTTGCCTTAGGTGATATTAATTACTGTCTAATTTACGGTATTGATGTGCTTGATCGGAGTGCTGTAAATACCGAAAAAACTCAGATTAAGGCTCGTCAAACTGCCTTGAAACAAACTTTTGCTGCTTATGATCAAAACCAGTTTGTTGATGATGAGGCATTCAAAGCTCTATGGAACAAGCATAAGGCAGAAATTGAACAAGCTTTACCAAAACAAAGAAATCCGGTTGCGATTGATGTCGGACTGGATGAAAAGGGCCGTTTAGTCAACGCGGATTATGATATTGCGTATACACCAGCTGAATTTAACCATCGCTTTAATATTAAAGCAGACATGCAAATTCTCAACTATGGTAAAGCGACCTCAATTAATCAGCAGCAGCTTAAACAAGCTAAATCAGTTGCAGAGGCAAGCAAAGGTTCTTTATTCGAAAACTTCGTAAAAGGATTTAGTGAAAAACTTGGACAGGGTGATGTTTCTGAGCATCCAGTTGGTGCACATAGCGATGTACAAGATTTAGATTCTAGTCTGGCGCTGTTGGCTAACCAAACTTATGATGCAACACATACTTATGATAAAACGTATAAGGCTGTTTTTATTGCAAAATTGACTGCTGAAAAACCGTCATATATTCATTATTATTCAGTTCAACAGTTGCAAGAAATTGCCGAGGTCTATGCTTATTGGTTCTCTGAAGAGGAAACTTATAACCCTCAAGGCAAAGCTTTAGAACGTATTGAGGCGTTACAGAAAAAACATCATCTTGAGCAAGAAGATCAGTTTGATAATGACTTAGGCCGAGCTGTGGACCATATTGTGATCACAACAATACAAGGTGAAGCTGGGCGTGAAGCATGGCAAAAACTACAGAAACAATATAAGCAACCTGAACAGCTTTTCTCAAAACAGTATCAATTAGAGTTTGAAAAACAAAATGGTAGTTCTGATGAAGAAAAACATTTGTTGTCAGAAACAGCTGATATTTTAGGTAAAGTTTATGTCGCTGCTCGTAAACAGCAACTTACGGAAAAAACAATTCAGAATTTAAAACCTGAACATAATGAATTTATTGATTATGAGATTTTCCGAGATGTTTATAAGCAGATGGTTACAGCTAAAAAATAATAGATGAAATAAAAAAGAACCTACTTCGTGTAGGTTCTTTTTTTGACTTATAGAAAATCTTTTAATTTTGGCTTTACACCATTCCAGATATAGAAGGCTTCAATGGCTTGGCCAACGAGCATGCCAAAACCTTCCGCATAAGGTACATTGCGCTGTTTCGCTTGATCAAGGAAGCTAGATGGCTTGCCATAGGCCATCTCATAGGCATATTTGAACTCTAGACTTTCTGGTAGTTGTAATGCATCACCAGACAGGCTTGCAGAAGTTGCATTAATTACAATATCAAATTTCCCTTCTAGCTCATTTAGAGAAATTGCTTGCAATTGAGCTTGAGGAACTGCTGCTTTTAGGTCATCTACAAGTTGTTCAGCACGAGCAAGAGTCCGGTTTGCAATCACAATCTTTTTAGCACCAGCCTGCACAAGCGGGTAAATAACGCCGCGAGTTGCACCACCAGCGCCTAAAATTAAAATTGTTGTATTTTCTAGGTTCCAATCTAAAGCTTGAATTGCGGCAACTAAGCCTTGGCCATCTGTATTGTCACCATGTAATTTGCAATCTTTCATCCAAAGTGTATTTACAGCTTTGGCAATTTGAGCACGTTCAGTCAGCACATCACACAAAGCAAACGCCTGTTCTTTAAACGGCACGGTAACGTTCATGCCACTCCCGCCATTTTCAAAGAAACTACGCATACTCGGCTCAAAACCATCAAGAGGTGCGAGACGTTTTTGGTAGTCTAGGTCAACACCTGTTTTTTGAGCGAAAGCATGATGCAATTCAGGAGAGCGTGATTGTTCGATGGGGTTGCCAATTACTGCAAACTGTTTGGTCATTCTTATATCCAAAATTTTAAAATGGCATGAGGCAGATAAAGTCTGTACTGAATTTTCAGCTGGCCTCACTATAAGCCAAATTTTAATAAGAAAAAATATTTGAATGAGATTCAGAAAATTGGAAATAAAAAAGGAGATTCTTTAGGGTGGAAGCCAAAGAATCTCCGAAAAGCAAAAAATTAAGCGACTTTTTCTTTTAGGTTTAACCAGTCACGAGGTTTTAAGTAATAGTCGGTTAAGCGTTTTTCTGGCGAGTCTTCATCCCATTCTGGACGATATGACCAAGCTGCAAGATTAGGCAGACTGACTAAAATAGACTCAATACGTCCACCTGTTTGTAAACCAAACAATGTTCCGCGGTCATAGACTAAATTATATTCGACATAACGACCACGACGGTAAAGCTGGAACTCTCGTTGAGCTTCGGTATAAGGCTGTTCACGATGTTTTTCAAAAATTGGCAGAATGGCATTTAAATAACCATTGCCTACAGCTTGGATATATTTAAAGCAGGTTTCGAAATCCCAGCAATTTAAATCATCAAAGAATAAACCACCGACACCACGCTGTTCATCTCGATGTTTTAGATAGAAATAGTCATCACACCATTTTTTATGTTCAGCGTAGACATTGTCACCAAAAGGCTGGCATAGGTCATATGCGGCTTGATGCCAATCGATAACATCCTGTTCATCTGGATAGAACGGTGTTAAGTCAAAACCACCGCCAAACCACCAAATTGGATCTTGTCCTTCAGGCTCTGCAACGAATAAACGTACATTGGCATGGGAGGTTGGAATATTCGGGTTTTTAGGGTGAATGACTAATGACACACCGAGCGCTTGTGCTTTAGCACCAGCAATTTGAGGATGTCTTTCTGTAGCAGAAGCGGGCAGTTTACTAATGTTGATGTGAGAAAACATCACACCACCTTTTTCAATCACGGTACCATTTTGTAAAACTCGTGAACGACCACCACCACCTTCTGGACGTTCCCAATCATCAATAATGAATTCACCCGTACCACCGCCAGCTTTTTCTTGTTGTTCTAAACCAGCACAAATACGGGCTTGTAAATCGAGGAGAAATTCGCGGACACGTTGAATATCTGTTGAAGTCGGATGTTGCATAGTGACCCTCAAAGATGATTGAGATAGGAGATAGATACATCAAAACACAAAACCATAAAAAAAGTAAGGGATTTTTAAGAAATGTCTTAAAAATCCCTTCCAATTATTTTTAAATTTATAATTTTGTTTTAGAAATCATCTTTTTGATAAAGGTGATCCATGCGTTCACGTTTAGTTTTTAAATATTGTTCATTAAAAGGATTACGTCCAACCGTTAACGGAACACGACCAACCACATTAATACCTTGGTCCTTGAGTGCCTGAATTTTCAAAGGATTATTAGTAATTAACTTAACTTCTTTTACTTTTAAATGATCAAGCATAATGCTACACATGTCATAACGGCGTGCATCGGCGGGTAAATTTAAAAGTAAATTTGCATCTACCGTGTCATGACCTTGATCTTGTAAGGCATACGCACGAATTTTATTTGTAAGTCCAATACCACGTCCTTCTTGACGTAAATATAAAATAACGCCTTGACCTGCTTCGTTAATGAGCTTTTGAGTTGCCTGTAATTGAGGGCCGCAGTCACATTTTAATGACGCAAAAGCATCACCCGTTAAGCATTCAGAATGAACACGTACTAAAACAGGGCCTGTGGGTGGATTTTCTAACCCTTTAGAAAGTGCCACATGTTCTTCACCTGATACTGGATCTTGAAACACAGAAATATTGAATTCACCAAAAGCAGTCGGGAGTTTTGATGTTGCAATGAACTCTATAGGCACAGATTAACTCATCTTTTAACCGAAAACGGTTTAAAGTATAGCGTAATGCTGGGAGATTGGTCGAATTGTCATAATCATTTTGAACACTAAGGTTTTCTTTTTTGTATAAAGAAGACGATAATAGTTGATAAATAGTCAGATTATTCAGGATAATCTGCCAACCATACCCATACTGTATGAGAGACTGCTTTGCATGACCTCGTTCGCAAATGTGGCTGATTGAAGGTGACTTCATTCGATTGTATGATCGACCCATTTTGACCCAGCTTAGGATTTGCCAGGCTTATAAAGGCTTTGCCACATATGTTGTATACCGAAATTCCAACTCAACGCCCTGTTACGCCATTGTTAGATGCAATTGATCATCCTCAACAATTACGTCAGCTCGAGCATAGCCAATTGGTTCAAGTGGCTGATGAGTTGCGTCAATATATTTTATATGCAGCAGGCCAGAGTGGTGGCCATTTCGGTGCTAACCTCGGCGTGGTTGAGCTGACGGTTGCGCTGCATTATTGCTTTAATACTCCAAATGACCGATTAGTTTGGGATGTAGGACATCAGGCATATCCACACAAAGTCTTGACTGGTCGCCGTGAGCAAATGACAACCATCCGTGCTAAAAACGGTTTGGCAGCATTTCCAGCTAGAGAAGAATCAGTTTTTGATACGTTTGGCGTAGGGCATTCATCAACTGCAATTTCAGCAGGTCTAGGAATGTCTTTAGCACGTCGCTATCAAAATGACCCATGTGAAGTGGTTTGTATAGTGGGTGATGGCGCAATGACAGCAGGTATGGCATTTGAAGCCATGAACGATGCTGTGGCACACGATGCCGATTTAATTGTTGTACTTAATGACAATGACATGTCGATTTCTTGCAGTACAGGTGGTTTTGCTAAACATTTAGCTGCAATTTGGGAAAAAGGCCATTTAGTTAATGTCGATGAACATGGCGAGGCGTATGTACAGCCACATCCGAAATGGACGTACAACTCTCGTTTACATCAATCGGCAACAGATGCGGCCGATAATTTATTTAAAGCGATTGGTTTTGATTACTTCGGTCCTTTCGATGGACATGATGTAAATCAACTCGTTCAAGTATTTAATGCATTAAAAAAGCGTAAAGGTCCACGCTTAGTCCACGTCTATACTAAAAAAGGTAAAGGTTTTACTCCGGCAGAAGCTGACCCAATTACCTATCATGCAATTGGCAAAATTAATGCGACTTCTTCAGGTAAAACGCCACCAAAATATTCTGATGTATTTGGTCAATGGTTGTGTGACGAAGCTGCACAAGATGAGCGTTTATTAGCGATTACTCCAGCCATGTGTGAAGGCTCGGGCATGGTTAAGTTTGCTAAAGAATTTCCAAAACGTTTCTTCGATGTTGCAATTGCTGAACAGCATGCAGTAACACTTGCAGCAGGAATGGCGTGTGAAGGGTTAAAACCTGTTGTTGCAATCTATTCAACATTCTTGCAACGTGGTTACGATCAACTTATTCATGATGTTGCATTACAAAATCTTGATGTAACTTTCGGCATTGACCGTGCTGGTTTGGTTGGTGAAGATGGTCCAACTCATGCTGGTGCATATGACTATGCATATATGCGTACAGTACCAAACATAGTCATCATGGCACCAAAAGATGAAAATGAATGCCGTCAAATGCTACATACAGCCTATGCTTATAATGGGCCAGCAGCAGTACGTTATCCACGTGGTGCGGGGGTAGGCGTTGAAATTCAGCAGGAGCTAACGGCTATTGAGTTAGGTAAGGCAGAAGTAGTTGCTGAAATTAAATCTGCTTGTGATGAGCAGATTACGATTTTAGCGTTTGGTAGTCGCGTTATGGTTGCCATAGAAGCTGCTGAGCAGTTTGCACAAAAACATGATGTTGGTGTGCGTGTTGTAAATATGCGTTTTGTGAAACCACTTGATGAAAAAATTATTCGTGATTTGGCTGAACATACACAATTATTTGTAACTGTTGAAGAACACGCAATTATGGGTGGTGCAGGCAGTGCAGTAAATGAGTTCATGGCGCAAGAACAAATTGTTAAACCTATCATTAATTTAGGTCTGCCAGATTTGTTCTTGCAGCAGGCGTCACATGGTCAAATGCTGCAAGACTGTGGGCTAGATGCTAAAGGTATTTTGAGCTCAATTGAACGAGCTTGGCTTAAGCTAAATCAAGTGGTTTAAGCCTTTAATAAAATTTTTGAAACATTTTTTCCCATAACGCGCATTCATTTGCTAAAATGTATGCGCTTTTATGCATTATTCTTTGTCAAAATCTTCAAATTTGTATTGTAGTGGGTGTTCAATGGAACCTATGGTGGTTATGGCTGCGCGTGCGGCTCAAACAGTTGGTCAAGAGCTTTTAAAAGCGCATCAAAATCGTCATAAACTCGATTTGCAAGTTGAAGAGAAAGGCATTGATGGCCCAGTAACACGTGTAGATCGTTATTTGGAACAATTGACGATTGATACATTACGTAAAAGTTATAAAAACCATAGCTTCTTAGGTGAAGAGTTCGGTTTGCAAGAAGGCAAAAGTCACGATGCAGACTGGTGCTGGGTAATCGACCCGCTTGATGGCACGCAAAACTTTATTAATGGTTTCCCTCATTTCTGTATTTCTATTGCAGTTCAGCATAAAGGCGTTACTCAACACGGCGTAATCTACGACCCAGTACGTGACGAATTATTCTCTGCAAGTCGCGGTCGCGGTGCAGTTATGAACCAACGCCGTATCCGTGTAAATGTAAAAGATACTTTAGAAAATACATTCTTGGCAGTAGGCCATCCTTACCGTGCTAAACGTGCTGGTGAGATCGTATCTTATGCAGAACAACACTTTGCTTCATTATTAGCTGTTACTCAAGCTGGCGCACAAATTCGTCGTGGTGGTTCAGCTGCTCTAGATTTAGCATATGTTGCTGCTGGTCGTTTTGATGGTTTCTTTGAACTTGGTTTAAAACCATGGGATATCGCTGCTGGTGAGCTTATTATTAAAGAAGCGGGCGGTGTAGTGGTTGATGCACGTGGTGGTAATGAGTCTCTTGAAAATGGTCAAGTGCTTGCAAGTTCACTCAAAATGCTAAAACCTTTAATGCAAACTGTAGTTCCAGCTTGGGGTCAAGCTGCAAAATAATTTAATTATTTATAAATAAAACCCTCTATTATCAGAGGGTTTTATTTTTTAAGTAATTGGTAAATTTTAGTTAGTTCAATAAATATGAAGAAAGTTGATTAAAACACATGACTTTTAATTTCTTTCTGCTATAATCCGCCCACGCACTTAAATTTCCGTTCATTACCTGAACATTCTGTTCTATTCATTGTAAGCGCACGCTGTCCATAGAGAGGACCATTTCTTGCGCCCCGATCGCTCAGCGATTCTTCAGGTTCGGCCGTAATCAAGCGTGCGTTTAGTCCACATCGTCGTTACTCGGATTGCTGCTGAAAAAACGTTTCAGCTAATTTTGCTTTGCCGCTTTGTGCCGATGTCTATTTTGTATTTATTAAAAATGGAGCACCCACTAGGGTGAAACTCTCTATGAGCAAAACTTTTGCCGAATTTTCTTTGCATGAAACCTTACAACAAGCGCTTGAAGGTTTAGGTTTTACTACCCCGACTCCTGTGCAAGAACAATCTATTCCTGCAGCTTTAGAAGGAAAAGACCTTCTAGTATCTAGCCAGACTGGTTCTGGTAAAACTGCGGCATTTTTATTACCGACATTACATAATTTAGCTGGTCAAGAAACTTTTGTTCCGTTCAAAGAACGTATGAAAGCTGTGACCCAACCTAACATTTTAGTTTTATGCCCAACACGTGAATTGGCTCAACAAGTTAGCCAAGATGCGATTGCTTTCGTACGTCACATGAAAGGTGTTCGTATTGCTGCAATCATGGGTGGTATGCCTTTTGGTAAGCAAATCCAACAACTTAAAGGCGCACAAGTTATTGTTGCGACTCCAGGTCGTTTATTAGATTTAGTAAACCGTCGTCAATTAAAGTTAGATAAAGTTGAAGCTTTAATCGTTGACGAAGCTGACCGCATGTTAGACCTCGGCTTCTCTGAAGATTTAGAAGCGATCAGCGATTTAGCTGGTAACCGTCGTCAAACATTAATGTTCTCTGCAACTTTCGCTGACCGTATTATTCGTCTTGCTGAGCGCATGATGAATGAACCTGAGCGTATTGCAATTGAAACAGGTCACAGTACAAACACTGACATCACCCAAACTTTACACTGGACAGATGGTTTCGAACACAAGAAGAAACTTCTGACTCACTGGTTGGCTGATGAAACTCTTGATCAAGCGGTTGTATTCGCGAGTACTCAAGAAGATACAGATATGTTGGCTGAAGAACTTGCAGAAGCAGGTCACTCTGTAGTTGCACTTCACGGTGCAATGCCGCAAACAGTTCGTAACCGTCGTTTACGTAGTATTCGTGAAGGTCGTGCAAAAATCTTGGTAGCAACTGACGTTGCTGCACGTGGTCTTGACGTACCGACAATTTCACACGTAATTAACTTCGGTTTACCAATGAAACATGAAGACTATGTACACCGTATTGGTCGTACAGGTCGTGCTGGTCGTACAGGTCAAGCAATTACTTTAGCGACTTATCGTGAACGCGGTAAAATCCGTGCGCTTGAAGACTATTTAGATGCACGTTTAAGTGTTTCTGAAATTGAAGGCTTAGAGCCATCTCCACCTCCTGCTCGTTCAGGTCGTGATGGCGGTGGTCGTGGTCGTGGCGGCAACGGTGGTCGTGATGGTCGTCGTGGTGGCGGTTTTGGCGGTGGTCGTCGTTTTGAAGGCGAAAGCAACTTCAAACGCCGTGAAGGTGGTCGTGATGACCGTCCACGTCGTAGCTTTGATGACAAACCACGTGGTGAACGTCCATTCGGTGGTGAAGATCGTCCACGTCGCGAGTTCAATTCAGATCGCCCACGTCGTGAAGGTGGTTTTGAAGATCGTCCACGTCGTGAGTTCAATTCAGATCGTCCGCGTCGTGAAGGTGGTTTCAATGATAAACCGCGTTTTGACTCAAATGATGACAACCGTGGTAACCGCGTAGATTACAAACCACGTCGTGAAAATGGTTTTGGTGATCGTCCAAAACGTAGTTTCGGTGGTGAAGATCGTCCACGTCGTAGTTTTGATGATAAACCTCGTGGCGAGCGTCCATCATTTGGTGGCGAAGATCGTCCACGTCGTGAGTTCAACTCAGATCGTCCACGTCGCGAAGGTGGCTTTAACGATAAACCGCGTCGTAGCTTTGATGATAAACCACGTGGTGAGCGTCCAGCGTTTGGTGGCGAAGATCGTCCAAAACGTAGCTTCGGTGGTGAAGATCGTCCACGTCGTAGTTTTGATGATAAACCGCGTCGTAAATTCGACCGTTAATCAAAAGTTCGTTTAAAGAAAGGCCAGTAGAAATACTGGCCTTTTTTATTTTTCAGTTTTGTTATAAAATAACAAAGTGTGAATTGGTTCAATTTTTTATTAAATAATGAGTAAAAGTAAACGAAAAGAAACAATAATGGCACAGTTGAAGAACTTATTAGTTCAGCACGGCTTGCCTTATCTTTTTATTGCACTTGTTTTGTGTAATGGGGTTTATTTTGCCTATGCTTTTATAACTGGAAGTTCTATTGAGCAGTTTCAAATTTCTGAATTAACCTCTTTTTACGAACATACCTCTTCTATTTCTACCAACTGAGTTACCTTTGCTTTTGTCAAAATAACAACAAGTTTGCCAATTTTCAGTGTTATAGTATGCGTGCATAAAAGTGCAGGAACGATTGCCATTATGAATAATAAAACTCCTCTCTCGACTCAACCACTTATTGAAGTGAAAAATTTGAGTTTTAATCGAGGGGAACGCGTCATTTATGACAATATTAGTTTAAATATACGTCGTGGCCAGATTACGGCCATTATGGGACCTTCTGGTACAGGTAAAACAACATTATTACGTCTGATCGGTGGACAGTTAGTTCCTGATCAGGGCGAAGTTTTGCTCGACGGTAAAGATATTGCAAAAATGTCCCGTCAGGAACTTTTTTCAGCCCGTGCACGTATGGGAATGTTATTTCAGAGTGGTGCTTTATTTACGGATATGTCGGTCTATGAAAATGTGGCATTTCCGATTCGAGCACATACCAAGCTTCCTGAAAATTTAATTGCTGAACTGGTTGCATTAAAACTGGAATCAGTTGGTTTGCGTGGCTCTGAACAATTAATGCCTACAGAACTCTCAGGTGGTATGAACCGTCGTGTTGCCTTAGCACGTGCGATCGCGCTTGACCCTGATTTAATCATGTACGATGAACCGTTTGCGGGGCAAGATCCTATTGTAAAAGGCGTGTTGACACGTTTAATTCGTTCATTGCGAGAAGCTTTAGATTTAACCACAATTATTGTTTCGCATGATGTTCCCGAAACCCTTTCTATTGCTGACTACATTTATGTTGTAGCAGAAGGAAAAATTCAGGGGGAAGGAACACCAGAAGAATTACAGGCATATGCTTCTCCATTTGTGCGCCAATTCTTAACAGGTTCGGCAGAAGGACCTGTTGAATACCAATTTAGTCATCAAGCCTATTTAGATAACGAGGTTCGTCCATGAATACGATTGCCTGGTTAGGTAGACTCGTTATTGAGCGGATTCGAGGGATTGGTGTTGCGGCACTAATGCTCTTACAAATTGTTTTTTCTTTTCCTTCATCTGGTGGGTTTGGACGATTTATTTACCAAATGCATCGGGTAGGGGTGATGTCTTTGTTAATTATCACTGTGTCGGGCCTATTTATTGGTTTGGTACTGGGTTTACAAGGATATTCAATTTTAGTGAACGTCGGCAGTGAATCAATGCTAGGCACCATGGTGTCTTTAACATTGCTGCGTGAATTGGCACCTGTGGTTGCTGCGTTATTATTTGCTGGTCGAGCAGGTTCTGCATTAACAGCAGAAATTGGTTCAATGAAGCAAAGTGAACAACTTGCCAGCATGGAAATGATCGGGGTTGACCCATTAAAACAAATCGTATCACCACGTCTTTGGGCGGGAGTGGTCAGTTTACCGATGCTAACTGTCATTTTTGCTGCGATTGGTATTGTGGGCGGTAAAATGGTAGGTGTCGATTTTCTTGGCGTCGATGAAGGCTCATTCTGGAGCGGTATGCAAAACAACGTGCAATTTGGGCATGATGTCGTAAATGGCATTATCAAAAGTATTGTGTTTGCTTTGTTATGTACATGGATTGCGGTATATCAAGGATATGCGTGTGATCCGACTCCAGAAGGAATCGCAACTGCAATGACGAGAACAGTTGTATATTCTTCATTATGTGTTTTAGGTTTTGATTTCGTGTTGACTGCGGTCATGTTCGGAGGGATTTAATGAAATCACGTAGTAGTGAGCTGGCCGTAGGTATCTTTGTTATTATCTTCGGTATTGCCTTGTTCTTTTTAGCCATGAAAGTTAGTGGCCTTGTTGGTACTAACTTAAATGATAGTTATACCATGAAGGCTCAGTTTGATAACGTCAATGGTTTAAAGCCTCGTGCTAAAGTAACGATGAGCGGTGTCACAATTGGTCGTGTTGATTCAATTACCCTTGATCCAGTTACGCGTTTGGCTACAGTAACCTTTGGCTTAGATGGAAAATTGACAAGTTTTAATGCTGAGCAGCTAAAAGAAGTTCAAAAAAATGCTTTAGATGAACTACGTTATAGTTCTGATTATACGCAGGCTTCTCCAGAGCAACAAAAAGCAATGGAACAGCAACTGATCAGTAACATGTCCTCCATCACCAGTATTGATGAAGATGCTTATATAATGGTTGCAACCAATGGTTTGTTGGGTGAGAAATATTTGAAAGTCGTTCCAGGTGGTGGTTTAAACTATCTTAAACGTGGCGATACAATTTCAAATACCCAAGGAACCATGGATTTAGAAGATTTAATTAGTAAATTTATTACTGGTGGTGGCGCAGGTAAAGTTGCCGCTGGTTCATCCTCAGCAGAAGAAAAAGCTCCTGCAAGTACCGACAGCAGTGCACAGCCGTCATTTGTTGAGTAAGAGTTTATTTGAAGGAGTGGTTCCAGGTGAATACGTTGTTTAAACAAACCCTGACAGCAAGTCTTTTGTCTACTATGATTGCAGGTACAGCTTTTGCTGCACCTTCAGAAGCACCACCTGATTTTATCAAGCGTGTTGCTGATGGCTTGATCGCTCGTTTAAAAGCAGATCATGCTAAGTTGCAGAACAATCCTGCTTTAGTAAAATCAATTGTACGTCAGAACTTAGACCCATATGTTGATTCACAAGCGTTCACTCGTATTGTGATGGGTACTTATGCGACGAATCAGTATAGTACAGCTGCACAGCGTGCTCAGTTTGAAACAAACTTCCGTAATACATTAATTGAAAATTACGGTAGCGCATTTGCTAAATATACAAATCAAAGCTATACCATGCGTCCTTACAAGGCAACTGCGGGTAAAAACCCTGTAGTGACATTGGACTTTAATCACAATGGTGAAAAAATTCCTGTTTCTTTCCAGTTGGCTGACAAAGGTACTCAATGGAAAATCCGTAATATCAATGTTTCTGGTATTGATCTAGGATTACAGTTCCGTAATCAGTTTGCTGCAACAGTGAAACGCAATGGCGGTGATTTAAATAAAGCAATTGCTACGTTCCAACCTGATGCAGACGCAGCTGTTAATCAAAACAAAAAGAAATAAGTAGGTGACGTGTGGTTCAGTATCTCAACCAACAATTGGTTGTTTCGGGAAAAATTGATTTTGAAAATGCGGAACAACAGTATCAAGCAGGTTTGGCCATCATAAAGAAGCAGCAAAGCTTCCCACTTGTGGTGGATTTAACTGAGCTTGAGCATGGTAGTACTTTGGCATTGGCTGTTTTAGTTCAATGGTTACGAGAGACTCCCAAAAATACTGGTTTGCATTTTAAAAATGTCCCTGAAAAAATGCTGAAGATCATTCAAGCCTGTCATTTGCAGGATGATCTGCAAATGATCTGATGTTTTTGATGTAAAAAAGCACCTATATTTAGGTGCTTTTTTATGCTCGAAATTAGCATTTTATTACAAAGCTTAGATCCATTTTTTCCAGCGGAAATAAATGATCGGCCCAATAAAGAAACCCATAATAATCAGCAAAACAACGAAGAAACTGGTCGTACCATGTGCAAAAGGTAATACGTCTGTGTTCATACCGTAAATACTGGCAATAAGCATCGGAGGAGCTAACATACTTGGTAAGATCGAGAATCGACGAATCGTATCATTCTGTTCTGTGTTAATGAATCCAGACGTCGTATCAAGTAAGAATCGTACTTTTTGGAATAAGAACGCATCATGTTCTACCAGTGAGCGTACATCTTCACTGAGCTCTCGAATGTCTGCATCATAAATATGACTGCCTAATGCGCGAGGACGCGATAAGAAAGTAAGTACACGTCGTAAATCAATGAGACAAAGCTGTGCTTTTCCTAGCATGTCTTCTTGTTGAGCTAGGCGTGTAATCATGTCATCGAGATCTAGAATTTTTTCACGTTGGTGGTTATTAAGAACCTCGGTGGAGTATTTTTCTAAATCTTTGTGGATATCTTCTAAGATATCCGCAAGCTCATCGAGTTTTGCTTCAAGAAGGCCTAATAAAATCCACGTTGGATCTTTATAGTCCATGTCATAGTCATTTCGGCGAGCACGGGCACGAAAGGCACGAAACGCAACTAGTTTTTCTCCGCGCATCGTAAAGAGGCGGTCTTTATGTAAAATGAAAGCTACGGTTTGCACCATGGCAAGCATATGTGATGACTCTTCAGCGTCTCCATCCACCTGATAATTTTTATTTTTCGTTAAAAAATAAGTACTGATGTGCAAAATACCGTCATCATCACGGTAAAATCGTGCAGAAGATGAAATGTCTTCAAGCGACTTTAGTGTTGGTAAATTTTGGTCATAGGCATCTAATACCCATTGTTGCTCTTCTTGCGAGGGTGCAATAAGATCAAGCCAGACTAATTCGGGATGTAGATCAAATCCACCATTGATGGTGGCATCTTCCAGACTTCCGCGTTCTGTGGCATAAAAGGCTTCAAGCATGTGTCTTTTTTCCTCACGCAGTCTGATGGAAATGGATGGGTGTATTTTAGACAAGGATTTGCCGAAAAACACTTGCCAATACGCTATTTTGCAAAAAAAAACTCTATCGATAGTTTAGTTTGTCAGCATGACAGTTCAATAAAACGGTTTTTTACACTATGAAATCAATTTGTATTTTCTGTGGTTCATCTCTTGGTTCAAACCCAATTTTCCAAAAAATTGCCCAAGCTACAGGCGAGGCTATTGCAAAACAAGGTAAGACCTTGGTTTATGGTGGTGGCCGCTCAGGCCTAATGGGTGTGGTGGCCGATAGCGCCTTACAAGCAGGTGGACAAGTCATTGGCGTGATCCCTCGTGCTTTAGTTGATCGTGAGTTAGCTCATCCGGGCTTAACCAGATTATATGTGGTTGAGAATATGCATGAGCGTAAAACCAAGATGGCGGATCTTTCAGATGGCTTTATTGCTTTGCCGGGTGGCGCTGGTACATTGGAAGAAATCTTTGAACAATGGACGTGGGCGCAATTAGGGATTCATCAAAAGCCATGTGCTTTCTTAAATGTAGCGGGCTTTTATGAAGATTTACTTAAAATGATTCAAGGAACGGTGGATAATGGATTCAGCCAAGCACGGTTCGTTGATAAATTGATCGCATCAGACAAAATTGAAGATATTCTTCAACAATTTGAGCAATATCAGGCTCCTGCTCCAAAATGGACAAACGCAGATGTCCAACCATAAACGAGGTTAAATAGGTGAAAACAATTACGGTCGCTGCCGCAGTGATTTTAAATGAGCAAAATCAGTTGTTGCTTGTAAGAAAGCGTAATACACACGCTTTTATGCAAGTGGGTGGCAAGCTGGAACCTAATGAGGCACCAGAGATCACCATGCAGCGAGAAATTTTAGAAGAAGTCGGAAGCTCTTGTGTGATTGAGCAATTTATTGGTCATTTCGAAACAGCAGCTGCCAATGAGCCAGATCATATTTTGGTGAGTCATTTATATCTAGTTCAGCTCGACCAAGCACCTAAAATTGCAGCCGAAATTGCAGAAATGAAGTGGATAGATTTAAATGATTCGGAAACTCAACTTGCACCATTGACCCGAGAAATTGTCATTCCTTGGTGTGAAGAGTATTTATCTACAGTGCAATAGCTTAACTCTTCGGCGTCGCTGCTAGGCACGCCGTATGAATGGATGTGCAGCCTAATTGTTTAAGTGCCTGACTGAGCGCATGAACAGAGCTTCCTGTGGTTATCACGTCATCAATAATAAGAACGCGGCGATAACGTCGTTTCTCTTGATGATGAGGTAAAAATTGTTGTTCGATATTTTCAAAGCGTTCTAGCCGAGAAAGTCCTTTTTGAGAGTGTTCATTTAAGCGTTGAATTGGTTGCCAAACAGGTATTTTTAAGTGTTTGCTTAATATATTGGCGAGTACTAAGGATTGATTGAAACCACGCTCGATTAAACGTTGATTGGAAATGGGCATAGGTACGATCGCTTGTACCTTGGGAAATTTTAATTGTTTTAAAATTTCACCTAATAAGATCTGATAATGTAACTTTTGTTCATATTTAAACTGCTGAATAATCCGGTTAACCGGATAAGCATAATTACAAGCCACAAGAACAGATTGATTATTACGTTGAATCGTTTGTTTAAGCCAAGGTAGCTGTTCCCAACAGTCTTTACAGAGCGATGATTTTTCTCGTATGCCTAACTCGCACAATGAGCAAGGTGAAAATAACTGAATAAGAGGTTGAAAGTTTAAAAAATTAAACATACGCGTAGCGAGGCGCCTCAGGAAGCCAACGTTTTAATAGAGCATCTGCCTGTTCTGGATAATCTTTTAAAACTTGCTGTGCTACATAGTGAGCCTGACTCAGTAGGTGATCATCTCGCTCTAATTGAGCCACTCTAAATCCCATATCTCCGGTTTGTTTAGTCCCTAGTAATTCGCCCGGTCCACGTAATTCCAGATCTTTTTCCGCAATCACAAAGCCATCATTACTTTCTCTTAAAATAGAAAGTCTTTCTTGTCCATTTTGAGAGAGAGGCGTTTTATATAAAAGTACGCAAAAACTGGCTTGAGCACCTCGACCTACGCGGCCACGTAATTGGTGTAGCTGAGAAAGCCCTAAACGCTCGGCATTTTCAATCACCATAATGGAAGAGTTAGGAACGTCTACTCCAACTTCAATCACTGTTGTTGCGATAAGAAGCTGTAATTCATTATTTTTAAATGCTTGCATGACGGCTTGCTTTTCATCGGCTTTCATTTTGCCATGCACCAAACCAATATTGAGTTCAGGAAAACGTTCTTTCATCTCTTGGTAAGTTGCTTCTGCTGCTTGAGCATCTAAAGTCTCAGACTGTTCAACTAATGTGCATACCCAATAGGCCTGTTTCCCATCTCTACAATTCGAAGCAATTCGTTGTAGTACTTCCTCGCGACGATCAAGTGGAATCGTAACGGTTTGAATAGGTGTACGGCCCGGTGGCAACTCATCAATTATGGATGTGTCTAAATCGCCATACGCACTCATTGCCAGTGTTCTTGGAATAGGCGTGGCTGTCATCACGAGTTGATGTGGAGTGAACTGCTCAGCACCTTTATTGCGTAAAGCTAAACGTTGGTCTACACCAAAACGATGTTGTTCATCAATAATCACTAGCCCTAATTTAGCGAAGCCAACATTATCTTGAAATAAGGCATGTGTACCGACAATAAGTTCCGCGTGGCCTTCTTTAATTTGTTGTTCTGCTTGGGCACGGGCTTTACCTTTTTGTTTGCCAGATAGCCATGCCACGGTTACACCTAATGGTTCAAACCAACGTTTAAAGTTTAAATAATGTTGTTCTGCAAGAATTTCGGTCGGAGCCATTAATGCAACCTGCCAATCTGCTTCTAAAGCATGGCAAGCAGCTACAGCGGCAACAAGGGTTTTTCCAGCACCTACGTCGCCTTGTACTAAACGTAGCATAGGTTGGTGTTGTTTTAAGTCATTTAAAATTTCTTTAGATACACGTTTTTGTGCATTGGTCATTTGAAATGGTAAAGCTTCTAATAGTTTTTTAGCTAATACTTTACTGCTTGAAAATGCAGGTGACGCAATTTGTCGAATATAAGCACGGCGATTAAGTAAACTAATTTGGTGCGCAACCAACTCTTCAAAAATAAGCCGTTGCTGTGCAGGGTGCGAGCCTTGAGCCAATTGCAGCATGTTGGCATCCACAGGAGGCTCATGAATGTAATACAAAGCCTCTTTAAGCGCATAGCCATTGGTATATTGCTTTGGGAGTAGCTCTGGTAAGGCATCACTATGATGCTTTAAAGCTTGTTTTACATATTCGCGTAATTTGGGTTGAGTTAACCCATCGGTACTTGGATAAATTGCTGTCAGCTGAGTTTTTGGTAGAGGTGTATGTTCATGAATGAGTTGAATTTCAGGATGATACATCTCAAGGCCGCGAGCACCTACACGGACTTCACCAAAAATACGTAAGCGATGACCAGGTTTTATTTTATCAGTCAGGTTTTTATAAATATGATAAAAGCGTAAGGTGACTTTACCGAATTCATCTTGCACCAAGGCTGCCATAGATTTTCGCTTTCCCGGAGGGAAATCAATTGATTTGACTTCTCCTTCGAGTAAATAGCTCCGCCCAACCACAAGTTGATTCATTGGAATAATCGTACTGCGGTCTTCATAATCACGTGGCAGATGAAACAGTAAATCATCTGTGGTAAAAATATTTAGTTTTTCGAGTAGGGCTGCTGAAGCCGATCCAACGCCTTGTAACTGATGGACTGAAGTCATGTCCCCTCAACGAGTTTTCTATGCATATATTATTTATCGGTTATGGTAAAACATCTCAGCGTGTTGCTAAACAACTATTTGAGAAAGAACATCAAATTACCACAATCAGCCGTAGTGTAAAAACGGATAGTTACGCAACACATCTGGTTCAAGATATCTTTAAACTTGATTTAAGTAAAATTGAACCTGTGGATGTTGTATATATTTTACTTTCTCCAAACGAGAGTACGGTTGAGGGCTATCAGCAAACTTATGTTGATAGTATTGAACCGATTCGAGAAGCATTAAAAATACATCCGGTGAAAAAAATAATCGTTGTCTCTTCTACGCGGGTATATGGTGAAAATGCAGGAGAGATTATTGATGATTTTAGTGAAATTCATCCAAGTGATGAGCAAGGCCATATATTACGTAATATGGAACTCCTTTGGCAGAAACATTATCCAGCTCAATGTGTAATTATTCGCCCTACAGGTATTTATGGAACTTCTATTGCCCGTTTAAAAAAAATGGCTGAAAATAATCAAAGCTATCCAAATATACATTATAGCAATCGGATACATATTGATGATTTAGCAAGATTTTTGGCTTTTATAGCTGATTATGAAACTCATCAAGCGAGCTATATTGTGACTAATAACCAACCATTACCTTTGCATGAAGTTATAGCGTGGTTTCAAAAACAATTGGGATTGCCAGAGTTAACATTAGAATCGAACCAAACTTCAGGTAAAAGAATTTATGCGAAACATTTGCCAGTAACGGGTTTTCATTTAGAACATCCAATTTGCTTTAATGACTATTTATTATGTTTAAATGTTCATAGCACTAAATAAAATTTTGATTAAACTTTAAATAAGAACAGAAATACCTGATGAGGCAGTGAAATTGCCGATAAAGATAAAAAGGTTGAAAGTGAAAAAAATTTGTTTAGCTCTTATTTTGAGCGTAGTAGCTGCTGCGAGTTGGGCCGAGGATCAGGTGTGGTGTGCCTATGATCCCATTGGGTCCCAAGGGGATATTACTCGCCGTTTAAATGACATTCGGCTATATGCCCAGCAATATCAAGTCAAATTTAAAGTAGTTACCTATCAAAAAGAACAGCAGGCCATACAAGCTTTTGATGATGGAAAATGTTCAGGTTTAGCTGCATCCAATTTCAATACTTATCGTTATAACCAATTTATGGGAAGTACCGCGGGTATAGGGCTTATTCCTAATAACCGTACGGCCAAAAGCTTTTTGCAGCTTTTAAATCATCCTACAATCGAGAAAAGATTAGTTTCTAAGAATTATGAAGCTATAGGAATGATTCCAATTGGAACTGCTTACATGGTTCTAAAAAATAAGAACCTCTCTAGAGTCGCTCAATTAAGAAATCAGCGTATTGGGGTGCTACCCAACAATCCACCACAACAAGCATTGGTACGAAGTGTAGGTGCTCAGCCAGTTTATGTAGATTTATCTAACGCAATTGCGCAGTTTAAGCAAAATAAAATCGATATTATTGCTGCCCCAGTGTATGGATTATTGCCGTATAACTTACAAAAAGAATTTGGACCAGATACTCAAGTCATTAATTTTCCTTTGGCATATTTCGGTGTCAATTTAATTATTAAGCCGCAAGCTTATCCTGCTAATTTTGGCCGGAAAATTCGAGGATGGTTTGTTCAGAATAGCCAATTGCTGACGAATCGTGCGACACAATGGGAAAATCATTTACCTGCTTATTATTGGGTAGATGTCTCTTTTTATGAGAAGCAAAGTTATGACGTAATGGTTGCCAAAATACGTAATCAGTACGTTCTTTCAGGTTATTACGATGCTTATTTCGTTCAGCTTATGAAGCGCTTACGTTGTATGGACGATCCACGTTATTTCGAATGTCCAATTCGCTAATAAAATAAAAGGCAACTGAAGTTGCCTTTTATTTTGACTGAAGACTTTAAGCTTTTTTGCGTTTTAAACGGCGTTTAGCTTGTTGAGATGCCATTGCTTCAAGAGCATCTTTCAATTCTTCGTCAGTAAAGGTAGTGATGTGCTGCAACATTTGCAAGGTTACTTCATCAAGCACCAACTGTGCGCCAGCAGCCATTTGACGGAAGTTATCATCAAACTCAATTTGGCCTTGATCGTTAGTGCGAATGTAATTTTGCTGCGTAAGTACTTTTAAGAAGCTTTGGAATAAAGCTTTATCGAAGAACTCTGGCGAATTAAATTCATATAGAACTGATAAACGTTGTCCTAATAAATGACTTAATTCTTCAACTTGTTTAGCAGAGATATTGCCTGAACCACGTTGAGTAATGAGCGCAAGTGTCATGTAGTAACGCTCAAGACTTTGCTTAACTGGCGTTGCTAAAACAACAAGCTGATTATGCTCTTCTGTATTTGGCGCAGAGCTAATCAAGTTACCTTCATCGTCTTGTTGAATAAGGTTGGATTGAACTAGAGCATCTGCATATTGCTCAACTTGTGCTTTAAGCTCGCTGCTCTTCCATTTAAGGAATAACTCAGCTTTCAAGAATGGATAGAGCGTATAGATGACATTAGTTAAATCTGAACGACTGATTTTTCCATTATGCTCAACAAGTGATGCTACTAGAGAAGGTAAAACAAAAGCGTGCAAGATGTTATTACGGAAGTAAGTCAAAAGAACAGCTTGATTATCTTCAATCGCAATAATATCGCCAAGCGCATGCTGAACGCGTTTAATGAGTTTAAGCTTTAAACCATACGCAATAATTTCTTTACCAGAAAGTGGTGTTACTTCCATACGTTGGTCATATGGGAAGTTCGATGCCAAGTTACGATAAGCTTCTAGCTGCTTAATACAAATTTCTTCATCAAGCGTATGCTTTGGAGTTGCAAGCAAAATAATAGAAAGTAAAGAAACAGGGTTAATCACCACAGCTCGGTTAATATTTTCTAAAATTGCATGTGCAGAGCTATTTACTGCATCTGAAACAGCTTGAGGAATTGGGTCGTCATTTTTCTCGATATAAACGTTTTCTGCATTATGTTGCTTAAGCAGATCATCAAGGAAAACAGGTTCACCAAAGTTCACGTGGACTTTACCAAAGATACGTTCAATTTTTCGTAAGGTTTTCACAATACCAAAAATAGATTCGGCTTCTTTTGGCTTACCTTGCATTTCGCCTACGTAAGTTGAGCCTTCCATGAGTCGTTCATAACCAATATAAGTTGGTAAGAAAACGATCGGTTTAGCACGGCCACGTAAATGGCTGTGAACTGTCATGGCAAGCATACCGGTTTTAGGCGGTAATAAACGTCCAGTACGTGAACGTCCACCTTCAATAAAGTATTCAAGAGGCGTGTTGCGTGACAAAATACTATATAGATATTCTTTAAATACAGTAGTGTAGAGACCATTTCCACGGAAAGAGCGGCGAATAAAGAATGCACCGCCTCCACGTAAAAGTTGACCAACAAAAGGTAGGTTTAAGTTATCGCCCGCAGCAATATACGGAACCATTAAGCCACGTTTATAGATCACATATGACAATAGTAAATAGTCAATGTGACTGCGGTGGCAAGGTGTGTAGACAACTTCATAATCTTTCGCTAGTTCACGAACCGTACTAAAGTTATGTACTTCTACGCCGTCATAAAGCTGGGTCCATAGGCGTGTTAAGGCAAGATCGGCAAAGCGCACTGCTGAGTGCGAATAATCCGATACGATTTCATTCACATAGCCAATCGCACGGCGTTCAGCTTCAAGCATGCTCACTTTTCCGCGAATACTTTCACGGCGGATTGCTTCTTGCACATCACGAGATTTAACAACCGATTGCATGACATTGCGGCGATCCGACAAATCGGGGCCTAACACGACTTCACGCTGACGGTCTAAATAATCATTTAACGTACTTACAATATAAGTTGCTGGTGAAAGATTTGGATAATGCTGCTGTGCATAATCAACCAATTCACGTAGCGATTGTGGTTCATGAAATTCTAAATAAGACTGACGGCCATGCAAACCAATATTAACCAGCTGCTTAACTGTGCTTGGTGTTGCCCATGTGTCGGAAAATAATAATTTAAACCAAGAATCTTCTTTATCTGGCGAACGGCCCCATAAAACTGTAACCGGAACAAGCTCTATATCAAGTTCAGGGTTTTCTTGTAAAACTTCAATCAGTTTTATTAAACGCGGTGGAAAAGCATGAGGAGGCGGATTCAGTAAATTATTTTCATCATTGTGCTGTAAAAATAAAACTGATGCTTTTTCCTGATGAGTACCCACAATGAGTGGGTCTAACGCAGGTTTTAAATTTAATCGACGCGTTTCTCCATCAACCACTAAAGCATTGCTTCGAGAGTGGTTTTGTAAGACGTAACAAACCACTTTTTGGCGGTCAGTTTTTGCTTCTGTTTCTGTTGTTTCTGATACTGGTTCAGTAGGAACTTCCCCAAGAACATGTGGTGTTACCACGAGGTCAAGTAGTTTACTCGAAAGCCGACGATACATTTGACCAAACCCACTCTTGGACATAAGAACTCCTACTTCTTAAAGACAAATCCCAGCACCAAATGCAGAGGGTAATTATTTTGCGGCATTTATTAAAAAAAACAATATGCTACTTTCTTATAAATTATAATGCTTTTGGCATATTTTATCGTTAAAAATCGTATTTTTAGCTGTTATATGAGCAATCTTCGTCAGAAGTTGACTGATTGTTCCATGTTCAAATAGTTTTTTATGGCACAATAGATTCTACACATCTGTACTTTAATACGATTTTTTACCTGAAATATGAAGGTATCTCTCATGAATGCGTTAACCCAAGAACTTGTCGATCTTCTTACTTTAGAAAAGCTAGAAGAAAATATTTACCGTGGCATAAGCCGTAATCTTGTCGGTAAACGTGTCTTTGGTGGGCAGGTTTTGGGTCAGGCTTTACGTGCGGCATCTTATACAACCGATCGCCCAGCGCATTCTTTGCATGCATATTTTTTATATGGTGGCGATATTAATGCCCCAATTATCTATGAAGTAGACCGTTTACGTGATGGGAAGAGTTTCGTAAGCCGTCAGGTTCGTGCCATTCAACACGGACGAGTTATATTTTCGGCGATGGTTTCTTTTGCTAACCCCGAAGAAGGCTTGAACTATCAACATCAAGAGCCAGAGTATCCCGAGCCAGAGACTCTTAAATCTGAAAATGAGCTCAAAGAAGGTATTTTAAATTTCGTACCTGAAAATGTTCGTGCTAGTTTCATGCGTGAGCGCCATGTAGAAATTCGCCCAATTGATCCGGTAAATCCGTTTCAGCCTCAACCTGAAGCTCCTTATAATGCGCACTACATCCGCACACATGACCGTATTCCAAAACAATTAGATGATATTGCTCTGCATCAAGCGATTGTTGCGTTTTATTCAGACTTTACCTTAATGACAACTGCTTTGAGACCGCATGGGCTCAGCTATATTTCTCCAAGTTTGCAGTGTGCAAGTATTGATCATGCCATCTATTTTCACCGCCCGCTGCGTGCTGATGAATGGATGCTTTACGATATGGAAGCAACCGTTAGCGCAGCTTCTCGCGGCTTGAACTTTGGCCGTATGTGGCAAAATGGCCAACTTGTATGCAGTACCGTGCAAGAGGGTTTAATTCGTTTGCGGGAAATTGAAACGCAATAAGCTTATTTATAAAGCCATCTCATGAGATGGCTTTTTTATTTTTAATTGAAACG
Source organism: Acinetobacter sp. 22301 (assembly GCF_052045285.1). Classification (NCBI taxonomy): domain Bacteria; kingdom Pseudomonadati; phylum Pseudomonadota; class Gammaproteobacteria; order Moraxellales; family Moraxellaceae; genus Acinetobacter; species Acinetobacter sp. 22301. Next base: position 60,419 of record NZ_JBQEOR010000002.1, on the reverse strand, counting down.
ATGTGACAAAAAATTGCTCGTATGAAAAGCAAGCTCATGTCATATTTGCAAAAGGATTGCCAACTGAAAAAAATAATGCTGATATGAACTTAAATACACAAATTCTTATTGCGGCCATTTTAGGCTTAGCCTTTGGTTTTATATTAACGTTGTATCCCGATACTGCGTTTGTAAAACATAGTTTATATGGGTTAGGCATATTAAGTAGTGTCTTTATTGGGCTGCTTAAAATGTTGTTGGTGCCTTTGATTTTTAGCTCGATTGTTGTGGGTGTATCTAATTTGCAGGCGGGAGGGCAGTTAGGTCCAGTCTGGAAAATTACCTTTTTATGTTGTTTGACTACAACCACACTAGCTTTAATTTTAGGTATAAGTTGTGCTCATCTATTTGAAGTAGGACGTGGTATAGATATCTCTATTTTCCAAACGTCTATGCAAAACTATCAGGCACCAGATAGTTTAAATCCTGCAAGTTTTTTCACTAATTTTATTCAAAATACATTAATTAACCCATTTAAAGCATTCAGCGACGGTAACGTTTTAGCGGTTGTGGTGTTTGCGCTATTTGTTGGTGTTGCTTTAGTCCATGGCGGTGAGCGTTTTAAAAGTATTCGCGTATTAAGTCATCAATTTTTTGAAATGATGATGATGCTAGTCGGCTGGGTAATGAAGCTAGCACCTTTGGGTATTTTTGCTTTATTAGCAAAGTTAATGGCAACGGAAGATATTTCGGTACTAAGTCGTTTGGCTGAGTTTGCTGTTGTAGTGACAGGGACTACCATTTTCCATGGTGCTGTTGTTTTGCCGCTACTACTTTGGATTTTTGGCCGCATGAGTCCTTGGACTTTTTTCAAAGGAACACGTACAGCGTTAATTACAGCATTTGCAACCAGCTCTAGTTCTGCCACGATGCCACTTAGTATGAAATGCGCACAGGAAAACTTAGGTGTTCGTCCGCAAACAGCTGGTTTTGTAATTCCTTTAGGTACACAGCTTAATATGGATGGCACTGCACTATATGAAGCAGCAGCTGCATTATTTGTCGCAAATTTGGTGGGGCTAGACTTAAACCTGACACAACAAATTATTGTGTGTTTAACAGCAATGATTGCATCACTAGGGGCCCCTGGCATTCCAAGTGCAGGTATGGTTACCATGATTATGGTTTTACAGTCTGTAGGTTTACCGGCTGAAGCAATTGCAATTTTACTTCCGATTGATCGCCTATTGGATACGGTAAGAACAGTGGTAAATGTGCAGGGTGATATGATGATTAGCGTGGTTGTTGACCGTTATACAAAAGATAAAGATATCAGTGTCTAATCTCCTAAATAAAAAAGCAGGATTTTAAATCCTGCTTTTTTATTTTTAAGCCGCTTGTAACTCGGCTCTTTTTGCTGCTGGAGATTGAGATAAATAACTTACCGCATCTTCAGTGCTGCCTTCCTTGACTGGATCATACCAAGGCATGAGGTAATCAATTTGTTGAGCAATAAGCCAGATTGGGTTTGGTAAAACCTGATTATCTTTGCGACTAATCTTAAACCATTCTACAGCAACCCATACTGGGAAAAATCTGGATTTAGTTGCATCAGCAAAACGTGGATCTTGTTTCATAATATGTGCAGCGCCGTCTACCCATAATCCAAGCACCAGTACAATCACTGCAAGACTTAAATAGTAGCGTGGAATATATCCACCACCCAAATGGCGATATAAATCAAAAGCAACCGTGCGGTGTTCAATTTCTTCTGAACCATGCCATTTAACCAGATCGACCATTTCAGGGTCAGCACCTAATTCTTCCCAACGCGTATTATAGAGTGCATATTTGCCTAATACACAGGTCATATGCTCAACAGTTGCAATAACGCCTAAACGGAAAAGGTCCCATTGCCCTTGTAGAAATTGAGGAACTTCTTTGTCAAAAGGTTTATCTGCTAAGGCAGTGGTAAATAGATAATTCATAATGTCCAGATTTCGCTGGATATCAATATTACGTGCACTTAAATATTCTTTATTGGCAGAAGTATGCGCGTTGGCATGCATAGCTTCTTGGCGGATAAATGCTTGCACATCCTGTTTAAGTTTTTCGTCTTTAATTTGCGGTAAAACTTTATTGTACAAACGGCAAAACCAGAATTCTCCAGCAGGCAAGATATTATTAATTTCATTAATAAAATAACTTGCGAAAGGCTGATTTGGAATCCAGTCAACAGGGGTATCTTTCCAGTCAAATTTTACTTTACGTGGAAGAATTTTATAGTCAATAGAAGAACCTAAAGCCTTGTTCTTCAAAAAAGATAACAATTTCATCATTTAGTCCTGATTTTTAACTCGATGAAGTTATATCGAGTATAAAAAAAGCCCCTACATTTGTGTTTAGCAATAGGGGCCAATTTGAAAATAAATTTAATGAAGAAATTGTATCTGTTTTGACGATTTACTCTTCAGCATCCTCATCTGATGCTTCAGGAATCGCGTCAACGTCAAATTCTGGTTCTTGATCAAGCGTAAAATGCAGGCGTCCAGCCATAACACTTGCTAGCTCTTCTAAACCTAATTTATTAAGTGATGAGAAAAGTTGAATCGAGAAATCAAGCTTCATTTTCTTCAGTTGTTGCTTAACTTCTAATAGCACTTTATTTGCAGGGCCACGATTAAGTTTGTCAGCTTTCGTTAAGAGAATATGAACAAAGAGATGACGTGAATAAGCCCACTCTAGCATCATCATGTCGAAATGCTGTAGAGGATGGCGAATATCCATCAGTAATACTAAGCCTTGTAAGCTTTTACGATGGATTAAATAGTTCTCTAATTCTTTTTGCCATACTCGTTTCATATCTTCAGGTACGGCTGCATAGCCATAGCCAGGAAGATCGACTAAACGTTGATCGGGGTTGCCTAGACTAAAGAAGTTAATCATCTGAGTACGGCCAGGTTTTTTAGAGGCGCGCGCTAACTGTTTTTTGTTGGTTAGTGCATTGATAGCACTAGACTTACCGGCATTTGAGCGTCCTGCAAAAGCGATCTCGTAGCCACTATCTTCAACACAAAGTGCCAATTTAGGTGCACTCATTAGAAACTCAGCTTGGCGTAACCAGTTGAGTGATTGCACAGCATATGCTGTGATCGCTGGATCTGGTTTCTTTTCATAGTTGATCTTTTGCTTGGGTGCGAGTCTGGCTTTGGTGTCTTTCGATTTTTCACTACGACGCATAAAAAATAACTTTTTAAATGAGAGGGCTCGCGCCTAGTATAAAGGAGCTTGGGTATTCTTGCTAATTTTCAATAAATCGACTTATTAAAATCAGTAGAGCTTAGATTTGTAAAAATGCAATAGGGGAGTTGGCAGGAGCAGATTTTGATTGCTGCAAAACTTCTCCGAGTGTGTATTGGTCAAGACTTTGATAAAAGCTTTCTAAAGCCTGATCTAAAATACCTTTTAAACCACAGTGACTACGTAATACGCAAGGTGGCGTATTACATTCAACGATTTGATTGTCGCCCTGTAATATTCGAACGATTGAGCCTAAATTTGAGTTCAGTGCATCTGGATTTAAGCGAATTCCTCCGCCTTTTCCACGAATGGTAATGATCCATTCTTGCTTGCCCATGAAGTGAACAACTTTAACTAGATGGTTTTGTGAAACATGCAAATCTTTCGCGATTTCTGCAATCGTGTAGGGTGCATCACTTGGGCGTGCAACATACATTAAGAGTCGTAATGCATAATCGGTAAATTTATTAAGCTGCATGATCACCAAAAATGGAAGAGATTAAAAGGATGATCATCTTAGCCTGAAAGTCTAAATAATAAAACTTTCAGGCAAGAGGTTTTTACATTACAGCGTTAAAGGGGCTGAAACCTGTACTTGATCACCCACTCTATAATGCTCAAGTAGAATATTAGCAACTGAAAACTCAGTATGATTTTCTTCAGGCTGCACTTCAAACTGATACGAGTTATCTTCTTGAGCTTCAGTAAATTTAAAAGCTTTCGGTTGTTCAAGTTGTTGCTCGGGAACTTGTACTTTAACTGAAATAAAGGCATTTGCTGGGCTAGTCAGTACGTCTTCATGGTCAGTTGCTTTTAAGGTGAAGCGTTTGCCAGATTCCAAAGGATCAATTTGAGTAATTTCAAATGAACGCCAGCCAGCCCATCCACCTTTTAAGCTTTCAAGTTGTTCATATTTTTGTTTTTCAACACCAATTAAGATATCAGCCAACTGTAAGTATGCTTGTTTCCACGCTTCAATAAGCTCTGATTCGAATGGCACGTTGAGTACTTCACTAATTGAATGAAGCAAGTTGTCTCCAACAATTGCATATTGGGCTGGTTGAATATCTAAGCTCACGTGTTTAGTGGTGATGCGTTCTACCGCTTTAGCGAGCACGGTAGGGTTCTCAATATTTTCTGCATAAGCAAGCACAGCAGCTGCAAGAGCACGTGGCTGACGTAAGCTGGTTTGGTCATCTAAATTAAAAACATTTTTTAACTCGGGATTGTTATTAAGCATGCGCTTATAAAAGTATGTAGTCAGCGTAACGCCGTGTTCACGTAAAACCGGTACAGTAGATTTAACAAGTTCAATTTGTTGTGGAGTCATGGCTAGACCTTATTTATCTGGCTATATAAGATGTATTTAAAATACATCTTTAAAAAATTAATGGCAATAACTTTTTCCTAAAAACCATAAAAAAATTAGGGGATATGAAATCCCCTAAAATTAACGCAATTTTTTTAATATTTTTATTTACCAAATAAAGAGCCGAGCAAGCCTCTTACGAGTTTTTGTCCCGTACTTCCTCCTAAGCTGCGTGCAGCACTCTTGGCAAAAGTTCCCACAATGTCTTGTGTGAGTTTAGCTCGTTCACGGGCTGCTCTTTCTTCCTCTTTTAATTGCTCACGTGCCAAACGTTCCTGCTCTTTAGCTTGCTGTTTTGCTAAAGTTTCTTGTTCTTTAGCTTGTTGTTTTGCAAGTTCGGCGTCTTGCTGCTGTTGTTCGCGTTCAGCAACTTTATTCTGTAGCATTTCATAGGCACTATCACGATCTACAGCTTGTTCATAAACCCCAGCAATAATACTTTGCGAGATTAAAGTCTGACGCTCTTCTGGAGTGATCGGTGTAAATGCAGAGTACGGAGGCATAACCCAACCACGTTCTACAATCTGTGGTGTACCTTGCTCATCTAGACAGCTAATGAGTGCCTCACCAACACCAAGTTGGGTAATAGCTTCATCAACTTTAAACTCGGGATTAGCACGGAAAGTGTCTGCTGCGGTTTTTACAGCTTTTTGATCTTTAGGGGTGAATGCACGTAATGCATGTTGAACGCGATTACCAAGTTGACCAAGAACGCTTTCGGGTAAATCGAGTGGGTTTTGAGTAATAAAGTAGATACCCACCCCTTTGGAGCGGATTAAACGTACCACTTGTTCAATTTTGTCTTGTAGAGCTTGGCTGGCATTATCAAATAACAAGTGAGCTTCATCAAAGAAAAACACGAGTTTAGGCTTATCCATATCACCCACTTCTGGTAGCTGTTCAAATAACTCTGAAAGCATCCATAAGAGGAAAGTGGCATATAACTTAGGTGTATTCATGAGCTTGTCAGCAGCAAGAATATTGATATAACCGTGTCCGTTTGCATCGGTTTGGATAAAATCCAGAATATTTAAAGCTGGTTCCCCAAAGAACTGTTCTCCACCTTGGTCGGCAAGAGCGAGTAAGTTGCGCTGAATGGCACCTAGGCTGGCTGGAGATAAATTACCATACTCGGCTTTAAACTCAGCTGCATGTTCACTCACAAAAGTGATCATGGCTTTTAAATCTTTAAAATCGACTAATAGTAACCCTTGGTCATCTGCAATGCGGAATACAGCAGATAACACACCTTCTTGGGTATCATTTAAATTGAGCATGCGAGCCAATAAAATTGGCCCAATTTCAGAAATAGTGGTTCGGATAGGATGGCCTTGCTGACCAAATAAATCCCAAAAAACAACTGGGTTCGCTGCGAATGGAACACTATCAATTTGTAAAAGTTTTAAGCGTTCATTAAATTTATCGGAAGCTTCACCAGCTTTTGCAAGACTCGAAACATCGCCTTTAGCATCGGCAAGAAATACTGGCACACCGATTCGAGAGAAACTCTCTGCTAGAACTTTTAACGTAACTGTTTTACCTGTACCTGTGGCGCCTGCAATAAGTCCATGACGGTTAGCAAACTGGGGAAGTAAAACAATTTCTTTTGATGTGTCCTTAATATTTTTAGCAATAACAATCGGTGTACCCATATATTTTTATCCTATGGTTTGAGTCACTATAATGTTGTCGTTTTACAGTTGTTTCAGTGCATTTTCGATATCTTGTATCAAATCTTGCGGATCTTCTAGTCCTATACAGAATCGAACCAATAATCCTTGTTGTAAATGTGTATTCTCAAGTTTTCTCATCATTTTTAAATCATAAAGCATAATCAGGCTAACGGGTCCACCCCAGCTAAAGCCGAGCTTAAATAACTCTAATGCATCGCAGAAACGACGTACTGCTGTAATGTCATATTCAGGTTTAAAAATAACACTCACTAAGCCGGCACTTTGACCGTCTATGCAGATTTCTTGCCAATATTGATGGCCTGGTGAGGATTCATCACTTGGGTGTAGAACTTGTGCAAATTGAGGCTGGTTCTTTAGCCATTTAAGTAGAGCGTGAGCATTGGCTGACTGTTGTTTATAGCGTAAAGACATATGAGCAAGGCTGCGTTGAACTTGAGCCGCATCATCTCCAGAGATTGCGATGCCTAAAATGGCATGTGTGCGGAATAGGCGGTGATGAAGTTTCTCATCACGAGTTACAATGCTGCCCATTAAGATGTCACCACCACCACTTGGATATTTTGTTAGTGCGTGAACGGTTAAATCGACTGATAGATGTTCATCAGAAAAATTAAAAGCATTAAACGCAAGCCCAGCTCCCCAAGTATTATCTAGAGCTGTCAATACACCATGTTTCTTAGCTTTTGTGACTAGATTTTTAAGATCAGGGAATTCTAAAGTAACTGAACCTGCAGCTTCTAACCATAATAGTTTACTTCTTTCGGTGGGTTGAAAACTTGCAGCGTCAATGGGGTTATATACTTTAACAATAATGCTATATTGACTTTGTAGATAAGTTAAATGTTCTAGATTTGGCCCGTAAATATTGTCTGGAACCCATACTTCATCATTAGTGCTTAAAAATGCTGAGTTCACAATATTAATTGCGGATAGGCCACTCGGTGCAAGCAAACAATGCAAACCACCTTCAATTTGCGCAATATTGTCGCCTAAGGTGAATGTAGTAGGGGTGCCATGTGTTCCATAGCTATAGTCATACTTATCCGTCCAGTGACGATCAAAAAGGTGCGAAGTTGATTTGAAAATAATAGTTGATGCGCGAAATAAGGGAGGTTGCACTGTTTCAATGAATTGCGGAGCCTTTCTTGGGGCATGAATGAGACGAGTCTGGAAATCGTTATGCTTTTTCATAGTGCGTTATGTTTTAAATGATAAAGTTAGATTAAGAGAAATTTAAATTCTTCGCTAGATTTATAAAGTTTTGTAAGACGTTTCGTTACAGTAGAGCTATAAAACAAAAACTTGGCTTTATTTTTGCAAAGACCACTACAACATTCTAACAACAATAGGTTTAAGCGCATGAAGTCGCATTTAAGAGTTCATTATTTTCAACATATCGCGGGTGAGGGTTTTGGGAGTTGTTATTCATTTTTAAAAGCCCACCACGCGACTATTAGTTCTACGGAGTTTTTTGCACTTCCGGTTGATCGGTCACTTGAAATAGAAGCTTTACCACAAATTGATGAGGTTGACTTATTATTAGTCATGGGTGGCACCATGAGTGTAAATGATGAAGCGAATTATCCATGGCTTAAGATAGAGAAAAGATGGTTGCGTCGTTACTTAGCAGCAGGAAAGCCTGCTATAGGTCTCTGTTTGGGTGGGCAGCTAATTGCTAATGCACTAGGCGCCGCAGTCAGTCGAAACCGCTATCAGGAACTTGGCTGGTCGACAGTTCAAAGGGTAGCAAATTTACCTCAAGACAGCTTTCCATTGCCTGAAAAGATAAAGGTGATGCAGTGGCATAGCGAGACATTTGAAATACCCAAAGGTGCTATACACTTAGCCGAGAATATAGCTTGTCGTAATCAGATGTATCAAATTGGAAAAAATGTGCTTGGTTTTCAATTTCATCCAGAAATGACACCAGCAACGTTAGAACTGTTGCTTGAAAATGAAGAAGAGCTATCTATTTTTAATGGGGAATATGTTCAGCCTGTGAGTGAACTGCAATATTCAGAAGCACAAAAATTTGAACAAGGTAATCAACTCTTAAATAAAGCGATTGAATTTGTCATAAATGCCTAGAGTGAGTTGAGAATACTAGGTTAAAGTGCGTTTTGAACAAAAAATAGAAAAAGAGAATTGCATAAGACTTAAACAATCGTTATAATGGGCGACCCTCAAAAGGAGGGCATTTACTGCGAAGAAAGTAGTAAATGTGCATTACAGTCGTGGCATCGATCATGACCTTAGTGATTTTCACTGCCTTTGACACTTACCAATGGGTGAGATGCGTCAAGGGTGATTCTTTATATGTTTGGCTTGGAGTTTACTGGTATGTCTAACCAGAGAATTCGTATCCGTTTGAAGTCTTTTGATCATCGTCTGATTGATCAATCTGCTCAAGAGATCGTAGAAACCGCTAAGCGTACTGGCGCACAAGTTTGTGGTCCAATTCCGATGCCTACTCGCATCGAACGCTTCAACGTTCTTACTTCACCGCACGTTAACAAAGATGCGCGTGACCAGTACGAAATCCGCACCTATAAACGTTTGATCGATATCGTTCAACCTACAGATAAAACTGTTGATGCATTGATGAAATTAGATCTTGCGGCTGGTGTTGATGTTCAGATCGCTTTGGGTTAAGGCTTTCGGTTGATTAACTTCTAAGTTAATTAGGCCGCTTTTTTAGAGGTTTATGCACATGGCTATTGGTTTAGTCGGTCGCAAATGTGGTATGACTCGCATCTTTACAGATGCAGGTGTTTCTGTACCTGTTACAGTCATCGAAGTCGATCCAAACCGCATTACGCAAATCAAAACACTTGAAACTGATGGTTATCAAGCTGTTCAAGTAACTACTGGTGAACGTCGCGAATCTCGCGTAACTAACGCTCAGAAAGGTCACTTCGCGAAAGCTGGTGTTGCTGCTGGTCGTTTAGTTAAAGAGTTCCGTGTTACAGAAGCTGAGCTTGAAGGCCGTGAAGTTGGCGGTACTATTGGCGTTGATTTGTTCACAGTTGGTCAAGTAGTTGACGTAACTGGTCAATCAAAAGGTAAAGGTTTCCAAGGTGGTGTTAAACGTTGGAACTTCCGTACCCAAGACGCTACTCACGGTAACTCAGTTTCTCACCGTGTATTAGGTTCTACAGGTCAAAACCAGACTCCTGGACGCGTGTTCAAAGGCAAGAAAATGGCTGGTCACTTAGGTGACGAACGCGTAACAGTACAAGGTCTTGAAATCGTATCTATTGACGCTGAACGTTCTGTTTTAGTTGTTAAAGGTGCAATTCCTGGTGCAACTGGCGGTGACGTGATTGTACGTCCTACCATCAAGGCCTGAGGGGAAATACCGTGAATTTGAAAACTGTTTCCGGCTCTGCTGTTGAATTGTCTGAAGTTGCTTTCGGACGTGAATTTAACGAAGCTCTTGTACACCAAGTTGTTACTGCTTACTTAGCAGGTGGTCGTCAAGGTACTCGTGCTCAGAAATCACGTGCAGACGTTTCTGGCGGTGGTAAAAAGCCATTCCGTCAAAAAGGTACTGGTCGTGCTCGTGCGGGTTCTATTCGTAGCCCTATCTGGGTTGGCGGTGGTAAAACTTTTGCTGCTCGTCCACAAGATTGGTCTCAAAAAGTAAACCGTAAGATGTACCGCGGTGCAATGCAATGTATCTTAGCTGAACTTGTTCGCCAAGATCGTCTTGTATTGGTTGAAGAGTTTGCTGTTGCAGCTCCAAAAACTAAAGAATTGCTTGCAAAGCTTAACGACTTAAATGCTGCTCGTGCATTAATCGTTACTGACGCTGTAGATGAGAACTTATATCTTGCAGCACGCAACCTTCCACATGTAGATGTGGTAGATGCAACTGCAATCGATCCTGTAAGCTTGATCGCGTTTGATAAAGTTGTGATGTCTGTAGCTGCTGCTAAGAAAATTGAGGTAGAACTCGGATGAACAACGAACGTATCTATCAAGTCCTAAAAGGACCAGTCTTCTCAGAAAAGGCACAAGTATTAGGTGATACTGTTGGTGTTCAAGTATTTAAAGTAGACATTAATGCTACTAAACTTGAAATCAAAAAAGCAGTTGAAAAACTTTTTGGTGTAGAAGTTGTTAAAGTTAACACAACTATTACTAAAGGTAAGACTAAGCGCTTTGGTCGTACATTGGGACGCCGTTCTGATGTTAAAAAAGCATACGTCACCCTGAAAGCTGGCCAAGATGTTGAAATGGCTGACTTGGGCGATACCGCTGAAAGCGCAGCGGAATAAGGACGAAAATTATGCCGATTCAAAAATGTAAGCCAACGTCTCCAGGACGTCGCTTTGTAGAGAAAGTGGTTCATGACCATCTTCACAAAGGCGCTCCTTACGCACCGTTGGTTGAAGCTAAAAAACGTACTGGTGGTCGTAATAACAACGGTCACATTACTACTCGTCACGTTGGTGGTGGTCATAAACAACACTACCGTATCGTTGACTTCAAACGTAACAAAGACAGCATTCCAGCTGTTGTAGAGCGTATTGAATACGATCCAAACCGTACAGCACATATTGCTTTGTTGAAATATGCTGATGGTGAGCGTCGTTATATCATCGCACCTAAAGGCTTACGTGCTGGCGATAAAGTACAATCTGGTAACGATGCTCCAATTCGTCCAGGTAACTGCTTGCCACTTCGTAATATGCCGATCGGTTCTACACTTCATAACGTTGAACTTAAAATTGGTAAGGGTGCGCAATTAGCGCGTTCTGCTGGTGCTTCTGTTCAGTTGTTGGGTCGTGATGGTTCTTACGCAATTATTCGTCTTCGTTCAGGCGAAATGCGTAAAGTACATGTTGAATGCCGCGCTGTAATTGGTGAAGTTTCTAACCAAGAAAACAACCTTCGTTCATTGGGTAAAGCTGGTGCTTCGCGCTGGCGTGGTGTTCGTCCTACCGTACGTGGTATGGCGATGAACCCGATTGATCACCCGCACGGTGGTGGTGAAGGGCGTAACAAAGGTATTCAACCTGTAAGCCCATGGGGTCAAAAAGCTAAAGGGTACAAGACACGTACCAATAAGCGTACGACTAAGATGATTATTCGCGACCGTCGCGTCAAGTAAAGGAATCTGACTAATGCCTCGTTCTCTGAAAAAAGGCCCATTCGTCGATGCGCACTTGTTCGCTAAGGTTGAAGCGGCTGTTGCTAGTAACTCTCGCAAGCCGATTAAAACTTGGTCTCGTCGTTCGATGATCCTTCCAGATTTTGTTGGTTTAACAATTTCTGTTCATAATGGTCGTAACCACGTTCCAGTAATTGTTACTGAGCATATGGTTGGTCATAAACTCGGTGAATTCGCGCCAACTCGTACCTATCGTGGTCACGGTGTTGACAAGAAATCTAAACGTTAATAGGTGTCATGATGGAAGTAACTGCTAAATTACGCGGTGCCGCTATCTCGGCACAGAAAGCACGTTTGGTTGCAGATCTTATTCGCGGCAAATCTGTTGCGCATGCTTTAAATATCTTAAACTTCAGCAATAAAAAAGCTGCTGTTTTAGTAAAAAAAGCATTGGAATCTGCGATTGCAAACGCTGAACACAATAACAGTTTAGATGTTGACGATCTTAAAGTATCTACGATTTACGTTGACGAAGGCATGAGCCTTAAACGTATTATGCCACGTGCTAAAGGCCGTGCAGATCGTATTACTAAGCGTACTTGTCACATCACCGTTAAGGTAGGGGTTTGATATGGGTCAGAAGGTTCATCCAATCGGTATCCGCCTAGGTGTTGTGAAACGTCATAACGCTAACTGGTATGCGAATCCGAAACAATACGCTGAATACTTGCTTAAAGATCTTCAAGTTCGTGAGTTTTTAACTAAAAAACTTAAGAATGCGATGGTAAGCAACATTCTTATCGAACGTCCATCAGGCGCTGCTAAAGTAACTATTAGCACAGCTCGTCCTGGTATCGTAATCGGTAAAAAAGGCGAAGATATTGAGAAATTACAGCGCGAACTTACCAGCATTATGGGTGTTCCAGCGCAAGTAAGTATCAACGAAATTGATCGCCCAGACTTAGATGCGCGTTTAGTTGCTGAAGCAATCGCTTCTCAATTAGAAAAGCGTGTAATGTTCCGTCGTGCTATGAAGCGTGCGGTTCAAAACACTATGCGTGCTGGTGCTAAAGGTATCAAAGTTGAAGTGTCTGGCCGTTTAGGTGGTGCAGAGATTGCTCGTACAGAATGGTATCGTGAAGGTCGTGTACCTTTACATACGCTACGTGCAGACATTGACTATGCAACTATGCGTGCAGAAACAACTTACGGTACGATTGGTGTTAAAGTTTGGATTTTCCGTGGCGAGATTTTAGGTGGCATGAAACAAGTCATGAACCCTGCTCCTGCTGAAGATCGTCCAGCTAAACGTGGTCGTGGTCGTGGTGAAGGTCAAGAGCGTCGTGGTCGTCGCGGTGACCGTGCTGCTGACAAGGGAGAATAATCCATGTTGCAACCTAAACGTACCAAATTCCGTAAGGTGCACAAAGGCCGTAATACTGGTCTAGCGCATCGTGGTAGTACAGTATCATTTGGTTCGATTGCAATCAAAGCAACTGAACGTGGTCGTATGACTGCTCGTCAGATTGAAGCTGCACGTCGTACTATTAGCCGCCGTATTAAGCGTGGTGGTAAAATCTTTATTCGCGTATTCCCGGATAAACCAATTACTCAAAAGCCTCTTGAAGTGCGTATGGGTAAAGGTAAGGGTAGCGTGGAGTACTGGGTTTGCCAGATCCAACCAGGTAAGATCCTGTACGAAATTGAAGGTGTGAACGAAGAATTAGCGCGTGAAGCATTTGCTTTAGCTGCTGCTAAACTTCCGTTTAAAACCACTATCGTGACTCGGACGGTAATGTAATGAAAACTAAAGATCTACGTGAAAAATCGGTAGAAGAGTTGAAAGCTTTGCTTGATGAGCAACAGCTTAATCAATTCCGTCTTCGTATGGCGAAAGCAACTGGTCAGTTGGGTAAATCGCATGAAGTGCAAGTTGCTCGTAAGACAATTGCTCGTATTAAGACACTCCTTACCGAAAAACAGGGGAACGGACAATGAGTGAAAAAACAGTCCGCACGTTAACCGGCAAAGTAGTAAGCGACAAAATGGACAAGTCTATTGTTGTTCTTATCGAACGCCGCGTTCAACACCCGTTGTATGGCAAATCAATTCGCCGTTCAACTAAGTTACACGCTCATGATGAGAACAATGTTGCTAAACTTGGCGATGTTGTGACCATTAAAGAAAGCCGCCCAATTTCTAAAACTAAAGCTTGGACTTTAGTGGAAGTAGTTGAAGCAGCTGCTGAGTAATTCGACGTTCTTGTTGCATCATCGGTCAATTTCGAGTACTCTTTGAGCCTTTCGAAATTGTGACCGGTGATGCTCGGTTTTGGAGTAGGGCAATGATTCAAACCGAAACTATGCTCGACGTAGCAGACAACAGTGGTGCTCGCCGCGTACAATGTATTAAAGTACTTGGTGGTTCACATCGTCGTTATGCTTCTGTTGGCGACATTATTAAAGTTACTGTAAAAGAAGCAATCCCACGCGCACGTGTTAAAAAAGGTGACGTGATGAATGCGGTTGTAGTTCGTACTAAATTCGGCATTCGTCGTCCAGATGGTTCTGTGATCCGTTTTGATGATAATGCTGCAGTTATCTTGAACAACAACAAAGCTCCGATTGCTACTCGTATCTTCGGACCAGTGACTCGTGAACTTCGTACTGAACAGTTCATGAAAATCATTTCATTGGCTCCTGAAGTTCTATAAGAGGCAATCATGGCTAAGATTAAAAAAGGCGATCAAGTTATCGTGATCGCAGGTAAAGAAAAAGGCAAACAGGGTACTGTATTGTCTGTTTCTGAAGACCGCGTTAAGGTTGAAGGCCTTAACTTAGTGAAGAAGCATCAAAAGCCGAATCGTGTAACTGGCGCTGAAGGCGGTATCGTTACTCAAGAAGCTTCGCTTCATATTTCAAACGTGGCAATTTTAAATGCTACAACCCAGAAGGCTGACCGTGTTGGTTACCAAGTGATTGATGGCGTGAAAACTCGCGTTTATAAATCAAATGGTGAATCAGTGGCGGTAGCGAAGTAATAGGTTGAAAAGGCAATGGCCAGACTTAAAGCACGTTACAACGAAGAACTTAAAGCGAAGTTACAAGAAGAACTTAGCATTAAGAACGTGATGGAAATTCCACGCATCACAAAAATTACCCTAAACATGGGTGTAGGCGCAGCTGCAACTGATAAGAAATTATTAGATGGCGCTGTAGTCGACATGCAATTAATTGCTGGTCAAAAACCAGTAATTACACTTGCTCGTAAATCTATCGCTGGTTTCAAAATCCGTGATGGTTGGCCGATTGGTTGTAAAGTTACTTTACGTGGCGACCAAATGTACGAATTCTTGGACCGTTTGATCTCAATCGCAATCCCTCGTATCCGTGACTTCCGTGGTTTCTCTTCGAAATCATTTGATGGTCGTGGTAACTACTCAATGGGTTTGAAAGAGCAAATCGTTTTCCCTGAAATCGATTTCGATAAGATTGATCGTATTCGTGGTATGGATATTACTATTACTACGACTGCTCGCACCGATGACGAAGGCCGTGCGCTTATGCGTGCATTCGGCTTCCCGTTCAAATAAGAGGTCGATATGGCTAAGAAAGGTATGATTAATCGCGAATTGAAACGCGAAAAAACAGTTGCTAAATACGCTGCAAAACGTGCTGAATTAAAAGCTACGATTGCAAACGTAAATGCAAGTGAAGAAGAGCGTTTCGAAGCGATGTTAAAGTTACAAGCATTGCCACGTAATGCATCTCCGGTACGTCTTCGTAACCGTTGTGGTTTAACTGGTCGTCCTCATGGTTACTTCCGTAAGTTCGGTTTAAGCCGTAACAAATTACGTGACACAGTAATGCAGGGTGATGTACCAGGCGTTGTTAAGGCAAGCTGGTAAGGAGCGACTAAATGAGTATGCAAGATACCGTTGCCGACATGCTAACACGTGTTCGTAACGCACAAATGGCTAAGAAACAAACTGTTTCTATGCCTTCTTCTAAGTTGAAAGTTGCAATTGCAAACGTACTTCAACAAGAAGGTTATATTTCAAATGTAGAAGTTGCTCAAGAAGAGACAAAATCTACTTTGACAATTACTTTAAAATATTTCGAAGGCAAACCAGTTATCGAAATGGTTAAACGCGTAAGCCGTCCAGGTCTTCGCCAATACCGTGGTAAAGATAAACTTCCAAGCGTTAAGCAAGGTTTAGGTATTGCAATTGTTTCTACAAGCAAAGGCATCATGACTGATCGCGCTGCACGTGCTGCGGGCGTTGGTGGTGAAGTTATTGCTTTTGTTTCTTAATAGGTGATTCCTCATGTCTCGTGTGGCTAAAGCCCCAGTAACTGTACCTAATGGTGTAGCAGTTACTCAGAACGGCCGGCAGGTCGAAGTGAAAGGCAGCAAAGGTACATTGTCTTTCAACCTGCATGCGCTGGTCGAGCTAAAACAGGAAGAAGGTAAACTTCAACTTGCTCCAGTTAAAGAATCGAAAGATGCTTGGATGCAAGCTGGTACTGCTCGCGCTGTATTGAATAACCTTGTTAAAGGGGTTAGTGAAGGCTTCGAACGTAAGTTGCAGCTAGTTGGTGTTGGTTATAAAGCTGCGGTTAAAGGTACTGTTGTAAACCTTAACCTTGGTTTTTCACACCCAATTGACTACGCTTTACCTGAAGGTGTAACAGCGGAAACTCCAACTGCTACTGAAATCATTTTGAAATCAGCAAACAAGCAGTTGTTAGGTCAAGTAGCGGCAGAAATCCGTGCATATCGTTCTCCTGAACCATATAAAGGTAAAGGTGTTCGTTATTCGGATGAAGTCATTCTTCGTAAAGAAGCTAAGAAGAAATAAGGCGCGAGGTTCTTATGAACGAAAAGAAACAATCCCGTTTGCGTCGTGCGAAAAGCACACGCTTGCACATTCGTGCATTGGGTGCGACTCGTTTGTGTGTAAACCGCACTCCGCGTCACATCTATGCTCAAGTTATTTCAGCAGATGGTGGCAAAGTTTTAGCACAAGCTTCAACTTTGGATGCATCTTTACGTAGCGGTACTACAGGTAATGTAGATGCGGCTACTAAAGTAGGCGCTTTAATCGCAGAGCGTGCGAAAGCAGCTGGTGTAACTAAAGTTGCATTTGACCGTTCTGGTTTTAAATATCATGGTCGTATCAAAGCCTTGGCTGATGCTGCTCGTGAAAACGGCTTGGAGTTCTAATCATGGCTAAAGTTGAACAAAACGAAGGTCTTGTTGAAAAGCTGGTTGCCGTTGATCGTGTAGCCAAAGTTGTTAAGGGTGGTCGTATCTTCTCTTTCACAGCATTAACTGTTGTGGGTGATGGTAATGGTCGTGTTGGTTTTGGTCGTGGTAAAGCTCGTGAAGTTCCAGCTGCTATTTCTAAAGCACTTGAAGCTGCACGTCGCAACATGATTACTGTAGACCTTGCAGGTACTACTTTACAACACCCTGTGAATGCTCGTCATGGTGCAAGCCGTGTATATATGCAACCTGCTTCTGAAGGTACTGGCGTAATCGCTGGTGGCGCTATGCGTGCCGTTCTAGAAGCTGCAGGTGTACATAACGTACTTGCTAAATGTTATGGTTCTACTAATGCTGCAAACGTAGTAAACGCAACTTTCAAAGGTTTGCGTGATATGACTTCTCCTGAGAAAGTCGCTGCGAAACGTGGTAAATCAGTAGAAGAAATTCAAGGGTAATCAATCATGAAAACGATTAAAGTTACCCAGACTAAATCTTCTTCACATCGCTTGAAAAATCACAAGCTTTGCTTACAAGGTTTAGGTCTGCGTCGTATTGGTCATACTGTAGAAGTGCAAGATACGCCTTCTAACCGCGGTATGATCAACAAAGTCTACTATATGGTTAGTGTAGAGGAATAAGCCATGACTCTGCGTTTAAATGAACTTGCGCCTGCAGAAGGTGCAAAACGTGAACACCGTCGTTTAGGCCGTGGTATCGGTTCTGGCGTTGGTAAGACTGGTGGCCGTGGTGTCAAAGGTCAAAAATCACGTAAAAGTGGTGGCGTTCGTCCAGGCTTTGAAGGCGGTCAAACAGCGATTTATCGTCGTTTACCTAAATTCGGTTTCACTAGCCAAATCGCTTTAAAAACTGCTGAAGTACGTTTATCTGAGTTAAGCAAAGTTGAAGGCGACATCGTTAGCCTAGAAACTTTGAAAGCTGCGAATGTTGTTCGTCGTGACCAAATTCGTGCTCGTATCGTACTTTCTGGTGAAATCACTCGTGCATTCACTGTTCAAGGTGTTGCATTGACTAAAGGCGCTAAAGCTGCGATTGAAGCAGCTGGCGGTAAAGTCGAGGAGTAATCTCGAGTGTCTATGTCTCCTAGTTCTTCAGGTCATGTCAACATGATGAAAGGTCAGCCATTTCATGTGAAATACCGTGAAATTATTCGCCGGATGAGTTTTCTAATCGGTGCATTGCTGGTCTTTCGACTAGGAGCGCATATTCCAGTACCAGGCATTAATAATGCTGCGTTAGAAAATTTATTTCATGCGAACCAAGGAACTATTCTTGGGCTATTCAATATGTTTTCTGGCGGTGCTTTAGAGCGAATGTCTATTCTTGCTTTAGGAATTATGCCTTACATTTCTGCATCAATTATTGTGCAGTTAATGTCTACTGTAATTCCATCACTTGAAGCCTTGAAAAAGGAAGGTGAGCAAGGTAAGCGTAAAATTAATCAATATACGCGTCAGGGTACATTACTACTTGCTGTGGTTCAGGCTGTTGGTATGTGTGCTGGCTTAATTGGTCAAGGTATTACTTTGACAAATGGCCTTGCATTTTACGTACCAGCGGTTACTTCTTTAGTTGCGGGAACAATGTTCCTAATGTGGCTAGGTGAACAGATCACAGAAAGAGGTATCGGTAATGGTATCTCAATGATTATTTTTGCAGGTATTGTTGCTGGTTTGCCTAATTTAATTATGCAATCTATCTCTTCTGTAGATAATGGTCAGACAAGTTTGATTGGTCTTGTAATCTTTGGTCTTTTGTCTCTAGGTGTATTGGCAGCTATTGTGTTTATTGAAAAAGCACAACGTCGCATTCCAGTAAACTATGCGCAAAAGCAACAAGGGCGTCGTATATTTACAGCACAGCAGACGCATTTGCCATTAAAAATTAATATGGCTGGTGTTATTCCTGCGATTTTTGCAAGTTCTCTACTCTTGTTCCCAGCAAGTCTTGGTCAATGGGTGGGAAGTGCAGATCCAAATGCTGGTTTTATTAAAAGCAGCTTACAAGATTTAGCTTTAGTATTGTCGCCTGGACAGCCTTTGTATTTGGTGCTCTTTGGTGCGTTAATTATCTTTTTCTGTTACTTTTATACGGCTTTAGTATTTAGCCCTAAGGAAGTATCAGAAAATCTAAAACGCAGCGGAGCTTATGTGCCTGGTATTCGCCCAGGTGAGCAAACTGCTCGTTACTTAGATCATATTCTTAATCGTTTGACGTTTATTGGTGCGATTTATATTACGGTCATTTGTTTAATGCCAATGATTCTACAAAGTTCTTTTGGGATTCCATTCTATTTGGGTGGTACCTCATTATTGATCGTAGTTGTCGTGGTTATGGACTTTATGGCTCAGCTACAAGCGCATTTAACATCTCATCAATATGATAATCAAACATTAATGAGAAAAACGACTGCTCATCCTAAGGGATAAGCGCACTTAGAGGTTTCATCATGAAAGTACAAGCTTCTGTAAAGAAAATTTGTGGTAGCTGTAAAGTTATCCGTCGTAATGGGGTTATTCGCGTAATTTGTAGCGCAGAACCTCGTCATAAGCAGCGTCAAGGTTAATCTAATCAAGACCTGTTGATTTCAGTAGGCGAATTGGGTTAATATCCGCCCCTCAAGATTTTTGTGGGGCGGTTGATTATCTCTACTGCCTTTTTGGAGAAAGTGAATGGCTCGTATTGCCGGTGTAAACATTCCGGATAACAAGCATGCTGTTATCTCCCTCACTTACATCTTTGGTATCGGTCGCCACACAGCTAAGAATATCTTAGCTACAGTTGGTATTACTGAAACTACTAAGATCCGTGAGTTGGACGATGCTCAGCTTGATGCGATTCGTGCAGAAGTTGCTAAGGTTCCTACCGAAGGTGACTTACGTCGCGAAATTTCCATGAACATTAAACGTTTAATGGATTTGGGTTGCTACCGCGGCCTTCGCCATCGTCGCAGCTTGCCTGTCCGTGGTCAACGCACCAAAACTAACGCACGTACCCGTAAAGGTCCGCGCAAACCGATTAAAAAGTAAGATTTCTGGAAGCTAAAAGATGGCTAAAGATACTCGCACACGCAAGAAGGTCACTCGTACCGTCTCTGAAGGTGTTGCACACATTCACGCGTCTTTTAATAACACCATTGTTACGATTACTGATCGTCAAGGTAATGCATTGGCTTGGGCCACCTCAGGTGGACAAGGCTTCCGTGGTTCACGTAAATCAACTCCGTTTGCTGCTCAGGTAGCTGCTGAAGTTGCTGGTAAAGCAGCTTTAGATTACGGTTTGAAAAATCTGGACGTCCTTGTAAAAGGTCCTGGCCCAGGTCGTGAGTCTGCGGTTCGTGCATTAGGCGCAGTGGGTTATAAGATTAACAGCATTACCGATGTGACTCCAATTCCTCACAACGGTTGCCGTCCACCTAAAAAACGTCGCGTGTAAGGAGAAACATTCATGGCTCGTTATATTGGTCCAAAATGCAAACTCTCTCGCCGCGAAGGGACAGACCTGCAACTTAAATCTGGCGTTAAACCATTTGACGTCAAAACTAAAAAAGCTAACAAAGCACCTGGTCAACATGGTCAGGCACGCGGTGGTAAGCAATCTGAGTATTCGCTACAATTACGTGAAAAACAAAAAGTCCGTCGTATTTACGGTGTGTTAGAACGTCAATTTAGTAACTACTATAAAGAAGCAGCTCGTGTTAAAGGCGCAACAGGTGAGAACTTGTTGAAATTGCTTGAAAGCCGTCTTGATAACGTTGTTTATCGCATGGGTTTTGGTTCTACACGTGCAGAAGCTCGTCAGTTAGTAAGTCACCGTAGCATTACTTTGAATGGTCGTCGTGTAAACATCGCATCTATTCAAGTTAAAGCTGGTGATGTAATTGCGGTTCACGAAGGTGCTAAACAACAATTGCGTATTAAAAACGCGATTGAGTTAGCTGCACAACGTGGTATTCCAGCTTGGATCGAAGTTGATCATTCTAAGCTTGAAGGTACGTTTAAAGCTGCACCAGATCGTTCTGATTTACCTGCTGAAATCAACGAAAGCTTGATTGTAGAATTGTATTCTAAATAATCCTTGAGGTAGCAATAATGACGCGTACTGCAAACGAGTTTCTAACTCCGCAAGCGATCAAGGTCGAAGCGGTAAGCGGGACCTCGGCAAAAGTGATTCTAGAACCTTTAGAGCGTGGTTTTGGCCACACTCTAGGTAATGCTTTACGTCGCATTCTATTGTCTTCTTTACCTGGCGCTGCTGTGGTTGAAGTAGAAATAGAAGGTGTCGAGCACGAGTACAGTACTTTAGAAGGCTTGCAGCAGGACATCGTCGAGCTCTTGCTGAACCTAAAAGGATTGTCTATTAAGCTGTTCGATCAAAATGAAGCATATTTAACATTAGAAAAACAAGGTCCTGGCGATATTACTGCTGCTGACCTTCGTTTACCTCATAATGTTGAAGTGGTTAACCCAGAACATTTAATCGGTACTTTAAGTGCTTCAGGCTCATTAAAAATGCGTTTGAAAGTTGCTCAAGGTCGTGGTTATGAAACATCTGATTCTCGTTTCCCTGAAGGTGAAACACGTCCTGTTGGTCGTTTGCAATTAGATGCTTCTTATAGCCCGATTAAGCGTGTTTCTTACACCGTTGAAAATGCGCGTGTAGAACAACGTACCGATTTAGATAAACTGGTAATCGACCTCGAAACAAATGGAACGGTTGATCCTGAAGAAGCGATCCGTAAAGCGGCAACAATCTTGCAACAACAAATTGCAATTTTTGTTGATCTTCAGAAAGACCAAACTCCAGTTGCTCAAGAGCCTCGTGAAGAAGTTGACCCAATCTTGCTTCGCCCAGTAGATGATCTAGAGCTTACTGTTCGTTCTGCTAACTGTTTGAAAGCAGAAAATATTTACTACATTGGTGATCTTGTTCAACGTACTGAAGTTGAGTTATTAAAAACTCCTAACCTTGGTAAAAAATCGTTAACAGAGATCAAAGATGTTTTGGCATCGAAAGGCTTACAACTCGGTATGCGTCTTGAAAACTGGCCACCAGCTAGTCTTCGTATGGACGACCGTTTTGCCTATCGTAGCCGTTAATTAAGTAGGACTATCACCATGCGTCATCGTAATAGTGGTGTGAAATTAGGCCGTACAAGCAGCCATCGTAAAGCGATGTTCCAAAACTTGGCTAATTCTTTATTTGAACACGAGTTGATCAAAACAACTGTGCCTAAAGCTAAAGAATTACGTCGTGTTGCTGAGCCTTTAATCACTCTAGCAAAAAACGATACTGTAGCAAATCGTCGTTTAGCATTTGCTCGTACTCGTAATGCTGCAACTGTTGGTAAATTATTTACCGTACTCGGCCCTCGTTACAAAGAACGTAACGGCGGTTATCTACGTGTTCTTAAAGCGGGCTTCCGTGCTGGTGATGCAGCACCGATGGCTTACGTTGAGCTTGTAGATCGTGAAGTAAACACTTCAGCTGAATAATTGATTTTATTCAAAAAAGACCGGTTTTATACCGGTCTTTTTTATTTCTAGTCACAAAATAAATTATAAAAATGTCCTCAAGTGACATAAAAAAGTAGATAAACGGTCAAACTTGACATTGTGTATTGTCAAAATTGTGTTTTAATAAACTTATATTCTCAACAATGGGTATAAAAATAAAATGGAAAAGCAAGTTGATATTTTAATCATTGGCGCAGGTATTTCAGGAATCGGAATCGCTGCCCATTTGTCAAAAAATTCACCACAACGACAATTCGAGATTTTAGAGCGTCGTGAGTCTTTTGGTGGAACATGGGATCTTTTCCGTTATCCTGGTATCCGTTCAGATTCAGATATGTCTACCTTTGGTTTTAACTTTAAACCATGGTGTAAAGCGAATGTATTAGCTGATGGTGCTTCTATTAAAGGATATTTAGGCGAAGTAATTGATGAATATAAATTAAAAGAAAAAATTCATTTTGGTCATCGTGTACTTTCTGCTAATTATGATTCGGCTTCAAAAAAATGGCAGGTTGTAGTCGAAGATAGCAATAAAAAACAGCAGACTTGGATTGCCAACTTTGTTGTAGGTTGTACAGGTTACTATAATTATGATCAGGGTTATGCGCCTTCTTTCCCAAATCAAGAAGCATTTAAAGGGCAACTCATTCATCCACAGCATTGGCCTGAAAACTTAGATTACACAGGTAAGAAGGTAGTTATTATCGGTAGTGGTGCAACAGCGATTACTTTAGTACCAGCAATGGCTAAAGGTGGGGCAGGTCATGTGACCATGTTGCAACGTTCACCAACCTATATTGCTAGCGTTCCTTCTATCGATTTCATCTATGAAAAAACGCGTAAATTTATGTCTGAAGAGGCAGCTTATAAATTTACCCGCGCACGTAACATTGGTATGCAGCGCGCTATTTATGCGTTGTCTCAGAAACATCCTAAAACTGTACGTCGTTTACTTTTAAAAGCAATTGAAGTGCAGCTTAAAGGTAAGGTTGATATGAAGCATTTTACGCCTTCATACAACCCTTGGGATCAGCGTTTATGTGTAGTGCCAGATGGTGACTTATTTAAAATTTTACGTGAAGGCAAAGCAAGTGTAGAAACTGATCAGATCGAGAAATTTACTGAAAAAGGTATTTTACTTAAATCTGGCAAACATCTTGATGCTGATATCGTTGTTTCTGCGACAGGACTACAAGTTCAGATTATGGGTGGAGTTCAGGCGACTCTTGATGGGAAACCAATCAACTCATCTGAACATATGCTTTATAACGGCATAATGCTAAGTGATGTGCCGAATATGGCTATGATTATTGGCTATGTGAATGCCTCATGGACACTCAAAGTAGATATAGCTGCCGAATATATTTGTCGCTTATTAAACTATATGGACAAAAATAGTTATGATGAAGTGATTCCATCGGGCGATAAGGCTGTGATGGAAGAAGACACCGTAATGGGGAAACTATCTTCAGGTTATATTAACCGTGCATCACATGAACTTCCTAAACAAGGTAAGCGTGCTCCATGGCAGGTGACTAATAACTATTTAGAAGATAGAAAGTCTTTGAAAAATGCAAAATTTGAAGATGGCATTCTTCATTTCCATAAGCGTTCTGAAGCAAATGAGCGTAAACCAAAATTAGTATCTTAATTCGTATGAAATAAGAAAAGGGGCGTAATGCCCCTTTTCTTATGAAACTATTAAAGTGTTCTTGAAATTAATTCTTTCATGATTTCATTTGTACCTGCATAAATTCGATTTGCTCGATGATCAATGTATGCGCGTGCAATTGGATATTCAAGCATATAGCCATAACCACCATGCAATTGAAGGCATTCATCTACAATCTTCGAGAACATATCAGAAATTTTATATTTAGCAGCAGCTGCAGCTTCTACACTCAATTTTTCTTCAAGTTGTAATTCCATACAACGATCTAAATATGTCCGGCAGAAATCGATTTCTGTTCTAAGTTCAGC
The DNA here is from genome assembly GCF_052045285.1 of Acinetobacter sp. 22301. Lineage (NCBI taxonomy): Bacteria > Pseudomonadati > Pseudomonadota > Gammaproteobacteria > Moraxellales > Moraxellaceae > Acinetobacter > Acinetobacter sp. 22301. The sequence goes on along the minus strand of NZ_JBQEOR010000002.1, from coordinate 36,176 downwards.
AAGTTTAAAACGCGTATTTTGAAATGCGCCAATAGGTTTACCAAACGCCTTACGATCTTTTGTATATTGAACAGTATGTGCAAATGCTGCTTCAGCACCTGCCTGACAAATAATAGCAACTAACATTCGTTCCCATGCTAATTCTTTCATGAGCATGATAAAGCCCATACCTTCCATGCCTAAAAGGTTTTCTTTAGGAACTCGAACGTTATCAAAGAATAATTCGCAGGTATCTTGGCCTTTCATACCAATTTTGTTTAGAGGTTTACCTTTACTAAAACCAGCACGATTTGCTTCTACAATAATTAAGGATAAGTTTGCCGAACCTTTATCACTATTGCCAGTCTTACAAACGACTACTGCCATGTCGCATAAGTAGCCATTCGTAATAAAAATTTTAGAGCCATTAATGACATATTCATCACCATCAAGTACGGCGGTGGTTCTTACCGCTTGTAAATCTGAACCAGTGCCTGGTTCCGTCATTGCAATAGCAGTAACAACTTCTCCAGTTGCCATTTTGGGTAACCATTTTTGTTTTTGCTCTTCATTACCAAAATTATTAACGTAATTAGCAACAATATCGGAATGTAGAGAAAAACCAGTACTTGAGTCCATCGCATACGCCTGTTCTTCAATAAGAATCATACTGTATAGGCGATCTACCCCAGAGCCACCATATTGCTCTGGCATCGTGGTGCAAAGAAGACCTAGTTCTCCAGCTTTATTCCAAAGATCTCGGTCAACATGTTGCTGTTTTTCATATTTTTCTATATTGGGAACGACTTCCTTTTCATAGAATTTACGCACTGTCTCACGGAAAGCTTCGTGTTCTTCATTGAATAATTTTCTCGGTAACATATTTGGAATAGGACGGATGGCACCAGATTGCATTTGTATTTCTTCCTTGGTTCAGGTGTGATGTTATGCCCTAAACATACGTAAGCATTTCATGCCCCACAATGTGATGAATGCTCAATTATGCGGACAAGATGATAAATTTGGTCAATTTGATATTTTTAGCGATCTTTAGGGTGTGATCAGGTAAACTAGGCGCACTATCAACACAGATGGGGACGTAAATGTCTGACGAAATGACCTTGGAAGAACGTAAAGTAATTTATCGAGCACGCCGCGGCTTAAAAGAAATTGACGTCTATTTTGACCCGTATGTAAAAAACTATTATTTAAAAGCTGATCCGGCAGAAAAAGCATTATTTGCAGAACTAGTTGATCAAGAAGATCCAGATTTATTAGATTGGTTCATGGAAGTTTCTGAGCCTCCACGTACTGAGTTACGTGAATTTATTTATAAACTAAAACAGTATGTACATGGCTAAACTGTTTTGATAAAAGAATTAAATTTTGAGCTGAAATATAGCCGTGTCTCGGTAATATTTCAGCTTTTTGTTGGTTTGGGTTTAGCAATCCTGCTTTATCAGTTATTAACACCGATATGGTGGCTATGTGCTGTCGTTCTTCTATTTATTGGTTCTATTTTCTTTTTAAAGCAAGCACAAATATCTCAAATTGAATATTTAGATCAAAAATTATGGTCGGTTGCATATTTTTCGAAAAAAGAAATTTACCGCGCGGAAATTACTAAAATAATTGATTATCAGTTATTTGTAGTTATTTATCTTGAAGAAACTCCTACGAACATAGCTATTGTTTGGTTCGATCAGCTTCCTATTCAGCAGTGGAAAAGATTAAAAGTTTTAGAAAAACTCTATTAATTGTTAGACAATTCTACAATTGTATATTTATTTAAAAATTATAAAAAACAAAAACTTAATAATTTTTTTCTTCATTAAACGTCGGATTGTCTAATTAAAATATAGAAAAAAGCCAAGGAAATATGATTGTCTGACAATTTCGCCTATGGGTATCTATTTGATCGGTTAAAGTACAAACACCAACGTAAAGTGTGTCGGAGGTCTCAAAATGGAGATGCCAACATGGTCGTTCTTGGTCATTGCCATAATTCTGGCAGTGGTGATAGGAAGAGCAGGAACTTTACTCAGGGAACATCTTAACAAAGTTAGTTTTAACAAGGTTAAGAGACAGAGGATGCAAGGTCGTCGATCAGTCAATTATTAAAATTGGTTAATCGATTAATTTCATCAAGTGTCCAGTTTATAACTGGGTGCGATTGTAGTAAGGAGGTCTCTCATGGAGATTTCAATGTGGATGTTTCTGTTAATTGCAGTCGTTATGGCTGTAGTAGTAGGAAGAGCAGGAACTTTACTTAAGGATTATATAGAACAAAAATAATATAAGCCGTTAAAAGCTTATCCCAGTTAATAAGTAGCATGTGCTGAACCGTCGCAATGCTACTTTTTTTTGCCTAAAATTTGTGTTTCCTCGAAAAACTGTCAATTTTATCTGCTGTGAAGTGTGTCAAAGTATAAGCGCTACAATTAGAGTAATTACTCTTTTATTCAAGATATGCATCTGCTAATGTACATCTGAAAAGGAAAAAACAAATTACATAGAGGACAGGAAGATGTCTAAAGTCCAAAAAATAAGCCAAGGTTTGGCGGTGAGTTTTCTTGCAGCTTCAGTTTTATCAGGTTGTTCATACGTCGTGAAAACCGGAGCAAATGTTGCTCTAGGTTTTACGGAAAAGCACGTCGTTCCACCTATTTTGGCAATGCAAGATGCCGAAATGGTATGTAATACCGGTAGTGCGTTAACACCTGCAATCATGTCTACTAAAGGGATGGGTGCAGATCCGACACGTGTTGCAGTATTAATGTATGCAGCATCAGGTGTATGTGCGGAAAATCAAGCTTTAGAACAAGAACTGCGTTATTTACGTGCTTCAAAAGCAGGTCAAGTGACAGAAGCCCAAGATGCACGTATTGCACAGAAGCGTTGGGCAGCAATTGCAGCTGAACGTCAGTATACAGGCTATAAATTATTTGCTGATCGTTGGGAATCTAAATATAAATATCACTTAGGTGACTCTTGCCCAACGATGCGTAATGATACTGATCAAACCGTTTATTTACTTGGCATGATCAGTGGTCTTCAGGCTGTGACCAACGATATTAACTCAGGCGGCGCAGTCAATGTTCCTAAAGATATTGCTGCTATTGTAGAGCGTGGCATGGTTTGTCTAGATAATGAAAAATTCTGGGGCGCACCTAACGCAACGCGTGCTGTTATCTGGACTTTATTGCCAGGTGCTGATGAAGGGAAACCTGATCCATACCAAACTTTAAAACAGTCAATTCAGATTGGTGAGAAAAAAGGTGTTCGCCTATCTCATGCCTTATATGCGGTAGCTGCCCAAGCAAGCGGTGATGATGCAAAAATCCGTGATGCATTAAGATCTTATGCGGCGTCTCAAGCTGATGACAAACCTGTCAATCCTAACTTTAAGTTAATTGATAGTATGGCTGGCCTTATTGTACGTGGTATCTCTGACCGTTACTGGACCGAGCATACTGGTGTACGTACCGGAGATGATGGCATGTCTCATTTCTGGGATGATAAGAATGAAGGTGCAGCAGAACTAGATGAGTTGTTTGATGGGGGAGCCGCTTCTGAAGTTCCTGCTGATTCATCTGCTCCACCAGCAGCGCAGTAAAGAATATTTGAAAGGCTAACTTCTTGCGAGTCTATTGTTAAGTTCTACAATAATCGTAAGAAGTTTAATTTCAAGGAGTGTGCCATGAAGGATCATGTACTGAATAGTAAAGTGCTTTTGGTCGCAGTGTGCATTTCCATATCTGCTTGTCTACAGGTGTTTCCTGATACTTTTATTTATTGGCGCGAAAGTTTACTTGGCGAATTCTGGCGTTTATGGACTGCTCATTGGGTACACGTTGGATGGGTTCATTTCCTTTTAAATATGATGGCATTCGCCTGTTTACCCTTTATCTTTCCACATACAAAAGCATGGCATCTTCTAAGTCTACTTTTACTATTGCCACTCTTTATTAGTTTGGTGTTCTACTTTTATTTACCTTATATCGAAGCTTATGCAGGCTTGTCTGGTGTCTTACATGGGCTATATACAGCGGTTGCTTTAGTCTATCTGCAATATCGTAAAGAGCGAAATTTTGCTTTGCTGGTTTTAGGGTTAATTATTGCCAAACTTATATGGGAAAACACTTTTGGGCAAACAGGAACCGCTCAGTTAATAGGGAGTCCAGTTTTAACTGAAGCTCACCTATATGGAGCAATTGGTGGCGCAATCTTTGGAGGATGCTATTGGGTTTTCCAGAGATTAAAAAAGAAACATTGACAATACAAACTGTTAAAAAAGAGATTTTAGTCATTCTTTATTAACAAAGTTTGATGCAAATTTGATCGTTGAATAAAGGGATTGGTAGAAGGGGGATGGATTTAACCCCTGACCAAGAAAAATTGCATGACTCAATTCTTTAATTTTTAGGGACTTGAGAGAACAAAATTGGAATATTTATGCAAGAACATCAAGAAAAAAGATCTGGATTAGGTCTGCTGGGTTATATCTGGAACGAATGGATCTCAACATTCGTCATCCTCATTCTGCTATTAATGACGCTAATTATTGGTACCGGGGAAATGATCCACGGACAATTATTACGTATCGGGGAACGTCTTTATGGCGACCCTGCTACAGGTATGCAATATTCTTTTTTGCGTGCTGAGCCTGAAAAGCCAACTTGTGATCGACATCCAAATATCGAGGCTCAAGTAAAAGAACAAATGAAAGCAAATGCGTCTGATGATTTCGCGAGTTTCTTTGGTGCAGCATCGGAAAGTGATGTCCGTGCATCACTACTCGCAGCGCAGCAACAATGTGACGAAAAATATCAGGCGTATGATAAAACTATTAAATATATCGAAGCTAACCCAGGGGTACGTACTTACCGTGCTATCGAGACAGGTTTCTTTGGTATTTTTAAATTTGGTACAGAGAACCGTGCCATTTTACTAGTCTTTATGGTTCTGATTTCTGCGATTACTGCATCGTTGAAATATCACCATATTGGCTTGCGTAATCCGGCAACAAAAATAGATTACAAAGTGTATTCCCTGTTTATGTTGATTGGTAATGCACTACTTAGCTGTTCCGTCATTAGTCAGTATCGTTCAGTCATAAATTCTGGGGTAACACCTACCTATGAAACAGTAACGATTTACTGGATATGGATGATTCTATTTGTTGTTCTGACTTTAATTAGTTTGTATCAATTATTTGTTTCACCTCCACCAAAGCGTGAAGGCGGGAATATAGGCTTAGCCTTATTGTCGGTGCCTTTATACGCTTACATGGCCCTAATTACGGGCATCGTATTTACATTCTTTATGGATTACCCAATGGGGCAAGGTATTTACCTTGGTTTATTGGTTGAGTTCTCGGGTATCTTCTTAAACCTTGCCTTGTTCATTTGGGCAGGTATGCTTTTAACTCAAACACGCGTTATGGACTTGTTCCTTAATGTGCTTCGTCCATGGAACTTGGCACCAGAAACCCTAACTTGGTTAATTCTAATTGCTGCTGCTGTACCAACAGCTTATACAGGTGCATCAGGTATTTTCGTTATCGCGGCCGGTGCAATTATTTATAAAGAAGTCTGGAATGCGGGTGCTCGCCGTCAATATGCTTTGGCTGTGTCTGCAATGTCAGGCTCTTTAGGGGTAGTTGTACGTCCATGTCTACTGGTTGTTTTAATTGCAATGCTTGATAGCCGTCATGTTACGTCGGATGAGCTATTTGGGCATGGTATTTATGTATTTTGGTTAACTGCATTTATTTTCTTGGGTGTTTCACTACTTCTGGCTGAAGAAAAATTCCGTGTGAATTCACCAAAAGTTGCGATTCCGGGCATGATGCGTGCCTTTGTACCTGTAATTCCATACATTCTGATCACTGCTGTTGTTCTTGCGATCTATAAATATGCACTAGATACAGGAATGAATGAATTTACTGCACCAGTAATTTTGCCATTAGTTCTGATCGCAATGATCCTGTATGACAAATTGGTTGCGACCAAAGAAGCGCCCGCAATCAATATTCATGAAGCGATTGTTCGTGAACACGAACAAAAATCACCATTTCTTCGTGCACATGATCCGCATAGCTCTCAATACCGTCTTGGTTTTGGTGGAGCACTTCGATTTGCGACCTCAGAAACTGTAGGCCATATCGGTGCTTTAATTATCTTGATGGCATTGTCCGCAAGTGTAGGCGGTTTAATTGAACGCTCTGAAGTGGTTGAATTATTACCGACTCATTTGGGCAGTATTTATATATCACTCGCATGTATTGCGCTATTGCTTGCCATTATTGGTATGTGTACAGATCCATTTGGTGCTGTAATTTTAGTTGCTGCAACTATTGCGCCTGTGGCATACGAAAATGGTATTCATCCAATTCATTTCTGGATGATTGTGTTGGTTGCATTCGAATTTGGCTACGTAACACCACCAGTTGCCTTGAACCATCTACTTACGCGGTTGTCCGTGGGGGATGATGAAGTGAACGCTGCTGATGCTGAAGCGAAAGAGAAATATACAAGCTTCTACTTCCGTTATGAGCGCTGGTTGCTCCCAATTATTGTCTTGTTCTCATCATTGGTATTAGTGACTTATGTGCCATACGTATTTAAGTTATTCGATTGGTATAAATAACTTAATCAAAGTATTGGTTATACAAAAAAGCCTTCCTAAATGGAGGGCTTTTTTAATAAATGGATTAAGTGAATTTAGAACAAGATGATTAGGATTATTTAAATCCGGCCAAAAAAGCTAAAGATATACAGCTTTAGCTTTTTTTAAGAGTTCATTGAAAAACTATTGCTGTTTAAGCTGAGCTTCAAGCAATTTAACTTGTTCTTCTTTGAGTTTACTTAGTTGATCCGCATCTGCATGCTGAGCTTTTAAGGTGGCTTCCTGATCTTTTAGCTGGCGATGAATATCTTCAAGTTTAGATACTTCTTCTTTTGCTAAAGACTCTTGTGCTGGGACAGGCTCTTTAAGCACATTTTCACTGACAAGTTGCTGAGAGCTTGCATTTTCAGCTAAGGGTTCAGAATTTGGTAATGGCTCAGCTGGTTTCGGTTTAGCAGGAGCAGGAGTCGAGACAGGTTGTGGATCAACCAGTGGTGCTGACGACTCGGTTTTTTTAAAAAACCATTGCGCTGCAAAAAAAAGCACTACGAGAATGCTTAAGCCCCCAATTAAAATCCATAATAATTTTGAGTTTTGTTTTCTTTGTAGTGGCATGTTTAAGACCTTTAGTCGGGACGACGTGGCTTGAACTGTATTACCCCAATTTCATCCGGTTCAGCAGGTGTTTCAGGCTCATCAACATGAGTCGGACGATTTTCGCTATAACCGCATTCGATACATTCAATCCATTCGTCTTCTGCGGTGGTTAGCATGATAATCCGATCCATGGCTTCACATTTTGGACATTTTGCCCCAGCAATGAAACGTTTTTTCATCTTTATCACCCTAACCACACGATCAATTTAGGCCCATAGTTTAAGCGGTTTTGTTGTCATTCGTCCAACCTTGATGACGTAACAATGCGTCAATTTTAGGCTCGCGTCCACGGAAATTAACAAATGCCTCAAGCGCAGTGTCTTTTCCACCCACAGCTAGAATTGCCTGACGGAATTCTTTACCCGTTTGAGTGTTAAAAATGCCTTCATTTTCAAAACGATCAAATGCATCGCTCGCTAAGACTTCTGCCCATTTGTAAGAGTAATAACCTGCGGCATAACCGCCAGCAAAAATATGACTAAAACTATGTTGGAAACGGTTGTAGTCGACAGTAGGAACGACCGCATATTGTTTACGAATATCGTTTAAGGTTTGCTGAATTTGCTCACTATTCAGAGCAGGCGTTTTGGTGTGAATGGTCAAGTCAAACAATGCAAATTCAAGCTGACGTAAAGTTTGCATACCAGATTGGAAGAATCGAGCATTTAATAAAGCATCTAGTAATTCTTGTGGCAAAGTCTGTTTACTATCGATGTGTTCACTTAATACATCTAGGCTTTCTTTATCCCATGACCAGAACTCCATAAACTGGCTTGGTAGTTCTACCGCATCCCAAGCAACACCATGAGTTCCCGCAACCGAGATATTATCTACTTCGGTCAACATGTGATGTAAACCATGTCCAAACTCATGGAACAAAGTAATCACTTCATCATGAGTCAATAAAGCAGGTTGGTCACCTACCGGAGGAGTGAAATTACACACCATATAGCAAATTGGTTTTTGTAAACCATGAAGAGTCTGCATGCGCGAGCGGAAGCCGTTCATCCATGCGCCACCACGTTTACCTGTACGTGCATAGATGTCAAAGAAGAAGCCACCAATCACTTGGCCTTGGTCTTCTAATTCAAAATAACGTGCATCTGGATGCCAGACAGGTGCTTGTCTTTCAATAATGTTAATGCCATATAGGCGCTGCACAATCTGGAATAATCCCTGAATAACTTTAGGTGCAGGGAAGTATGGTTTTAATGCTTCTTGAGATAAATTAAATTGTTGCTGTTTTAGTTTTTCAGAATAGTAAGTTGTATCCCAAGGTTTAAGCTCATCTACACCATCTTGTTTAGCAATATCTTGAAGTTCGGCAACTTCTTGAAGCGCAGGAGCACGCGCATGCTCTGCGAGGTCAACCAAAAACTCATGTACTGTTTTTACGTCTGGCGCCATTTTGCTTGCCAGAGAATATTCAGCATAGTTATTGAAACCAAGTAGTTTCGCCATTTCCTGACGAAGACTCAAAATTTCTTCCATAATTTTGCTGTTATCAAACTCAGTTTGTTCAGACTGATCAGATGCCCGAGTCACATAAGCTCTATAAAGCTCTTCTCGCAATGCACGGTCATCGGCATAAGTCATGATTGCAAAATATGCTGGGAAATCTAGGGTTGCGACAGCTTGGTCAAGTTCACGTTGTTTGCCGTACTGTTTTAATAACTCAATATTACTTTCTGGAAGGCCTTTTAGCTGATCTTCGGTAAGTGGCTTAAAGTAAGCTTGTGTTGCATCAAGAACGTGGTTTGAAAAATCAGAAGAAAGCTGTGAAAGACGCGCAGAAATCTCTGCATAACGTTTTTTCTCTTCGCCTTCTAAAGCGACGCCAGAAAGTTTAAAGTCACGCAAAGCTAGACGAATAGCACTTTGCTGTGCAGGGCTAAGAGAGCTATAACCTTGACCATCATGGATGTGTTGATAGGTTTGATAAAGCGCCGTGTGTTGACCAAGCTGAGTGTAATATTCACTTAATGCTGGTAATAAAGATTGATAGACTTCTCTCGTTTCTGCATTGCTCATTACAGCGTTTAAATGCGATAAAACGCCCCATGATTCACTTAGATTATTTTCAAGCGTATCGACTTGCTCAAGTACGGCAAGTTGCTGAGCTGCATCTGTAGGTGCAGCCGTAAGAGTATTTAAAAATTCTTGACCTGCTTGGATCGCTTGTTGAATGTCTTGTTTTAAATTTTCTAATTCAATTTGGTCAAAACGCGGAGTTGGTAAAGTCGATTGCTGTAAAGTCATTGCTAATAGCCACATTATTTTTTAAACATGGTATTAGATGTAGGTCCTATCAAGTCGGAAATCAAGCTTAATGTGTAAAATAACCCCTTTTAAAAAGAAATAAGCCTCCTATTGGAGACTTATTTTTGAAACGTGATAATTATTTACTCACTATTCAGCCTTTGATTTTGCATTCGACTTTTTCTTTTTAGGCTTAGATTTTTTCTTCACCTTTTCTGATTTAGTCTCGGCTTTTGCTGAGGTTTTTTTACCAGATTTTTTGGTGTAAGAACTTGGCTTACTTTTTTCTTTCTTTTTGTGAACAGGTCGCTCACCATCACTACTGACAGTTGGTTTACTGAAAACTTCTTCAGTCGCCTGCGTAGTAGTTTTAGTCGTACGCGGCGCACGGCTACGAACTACTCGGCCTGCATGGGTAACTTGCTTAATGAGCTGGAAGTCAATTTTACGTTCTTCCAGATTGACACCAGCGACCTGAATTTTAACTTCATCGCCCAAACCAAAGACTTGACCACGATTTTGACCTACTAGATTTTGACTGGCTTGGTCATAAATAAAGAAGTCATCGCCGAGTTGGCTAATATGAATCATGCCATCGACATATAAATCTTTCAGTGTCACGAATAAACCAAATTCGGTCACCGCACTTACAATACCAATAAATTCATCACCTAGGTGCTGTTGCATGTAGTGACATTTCAACCAAGTTGTTACGCTGCGAGATGCTTCATCAGCGCGGCGCTCTGTTTGAGAGAAATGTTCACCTGCATCATCTAGTGCAGCACCAGAGAGTGGATAAGGCTTTTGTTTCAAGTGAGCTTTAATGGCACGGTGTAACAATAGGTCTGGGTAACGACGAATTGGCGAGGTGAAATGCGTATAAGCTTCATAGGCCAAACCATAGTGCCCTGCATTTTTTGCGCCATAATAAGCTTGCATCATTGAGCGTAATAAGACGGCATGAATACTTGGTGCATCAATGCGATCTTTGGTTGCTTCAATTACTCTTTGATAGTCTGCTTGAGTTGGTTGGTCAGGGAAAGGTAGACCCAGTAATTTAACAAAGTCTTTTACTTTCTGAATACGTGAGAACTCTGGAGCTTCATGCACGCGGTATAACATTGGAACATCATGTTCTAATGCATATTCAGCCGCAGCAACGTTAGCAAGTAACATGCACTCTTCAATGAGCTTATGTGCTTCATTACGTGTACGTGGTAAAATTTCTTTAATCCCGCCTAGCTCATCAAAAGTCATGTAAGTTTCAATGGTTTCAAATTCCATTGCATGACGATCAGCACGTAAATTTTTCAAAATCTGATAAAGCTGGAAAAGCGTATTTAACGATTTATGAATATCACGATCTTTTGGAATCGCATCTGTTGCGCCGTCAAAATATTGTGCCACCTGTGTATAGGTCAAACGCGCTTTTGAATGCATCACTGATGGATAAAAATCGTAACCAGTTACACGACCTGTACGAGAGAGTTTCAAGTCACAGACCATACATAAACGGTCTACATGAGGGTTTAGAGAGCATAAGCCATTTGACAATGCCTCTGGTAGCATCGGTAATACGAAATGCGGGAAGTATACCGAAGTACCACGTTCCTCAGCTTCTTCATTGAGGGCTGAGTCTAAGCGTACATAATGGCTAACATCAGCAATTGCGACAACTACACGATAACCGCCACCTGGACGTTTTTCTGCATAAACCGCATCATCAAAATCTCGAGCATCTTCACCATCGATCGTAACTAATGCTAAATCTCGTAAATCAATGCGGCCTTCACGGTCTTGAGCAGATGGTTCTTTAAAGCTTTCAGCTTCTTTTATAACTTCATCTGGGAATTCGTAAGGTAAGCCAAACTCAAGAATAGTCTGCGGAATAATAATTTCTGTATCAGCTTTGTCGGCCATAGACTGAATAATATGCGCCGTCGCAAATTCTTCACGAGTCGGATAACTATCTATTACGACACGTAGCATATCGCCAACATTTGCTTCAGCATGTGTTACCAGTTCTTTTTCTAAAGGAATAGGTTGGTGCTGATTTGGATTGTTGGGCTGAATAAAATATTCGCCATCGTGAACCGACAATTTACCAATTAATTGTTTAACACGATGTTGTAAAACTTCTGTGATAAATCCCCAAGGTTTGCCTTTACGATCAACTGAAGTCTGTCGCACTCTAACTCGGTCACCGTTAAAGACTAAACGTAATTCACGTTCAGGAAGTAAAAGGTCACTTTGACCATCAATATGCGCTGTGCCTAAACCTTTACTATTGATATAAACAGTTGCTTCATAGGTCGGTTGATCTGCCACCAACTGAAATTTAAACCCGTCTTTCATGATTTGACCATCACGAACCATAGCACTTAAGCGATGACTGAGTGCTTCAATACTTTTTTGGTCATGAATATTAAAATGATCGACAAGTTCTGCATGAGATTGCGGTGTCTGCAATTGTTCCAATGTATCTAAAATAAGAGTACGGCTTGGAATAGGATTGTCATAACGTTCAGCTTCAGCTTTCGCTTCGGGGTCAGCCCAGTTTTTTGTCATGTCGTTTGGTTTCACGCTTGGCAGATAAGTTTAGCATAAGTCATGCAGACCCGAACTGCACGTTTAGGTTTGCAATAATGTGTTATGCACTACAGTATTTTGATGAAGAAATAATATCTATCTTAACAAGCGTTTGATCGAAAAAGACGAAAATAATGAGAAAATTGCTTAAAAAATAATTCATTGAACTAAAAAATAAGAAAATTTCACTATGATGACTTGAACAATAGGGTTTTAGTTTGTATTATGGCGGCTCGTTCCGGTGAGGTGGATGAGTGGCTGAAATCACTTCCCTGCTAAGGAAGCATACCTATTACTGGTATCGAGGGTTCGAATCCCTCTCTCACCGCCATTTACTTAATGCGCTCATAGCTCAGCTGGATAGAGCACTTGGCTACGAACTAAGGGGTCGGGAGTTCGAATCTCTCTGAGCGCACCAAGTAAAATAGAACGAATCGCTGAAAGGCACACAAGTTACGCGCTCATAGCTCAGCTGGATAGAGCACTTGGCTACGAACTAAGGGGTCGGGAGTTCGAATCTCTCTGAGCGCACCAACTTGAAGAATTAACCGCTTTTATAGCGGTTTTTTTGTGCCTGTTTTTTAGTACTTTAAAAAAATCTAAATTTATAACTTTTTAATTATATTAGAGATAATCATAAATGAACTTAGCTTTATTTGACTTTGATGGCACGATCACTCATAACGATACATTCAGTCTATTCCTTAAATTTTCTTTAAATAAAAAAACTCAAATACTAGGTGGTATTCGACTTACACCTTATATAGCGGGTTATAAGCTTGGATGGGTAACCGATAAAACTATTCGAACTAAACTCTGTCAGGTGGGATACGTGGGCTATGATGCGGCTTCCCTAAAATATATGGGACAAGAGTTTGCTAAAAATATCCTTCCTACCTGTGTGCGTCAAAATGCTTTGGAACGTATTCTCTGGCATAAACAACAAGGTGATCAGATTGTTGTTGTATCTGCATCATTAGGTGTTTATTTAGAAAGCTGGTGCCAATCTTTAGATTTAGACGTTATATGTAATCAACTTGAAATACGTGATGGTATTTTGACAGGTGATTTTATTAATGGTGATTGTGGTTATTTAGAAAAAGTAAATAGAATAAAAAACAAATATGATTTAACTCAGTATTCTACAATTTATGCTTATGGTGATACACCTAATGATTATGCAATGTTAGAGCTGGCGCATAAGAAATATTATAGATGGGAAGAAGTGAATTAATATTTAAAGATATATTAATAAATAAAGCCACTTGTAATAAGTGGCTTTATTTTAATGACTTATATTAAACAGTATTGAAAGAGTTTTCTAAGAAGTTATCGGTAAGTAATGATGTAGGTACGATAGTATGCGTTGTATTAGTTACGCTTGATACTGTCGAAGTTACACCACCGAGTAAGCTACCACCAGTTAATCCACCTAGTAAATTAGAAATAACATCTAATCCGCCTTCACCAGTCACACCGCCCGTTAAGCTACCCACGATATCTGTTACGATGCCGATAGGGTTGTCTGTACCGCCAGTAACGCCACCAGTTAAGCCGCCTAGAAGGTCGGTCACTAAGCCAAGAGGACTATCACCATCTACGCTACCAGTTAAACCGCCAAGTAAATCAGTGACTAAGCCTAGTGAGCTATCTCCACCAGTAACCCCACCAATAGTTCCTGTCAATCCACCAATGATTTCTGTTACTAAGCCAGTAGCAGTTGTGCCATTTGTAATTAGCGTATCGAGAATACCGGTAGCAGATTCAGTAGCACCTTGAATGTCTCCACCCACTAGATCAGAAATGACTTCAAGCGTGCCATTTACTGTGTCACGAGAAGTTTCGAAAGTTAATGTGCCGAGGTCTGCAAGTTCAGAAACAGGATGTTCTGCTTGTGGGAGAATGCTGATAATTGTATCTGCAACTGTATCAATGCCAGTGTTGATAATTTCAGTTTTTAAGCTTTCTACGCCCTGAAGAATATCAATACCGCCTTGAACAACATCAATCACTGGAGAGATTGGGGAAGTTCCATCACCGATACCACCAGTTACACCGCCAATAATGTCAGTAATTACTTCAAGTGGATTACCATCAACACCACCAGTTACGCCACCGATAATGTCAGTAATTACTTCAAGTGGATTACCGTCAACACCACCAGTTACACCGCCGATAATGTCAGTTACGATTTCAAGAGGATTACCACTAACACCGCCAGTTACACCACCAATAATGTCGGTTACCACGCCAAGTGGGCTATCACCACTTGTTGCGCCGCCGATAATGTTATTAATAATTCCAGTGGCAGTTGTGCCATTTGTAATCAGCGTATCGAGAATACCGGTAGCAGATTCAGTAGCACCTTGGATATCACCACCAACTAAATCAGAAACAACTTCAAGTGCACCGTTTACTGTGTCACGAGAAGTTTCGAAAGTTAAAGTGCCAAGATCTGCTAGGTCTGAAACAGGATATTCAGTTTGTGGAAGAATACCAATAATAGTATCAGCAACAGTGTCGATACCAGTATTGATGATCTCAGTTTTTAGACTCTCTACACCTTGTAGAATATCAATACCGCCTTGAACGACATCAATCACTGGAGCGATTGGAGATGTGCCATCACCGATACCGCCAGTTACGCCGCCGATAATATCAGTAATTACTTCAAGCGGATTACTGTCAACACCACCAGTTACACCACCGATAATGTCAGTAATTACTTCAAGCGGGTTACCGTCAACGCCACCAGTTACGCCACCGATGATGTCAGTAATTACTTCAAGCGGGTTGCCATCAACGCCACCAGTTACACCACCAACGACATCTGTAATGCTTCCGACAACGTCAGTAACAATACCTGTTGCAGTTGTACCATTAGTGATTAATGTTTCAACGACACCAGTAGCAGACTCAGTTGCGCCTTGGATGTCTCCACCCACTAGATCGGAAATGACTTCAAGCGTGCCATTTACTGTGTCACGAGAAGTTTCGAAAGTTAGAGTGCCAAGATCAGCAATTTCAGAAACAGGGTGTTCAGTTTGAGGAAGAACACCAATGATAGTATCAGCAACAGTGTCGATACCTGTGTTGATGATTTCAGTTTTTAGGCTTTCAACACCCTGAAGAATGTCGATACCACCTTGAACAACGTCAATAACTGGAGCAATTGGAGAGGTTCCAAGATCAATACCGCCAGTTACTCCGCCAATAATATTAGTTACTGTGTCTACAGGACTTGTAGAACCGATACTGCCAGTAACAGTACCAACGGCATCAGAAACAAGGCCTGTTGTGGTTGTTGTAAGGGTATTTGTTACTGTAGATAGAGTATCTGAAAGTAAACCAGAAGTTGATATCTGGCCTTCAATTGAAGAGCTACCAGTTACAGTAGTGTTCACCGATACAATATTACCCAAATCTTGAGTAATTTTTGATATCGAAGATACGAGGTTTGTTAGTAAGAACATGTTGGTCTATTTCCTATATAATTTTGTATTTTTAAGTAAGTATTATTTATTGCGCTTTATAATTAATGAGATGTGTATCTCAATAATTGCGATTTAGTATTGGTTAGATCTCAAAAGCTGTCAATGTGTATTTTTAGTCACATTTTTTGTTATTAAATAATATTTAAAGAAATAATAATTTATTTAATTTAGACATAAAAATAATAATAATTTTTATATTATATAATTTTAACTAATTATTTTTTTAATCATATTTTCACTTATTTGAAGCATTATCATAGTTAAATTTCAAACAGTCTTATAATAGTTAGGTTCAACCAGAAATATATTATTTATATAATGTTGACTAAAACAGTAGCCTTTATCTTCTAGATAGATGGCAAAAAGCTTCAAAAACTCTATAAAACTTATTTGAAAAAAAATATTTCAGATACATCTTTGGTGAGCAAAGTTTCAATAATTTTAGCTACAAAGCTGTGTAAACTAGAGTGATGGCTAAGAACTAGACGTTTGATGACAGAAAGATGAAAAAAGGCTTCCTAAGCCTTAAAAAATGCGTATAATGCGCAACATCAAGTACGCGCTCATAGCTCAGCTGGATAGAGCACTTGGCTACGAACTAAGGGGTCGGGAGTTCGAATCTCTCTGAGCGCACCACTTGAAGAATTAACCGCTATATATAGCGGTTTTTTTGTACCTATTTTTTATTAGTTCGATTTAAAAGCTAGTGCTCATGGCAACCAGCTCTTAAATGATTTGTAGTTGAAAAAAATTAGCCAAATGTTTTAAAGCGGCTTTCGTCTTCAATAAAAGCTTTTTCACCTGCTTCGCCTTCAATTGAACCAAATACTAATTGGGCTCTTAGTTTCCATTGAGCAGGAATTTCAAAAGCAGCATTAATTTTCTCATCGATAATTGGATTGTAATGTTGTAAAGAAGCTCCAATACCTTGTTCAGCCAATACATTCCACACTGCAAATTGTGCAATTGCTGTTGAGTGTTCAGACCAAACTGGGAAATTATCAGCATATAATTCAAATTGCTCTTGTAGACCTTTAATCACATCTTGGTCTTCAAAAAATAAAACTGTACCAGCACCCGCTGCAAAACTTTGAATTTTTTGTTCAGTTCCAGCCAGTGCTTCGGCAGGAACAATCGTTTTTAATACATCTAAAACAATATTCCAGAAATTTTGATGAGACTCATTAAATAAAATTACAATGCGAGATGACTGAGAGTTAAATGCTGAAGGGCTATGTTTGACCGCTTCTTGAATTAACCCTTCAATCTCCGAAGGAGTATGTTGTAAGTTTTTCCCGATCGAATAAATAGAACGACGTTTTTTAATTAATTCTAAAAAGCTTGGCTGATTGAAAAGAGGGGACTCTTGAGTGGCTTGAGTAACCACATCTTTTGAGACTGTTGCTTTTTGATTTAAGCCAAATAATTTTGCAAAGAAAGACATGAGACATTCCACTAAGAAGGTAATGCTCTTATTGTAGAAATTTTAAAAACTGAAATAAGCTCAAAAAATATGAATCTACGTTCTATATATGCAACGTAGTTGATCTTCGAATCTCATAATAAGCTCTACTTTTAAACAAAATAAAAAATAGCCTTTGATTCATTTTAAAGCTGAAATGAATATGCTCTAATAGTTTCGATTTATTGAGTATTGATGCAGTGCAATGACTGAGCAAAAAACAGCTTTATCTTTACGTTACTATTTGAATTTAGAAGAGTCACAAGATGGATTTTCATTAGTGACATTTGGGAAAAAGCAATTTACCCGTTTTCTTACACCTGCAATTAGTATCGCAATTATTATTTGGGGATTTTATTTAGGTCTCTCTGGGGTTGGACGATATTATGTCGGGTTAGGCGTATTTTTTCTGGTGATGCAAGGCTTGATGCGTTACTGGCTTTTACCTATGTTATTTAAGCGTCAATTTGTTCGTTACCAGTTTGGAAAGAGTGAGCAGGGAATCGACTTATATCAAGATTACTTTGAGCTTTATGCCAATGGTCGTAAGCAGGTGATGCAATATACGGATGTGCAAACTTTTGCTAAAGGTAAATTGACCTACATGCTTGAGCTAAAGAATAAAACTGTAATTATTGTACCAAAGCGCGCATTTGCACAGGTTTCAGATCAAACCATATTTGAAAATACATTTAAGAAATAAATTATTGGAATTATTAGCCGCAACAACAAAGGAAGCCTCATGAATACACGTCCTTCAAAAATCGTTTGCGTGGGCAGAAGTTACGCCGATCATGTCAAAGAATTAAATAATGCTATGCCTGACAGCCCTATATTATTTATTAAACCACCGAGTAGTTTGATTGGTTTAAATGACGGTATTTCTTGGAATCCAGCGTGGGGCAGTTGCCATTTTGAGTGTGAGTTAGTGTTACGTATTGATCAACCTTTGAAAGGTGAAACTGACCCTGAAAAAGCTTTAAAAGCGATTGGAGCAGTAACTTTAGGTCTTGATTTAACAATGCGTGACTTACAGAATGATCTGAAAAGTAAAGGCCACCCATGGGAGCGAGCTAAAGCTTTTGATGGTGCTTGTGTTTTGGCAGACTGGGTTGATACAAAAGAAATTACCAATTGGCAAGAGACCAAATTCACTTTCCATATTAATGATGAATTGCGTCAAGATGGTAATACTGCACTGTTAATGTTTACTATTGGCGAACTTTTAACTGATATTAATCAGGTTTTTACACTAGAACCAGGTGATGTGATTATGACAGGTTCACCTGCTGGGGTTGGACCATTACATGCAGGCGATCAGTTGAAAATGACATTA
Source organism: Acinetobacter sp. 22301 (assembly GCF_052045285.1). Taxonomy (NCBI): domain Bacteria; kingdom Pseudomonadati; phylum Pseudomonadota; class Gammaproteobacteria; order Moraxellales; family Moraxellaceae; genus Acinetobacter; species Acinetobacter sp. 22301. Next base: position 17,770 of record NZ_JBQEOR010000002.1, on the reverse strand, counting down.
AAAGGTGCAACGCAAGATTTTGCATGGGAAACTTTTGTAAAAGCATAACCCATTCCTAAAATTGCCAATAAAAAACCCTATTATTTTTTAATAATAGGGTTTTTTATTGGGTAAGAAAGAGTACCTATACTATTGAAGAGTTCTACTTTCTTATTTCTCTTCAAAAATTGTTGAGAGTGGAATAGAAAGTTTTGCTGCTAAATAATCATTAGATTCGACCAAGGCGGGTCCTATTTTTTCCATCCATTCATCGTCATCATGTACATTCAAAACATCTTCACGTAATGGGAGAGGGTATGGGAGAGCAGTGAAAAAACTCCAAAAATCAACTTGGGATAAATTGCGCGCAAGCACATATTCATCTTTATCGGTACGTTTAACCAAATTTTGCTCTTCAAGCAAAAGTACATAAGCTGGCCAGCGGCCAATTTCTCCGCGACCTAAAATTTCTAAAGCTTCTTTGTCACTTACACTTTCACCGAGTTTCTGTTTTTTATAAAACAGCTCGAGAATATCTAATAGCATTAAAACAGGATGACGTTTCTGCTCTTTACCCGAGTGAAAAGCAGTTAGAGCAAAACTTACTTCTACGCCAAGTAAAATAATGTTCCATGACAGGAAGATCCATAGAAGGAAAATTGGCACTGCTGCAAATGCACCATAAATAATTTCATAACTAGTGAAATTTGACATCACAAAGCTAAAGAAATTTTTAAGTATTTCAAACAGTACTGCGCTTAGACAAGCAGCAATTCCTGCTGCATAAACTGGGACTGTGCGATTGGGAATGGTCCAATATAAAATGAAGAAACCCAAAATAGTGAGGGCAAAAGAAATTAGCCAGAGTAGAAATGCGCCATCAAGTTGATAACCTGTGAAGTTATTGCTTAATAAGTTCATCGATGCAACTGTTGATGAAATAACAAATGCGCTTCCTAAAATAATGGGACCTAAAGAGATGATTGTCCAATAGCGCATAAAGCCCATAATGCCACTACGAGTTTCTTTTACACGCCAAATACGGTTAAAGACGGTTTCAATTGAGGTCAGCATTAAGACAGTGGTCACGAATAAAAACAGCACACCAATAACGGTTAAGTTGCTAGATTTTTCTGTAAAAGCATTTAGCGCTTTATCAAATGCGATCGTGCTCTTCGGTAAAAAATTACTATAAATTAAATGTTGCAGCTGTTGTCTTGCGGGTTCTAATGCCTTGATTGAAGAAATAATTACTAAAAAAACTGTTAACATCGGCACAACTGCGAATAGCGTTGTATAGGTGAGAGAGCCAGCTTGTTCACGGCACCGATCAGCTTCAAAACGCTTAAATACATATAAAACGAACTGAAACCAGGTTTTATTATAAAAAGGAAGCTTACTTAAAAAACGTTGTAACATGCGTCGTCTATCCCGATTTTTTTAATCATCATGTTGGGCGATTGATAGCTTATCAAAGTATGAGCTTAAGTACTCAAATCGTAGATTAAAGCAAAATAATAACTTATAGAATTAAAGTCGTTCTGTAAGTTTACTATGTGCTATAGAAAGAATTGTAGCCATAAACTTTTTTCAACAAAGTAGGCTTTCTGTTGTCTAAGCAAGGGTTTACCAAAAGTAGATAAACTTTTTACTCGATGAGTCCGAGAAATTTGCTCGCATTATCTTTTGTGCTACCTCATCAATCACCTCTAGAATTTCATAAAATTGGTTGCGCCAAAAAAATAAAAAATCCCGTATAGTGTCTTTTTAACAAAATTTATGAAACCGATGCAACCTTACATTCTTGTACTCTATTACAGCAAATATGGTTCTACTAAAGAAATGGCTCATTTAATCGCCAACGGTGTTGAGTCTGCGGGTATGTCAGTGAAAATTCGGACAGTACCAAATATTGCTCCAGCTGTCACAATAGCCGAGCCAAGCATTCCGGAAGAAGGTGATATCTATTGTACGTTAGATGATCTAGCGAATTGTTCAGGTTTAGCGTTAGGTTCTCCAACTCGCTTTGGCAATATGGCAAGTGAAATGAAATATTTTTGGGATCAAACAACCAGTCTTTGGCTCAACGGGGCATTACATAATAAACCTGCTTGCGTTTTTACTTCTTCTGGTTCAATGCATGGTGGGCAGGAAAGTACTTTACTGACTATGCTGCCGCCGTTATTTCATCATGGCATGATGATTTTGGGATTACCTAATGCAATTCCAGCGTTATCTAATACTAAAACAGGTGGAACACCTTATGGCGCAAGCCATGTAAGTGGAGCGCGTCATGACCAGAACTTAAGTCAGGACGAAAAGATTTTGTGTGAAGCTCAAGGCAAACGTTTAGGAGAGATTGCTAAAAAGCTTTTAGATTAATTTTGAGCAAATAAAAAGAGCGGATATCCGCTCTTTTTTTAGATATACATTTTATTCTTTTACAAAAGTAACTTTGCCATCTGTAAGAGAGTGAACACGTGCTAATGATTCAACGCGGTAGCCTTTTTCAAGCAATAAATCACGACCTGGCTGGAATGATTTTTCAATCACAATACCCACACCTACAACTTCTGCATTTGCTTGGTGAATTAAATCAATCAGGCCTAATGCTGCTTGACCATTTGCCAAGAAGTCATCAATAACTAATGCTTTATCAGTTGAATGAAGATGTTTATTTGAAATCGCAATCGTGCTTTCAGTTTGTTTAGTAAAACTAAATACTTTAGAGCGATATAAGTCATCTTTTAAAGTCAATGACTGATATTTGCGAGCAAAAATTACAGGTACACCAAGTTCTAAACCTGCCATGATTGCAGGTGCAATACCTGATGCTTCAATGGTAATAATCTTGGTAATCCCTGCATCTTTAAAGCGAGCGGCAAATTCTTTACCAATCTGCTGCATTAATACAGGATCAATTTGGTGGTTTAAGAAAGCGTCGACTTTCAAGACTTGATCAGATAGAACGATACCTTCTGTTAAGATTTTCTGTTCTAGTGCGTGCACGGGAGAATCCTCTAGACGGATGCTTTTTAAAGCAAATGCGTATTTTAAAAAGCATCCAAAAAAATGCAAGCTTTAATTCGTCTTACCTGTATAACTTGTTAATAACAATCCATAAGAAGTTTTACCATCAATATGACTTACTTTAACTGGTAAATAATCTAATTTCGGCGCTAACCAAAAGATTGTACTGCGTTCAGGTTTGTTGTGTTGTAAAACCACTTTAATGGTATCGAATGTTCCATAAGAGGTTTTAATTTTCTCATTACCTTGTTTTACAAATCGACGATTTTCAACTTCTTTTGCATCTGCAAGTGGATAAGAGGACTTCAGTGAACCATTTTTTAAGTCTTCACGCAGTTGTAACTCTGCGTTTAACTCATCAAGAACGCCTGCCTGCCAAGCAAATGAACGAGCTTTATCATCTTTCTTGGTAGAGATAGTTTTGCTATTTGGATTAAAGTTAATACTCATGGTGTTGTTATGAATCAAAATTTTGCTGGTACGGCTAAAACTTTGAGATCCAATTTTACCATTGGTGAAACTAAATTTACTTGTTTCACTTGCGGACGCAATTCCGCCTGCTTTTGCAGTGAATTTATAAGTCCAGTTATTACCTTGTTGGCTTAAGGCACGTGTAGCCGACCCCATGCCTTTATTATTGTAAGTAAACTGATAATTTGCCTGAAATGGGCTCATGGCAAGTGCATGGCTTGAGAAGCCTGCAAAAAGCAAAGTTGTTGAAATACCTGTTGCGATGCCAAACGATTTCAGAAATTTTGTTGCCATAAGTAAATATCCTTGTACAGACTAAAAAGTCAGTGCTGATGCATCTGTAACTTAAACATATTATGCCTGTTGATCATGGAGAAAAAATCAGGATTTATGCTAAATGTGTAATCTATTTGTGTTTTTTGGCAGTTAATTCATCTTCATTTATAAACCGTTTATTCATCTTTTTGCTGAATTGGCGTTATTTCAGAATCTGCGAATTCCTCTTCAAAATCGTCGTCCTGATCACGAGAAAGTAAGGCTGCTAAATTCACATTTCCAAATACAACTAACTCAGCTTCACGAACTCGTGCGTAATTTATATGTACTTTGCCTAATGTTTCGATGATGCTGGCTTTTTTGCCAAACCAACGGTTGAGATCAAGAAATATAAGTTCATCGCGTTCTTCTGCTACATTAAAACGTTCAAGAATCATCCCCAAAGGGTCTTTTTTCAAAATTTTATGGTAATAAAAAACTGCGGCTTTTACGGCGATTTTTTGCCAAAAGTTTTTATATTTCGCTTCAATAATTTGTGTATTGCTAATTTGTTCAAAAACTAAAAGTTGTTGTTCTTTATTAAATTCCATCTGGATCAGTTTTAAATCAACCGATAGTGTGGTTTCTAAACCTTTTACATGCATGGTTGCATATAACCTTAACCAGTCATGATAAAGATCTGCATGTAAGTCATCTAAAAACTCAACATTATTGGTGACATAACGTTGCAAAGTGGCATTCAGAAAGGTTTGCGATAATGTAAAATCTCTTTCTTCCTCAATGAATGCTTCTGCTTTTTTATAGACTTTTTGAAGGCGTTTGACTAATGAGGAAAATAGCGTTTGCATAAAAGAACTTCCAAAAGATAATTTACTAAAGAGTCCACACAATCTTTATTATGATAAAAAACGGGTTTTGATATTGCAGTGTAACAAATTTAATTGATACATTTTGACAAAATGAAAATGGATAAAACCCTATATTTGAAGTGAATCACACTTTTATCCATATTTGAATATCAGTTTGTATTTTATTCGGTATTAAACCGTGGGGAAAAGGCATTTATATGCTTTTAAGATTATGTTGAACAAAAAAAGTTTATCCATAGAGCCTTTTCATTATTGGTGGCAAGACCGAGTCTTTATTGCTGCAACAATATTGGCAATCTTACTACATATTTTTGTATTGCTCATTCACTTTGCCATGCCTAGCCCATCAGAGCAATCTACTAAAGAAATTGCAATTTCAATTCGGCCAAGCAATGAACCAGTTCACCAAGCAGATTTTTTAGCGCAAGCAGATCAGCAAGGCTCGGGCGCATTTCGTGAAGCTCATCGGACTTCTAGTGATACTCCAAATCCGATGCCTAATGATGCTTCAACTGGAAATGCAGAGTTAGAAAGTTTGCAAAAGATTCAGCAGCAAAGAGAGCTTAAATTTGAAGAAAAAGTTTTAATGACGGTTTTGAGTTGGCAGAAACAAGCGGATGCAAGTCAAAGAAAAAAAGAATTAGAACAACTACAAAGTCAATTTCAAGCAAAAGCTGCGATGGTTGCAAGCCTTGAAGCACAATATTTGCAACGCCAACAAGATTTCAGCCGTCAGCAAAAAATCAAAACAATCGATGGAATTCAAGCGAAGAAAGATGCTTCAGCTATTTATTTAGATAAATTTCGTGAAAAAGTAGAGCTTTATGGCAACCGCTATTACCCTGAAGAAGCCAAACAGCAACAGCTAAGAGGTGAAGTGCGTTTAATGGTTATTTTGAATGCTCAAGGCGGAATTCGTGCAATCCGACTGCTTGAAAGCTCAGGGCATTCAATACTAGATGAAGCAGCTAAGTCTTCAGTACGTCGCGGCGCACCATTCGGGCATTTTGATGCGAATATGAAAGATATTTCAGAGTTGCGTATTGTACGTACTTGGCGTTTTGATCCAGCGGAAGCTGAATTTGAGGTTCACTAATTAAAAAAATGTGGATAACTTTTAGGATATCCACATTTTAAGAATCATCGCATTATTCCTGATAAGGATTTGAAATATTGAGTTTTGCTAAAATTTCAATTTCTAAGCCTTCCATTTCTTCTGCATCTTCATCACTGGTTTCATGGTCATAACCAAGCAAATGTAAAACACCATGTACTAACAGATGTGCAAAATGATTTTGGGCAGTTTTTTTCTGTTCTAATGCTTCTTGTAATACTACTGGAATACAAATAACTAAATCACCCAATGGTAAGGCATCTAGCATTGGTAGAACTTCTTCGGGAATATCACTTGGAAAAGATAAAACATTAGTTGGTTTATCTTTTTCTCGGTATTGCAAATTGAGTTGCTGACTTTCGTCCAGATCAACGCAAGCAACCCCAATTTCACAATCTTCCTTATAACCAATGTGGCGTAAAGTGGTCTCAATAATTTTTTTGAGTTGAGCTCGTTTGAGCTCTAACTCAGGTGATTGAAAGTCTTGTTGTAAACTTAAACTGATTTTCAAAATGAATCCTTAAGCATCCTGGTGTTGCAAGTCTGCTGCTGTATCGTTTTCAGCAACTAATGCTTCTTGACGTGCTTTGCGTTCAGCACGTGCTTCAGCATTAAGACGCTGTTGTTCACCATCCCAACCTTCATACGCTTCAACAATTTTTTGAACAAGTTGATGACGTACAACGTCACGGGAATGGAAACGGGTAATATGAATTTCTTTAATGTTCTCGAGTACACGTAGTGCATGTGCCAAACCAGATTGTTGGCCTCGAGGTAAATCTACTTGGGTAATATCACCTGTAATCACTGCACGAGAACCAAAACCTAAACGGGTCAAGAACATTTTCATTTGTTCAGGCGTTGTGTTTTGAGCTTCATCCAAAATTACAAATGAATGGTTAAGTGTGCGGCCACGCATATAGGCAAGAGGTGCAACTTCAATCACTTGACGCTCGATTAACTTGGCAACTTTTTCAAAGCCAAGCATTTCGTAAAGAGCGTCGTAAAGAGGGCGTAGGTATGGGTCGATTTTCTGAGTTAAATCACCCGGTAAGAAACCTAGCTTTTCTCCAGCTTCTACAGCAGGACGTACAAGTAAAATACGCTGAATTTCGTTACGTTCGAGCATATCTACTGCGGCGGCAACTGCTAAATAGGTTTTACCTGTACCCGCAGGGCCAACACCAAAAGAAATATCGCTTTGCAAAATACGCTGTACGTAGCGTTTTTGATTAGCACCACGTGGGTTAATACGACCTTTTCTAGTCTGGAAATAGACATCCATTGGTGCATCATGTTCATCCATTTCTTCTCCAACTAACTCGAAATTACGTTCAGTTTGAGAAGATTGAATTAACAGATGCAACAAATCCGCACTGATTTGTTGGGATACCTCAGACTCTTCGTAGAGTCGTTGCAATAATGCTTCGGCTCTCCCAACAGCATCTATCTCACCATCGATATGAAAAACATCTCCACGATGAGTAATTTTGACATCTAAACGCTGTTCAATTTGCTTAAGGTGCCCATTATAGGCACCCAAGATGCTCTTTAAACGTTCCATTGAAATTTCAGGAAATGTTACGGTACGTCGAATCGCTGCAGTCAAGAGAAAACCTTTCAGTAGACTTTAGAATACCTCTACATTACGCCACGTCAGGCTCAAGATTCAAGAGCTCACCGTAAACTAAATTTAAAGTTTTAATTTCAGTAATCTCGATCTCTGCAAAACGACCTACCCAAGAAGCATCACCGACAAAAGTGACTAGACGTGTATTATCGGCTGTACCTAGTAAAATATTAGGGTCTTGGTCCGAAACTTTTTCAATAAGAACACGTTCAATTTTGCCAAGCATTGCATCAGTTTTTTCAATGCTAGACTGTTTAATCACTTTTTGAACTTGAGCTAAACGCTCTTTCTTAACGTGCTCAGGCGTAGTATCAGGTAAGTCTGATGCAGGTGTACCCGGACGTTTTGAATACACAAAACTATATGAGTGATCAAAATCTAAGTCTTTGATAAATTGAAGTGTTTCGGCGAAGTTTTCATCAGTTTCACCAGGAAAACCAATAATAAAGTCACTCGATAAGTGCATATCAGGACGTATTTTTCTTAATTTGGTAATCTTGTCGATATAAACATCAATCGTATGATTTCGTTTCATTGCCTGTAAAACATCATTAGATCCACTTTGAACAGGCAAGTGTAAATGTGACACCATTTGAGGCAAATCTTCGTAACACTGAATTAGCTCGTCAGAGAACTCAAGTGGATGCGATGTTGTATAACGTAAACGGCCGATACCCGGAATTTCTGCAACGAGTCGTAACAATTCAGGGAAGGTACAGATACCACCTTCAAAGGTTTCTCCGCGATATCCATTTACATTCTGACCCAGAAGTGAAATTTCACGGACACCTTTTTCCGCAAGACCTGCAATTTCTGCAAGTACATCATCTAATGGACGAGAAACTTCTTCACCGCGTGTGTAGGGAACTACACAGAAAGAACAGTATTTAGAGCAGCCTTCCATAATAGAAACGAATGCTTTAAAGCCTTCTACACGTGGTTCGGGCAAGAAGTCGAATTTTTCAATATCTGGGAAAGAAATATCAACCAGTTTGATTTTATCTTTTTTAGGTTTTTCTACTTGAGCATTATGTTGATCAAGCATTTGCGGTAAACGGTGTAATGTTTGTGGACCAAAAATCATGTCTACATAAGGCGCACGTTTTTGAATGTTGTCACCTTCTTGAGACGCAACACACCCACCCACACCAATCACAAGATCAGGGTTTTTGTCTTTTAGTTTGCGCCAGCGACCTAACTCACTAAATACTTTTTCCTGCGCTTTTTCACGAATAGAACACGTATTCATGAGCAGAATGTCTGCTTCATTAGGGTTGGTCGTTAAAACGTAGCCGTGAGAATCCCCTAAAAGGTCTGCCATACGGTGACTGTCATACTCATTCATCTGACACCCTTGAGTTTCAATATAAAGTTTTTTTATTGAAACATCAGTGGTGTGCGTTGGCTGGGTAACAGTGTTTTCTGAGGCAGCTTTGGCACCATTGGGAATGAAGGTTTGAACCGTCATGCAGGCTCCTAACAGATCGATCTAAAAAAGAATAAATTGGCCCAAAATGGGTCAAACCATCTATTATAGCAGTATTTGAGCTGAACCGATAACAGTAAACTTTCAGAACATGACACAGTTTTTGTGAAGTAAATTAGGTGAATTTTAATGATGTTGAATCATAGAGTTACATAACACAACAAAAGAAAGCACGAAGAATAATTAAACTATGCATTGAAGGTGAATAGTCAGGGTTTAGCATATATATGAGACCAAGTAGAAAGAGCTCATCAATCCATAGTCGTGTAATGAAAAATAAATATATGCATCGTAGCTGGTTAGGAGCTATGTGTTTACTTGGTTGTTCATTTACCTATGCTGCCGAAGAGCAGTTTAACGATGCACTAAATGCTGCAAATAGTGGTAATACCGCGTTATTAGACCAATATCAGCTTGCTATGCAAAATGATGTGTTGGGATACTATCCAGAATATTGGAAACTTAATACAAACCTTGGCTTTCAACCTACTGCCTCTATCGTAAGCTTTGCTCAACGCTATCCACAATCAGCAATGGCTGAAAAATTAGCAGCCGATTATGTTGAAGAAAAAGTTAAACAAGCTGACTTTGCATCTGCTCAACCCGTCTTATCTTATGTTACCAACCCTGACCAAGCCGAAAATTGTGCTTTGGCACAGGTGCGGGCGAAAAGCGGTGATGCATTAGTTTTTGCTGAATATAAAGATGTTTGGTTAGCAACTGAGTCACAACCAGAATCTTGTTTAGGTTTAGGGCGCATGATGTTATCTAGCCCTTTAATGAGCGCACAAGATAAACAACAGCGTCTATGGGTACAATTCCGTGCAGGTTTGTCGGGACAGGCGCTCGCGACAGCACAGACTCTGGGTTTGAATTTGTCTTTGGCTCAGCTTAACCAAATTCAGGCCAACCCGCTTAATTATTTATGGAGTGCGCCTAAGACAAATGATGCAGATTATGCGTATTTGATTTTTGCGTTAGGGCGTTTAGCTAATAATGACTTAAGTAATGCTTTTTCAAATGTGCAGCGTGTTGCCCAAGGTACGCCACAAAATGTACAAAAATATTTATATCGTACGGTAGCCTATATTGGTGGCACCACGGTAATGAAAAATAATTTTAATCGTGAAGTTCTTCAATACTTTGATGCAAGTTATGGTTATCCATTAAGTCCAGAAGAAGCCGAAATTTATGCGCGTCAGGCGATTCGTTTTGGGGCGTGGGAAAGTTTAATTCGCGCTATTGATAGTATGACGGTAACCCAAAAACAAGAAGACCGTTGGCAATATTGGCTTGCTCGTGCGTCAGAACAGCGTGGTGATAGTGCTTCTAAAGCAACAGCACAACAAATTTATAGAAAACTAGCTCAGGCTGGTGATGACTATCATAACCTTTTAGCAAAAGATCGTTTAGGTGAGCGTTATAACCACCAACCTTATGATGATCAGCCAACGGCAAGTGATTTAAGACGTTTAGATCAGAACATTCACTTTAATCGTGCTTTTACTTTAAGACGTATTAATGCAAATCCAACTTATACGAATCGAGAGTGGAATTGGGCAGTTCGTCAAGCGTATCTTCAGCATGATGACGGTTTACTTTTAGCTGCGGCAAAGCGTGCTCATGACATGGGGTGGTATGACCGTGCAATTTATGCAGCAGATCGTACAACAAATAAGCATAATGATACTTATCGCTACGTGACTCCTCATAAGACTAATGTCGTAAGTCATAGTTACAATGCAGGAATTGATCCTGCATGGGCTTATGGTTTAATGCGTCAAGAAAGTCGGTTTGTAACTTCTGCGCGTTCTCACGTTGGGGCGGGTGGTCTTATGCAAATTATGCCTGATACAGCGAAGTTGATTGCACGTCAAATGGGTGAAACTTATAATCCGGCTGCATTAAATGAAATGAATACCAATATTCGATATGGAACATTTTATTTGTCGATGATTCAGGGACAATTAAGCAATAACCCTGTTTTGGCGACAGCAGGTTATAATGCAGGGCCTAATCGGGCTAGACGTTGGCAGCCGGACTATCAATCAATTTCGGCTGACCAATATACTGAGACAATTCCATTGTTAGAAACCAGAGACTATGTCAAGCACGTTATGACGAATGCAACACATTACGGCGTAATATTGGGTCAAGGCGCCCAGTCGTTATCGCAGCGTATGAAAGTCATTCCAATGCGTACGTCGCCTTAACTTTAAGGTGGTTGATGATGGATCTTCTTTTAATTGGCATATTCAAGTTTTAATTAAATGAAATATAGATATTTGGAACTTCGTTCAATTTTGCAACTTGCATGGTGGCTCATCTGTGCGGGAGTAGGGTTGATGAGTTCCGTTTTACATGCCGAACCTGTTAATTTACAAGGGTATGTTATGCATGTGCAAATGACACCTGCCGCATGTGCATTAGATCCCTCTAAACAAAAACAACGTAAATGTCTTGAAGGATATTCACTGACAATTACAGGCCTCATGCCGGAAACAAACCAAAGTAACTGCTCAACAGAAAGTTCTGCAACCTTGTCTCCATTGCAAGCCAAAGTCGTGGCTCGGGTTATGCCTGATAATAATGCTCGTGTACAGCTATGGAAAAGTGTAGGCGGATGCGTTCCTATGAATGCAAGCCAATATTTCCGTACGGTTATTAATTTTGCTGAACGTTTAAAAATTCCGGCTAGTCTCACAAGTTCAACAAATGTTGAAATGCAGCAATCCGCGTTAAGACAGCAGTTTGTACGTCTTAATCCGAGCTTACCTCAAAATGGTATCCGTTTTAGTTGTCAATTATCACGTTCGGATGTGGTCTTAACGGAAGTGAAAGTTTGTTACACGGTAAAGGGCCAATATAAACAGTGTGCAAATCATGTGGTATCGAATTGCCCTGGTGAAATCATGATTAAAGGTAGTTATTAAAATTTACGAACATTTCGTAAGGAAATGCTGACCATACATTGAATCTATTTGTAAAGATTAATTTGTATTTTCTATCAGACTTTTGGTGAAAACGAGTCGCTTTTACATGCATCTGCCAAATCTTTAGAGTACAATCTTTGCCGTTTATGATGATTTGGTTAGATGGAATTCCTATTTAGCCCGATTAAGGACACTCATTGGAGACAATTACATGAAGCAACCCGTTCGTGTTGCCGTGACTGGCGCTGCAGGTCAAATTGGTTACAGCTTATTATTCCGTATCGCAAGCGGTGAAATGTTAGGTAAAGATCAACCTGTTATTTTACAATTGCTTGAAGTTCCAGTTGAAAAAGCACAACAAGCGCTTAAAGGCGTAATGATGGAACTTGATGACTGTGCTTTCCCTTTATTGGCTGGCATGATCGGGACTGATGATCCGAAAGTTGCATTTAAAGATGCTGACTACGCATTGTTGGTAGGTTCTCGTCCACGTGGTCCTGGTATGGAACGTGCTGACTTGTTAAAAGTTAACGGTGAAATTTTCATCGGCCAAGGTCAAGCATTAAACGAAGTTGCTAGCCGTAACGTTAAAGTATTAGTTGTAGGTAACCCTGCAAACACTAACGCTTACATCGCAATGAAATCTGCTCCAGATCTTCCAGCGAAAAACTTCACAGCTATGTTGCGTCTTGACCACAACCGCGCGTTGACTCAAGTTGCTCAAAAAGCTGGTGTTGCAGTTGCTGACATCGAAAACTTAACAGTTTGGGGCAACCACTCTCCAACAATGTATGCTGACTACCGTTTTGCAACTGCAAATGGCGAAAGCTTAAAAGACAAAATCAACGATCCAGCTTGGAACAAAGACGTATTCCTTCCAACTGTTGGTAAACGTGGTGCTGCGATCATCGAAGCGCGTGGTTTGTCTTCTGCTGCTTCTGCTGCTAACGCTGCAATTGACCATATGCGTGACTGGGCGCTTGGTACAAACGGCAAATGGGTAACTATGGGTATTCCATCTGATGGTTCTTATGGTATTCCTGAAGGCGTTATGTTCGGTTTCCCTGTTACAACTGAAAACGGTGAATACAAAATCGTTCAAGGTTTAGAAATCGATGAATTCAGCCGTGAGCGTATCAACTTCACTCTAAACGAGCTTGAAGAAGAACGTGCAGCAATTGCTGACATGGTAAAATAATTCATCAGCTTGATGAGTTAAAAAAAGCACTCTTTAGAGTGCTTTTTTATTGAATCCTGAAAAAGCAAACACAAAAAGCAACAAGAAAATATAGACACTATCATGCAAGTAAAAACGTTTTATTGTTAGATTAGTTAATAGATGATTTAAAAGAAGTTATAGGAGAATAACAATGTTTGAACAGCAACCGACTTTAGAGCTTTTATTTGATCAGTTGGGTTTAGATTCTGATGAAGCAAGTATTGAAAACTTTATCAAAACACATCAATTGCCAGCCGAGCAAAAATTACATGAAGCATCTTTTTGGTCAAAAGGTCAAAGCGATTTTTTGAAGAGTCATTGGGAAAAAGATGATGAGTGGATTGTGGTTATTGATGAACTTAATGAACAACTACATGAAGACAGTGTGAAAAAATAATTTCAAAAAAATAAAGCCTATTTTACAAGTAATATGTAAAACAGGCTTTATTACATGAAGAGTTTAATGTGTTTTTACTTTTAATTTATCTTTATACCATGGCTCATGACGTACAAGGTCAAATACAGGTTGGCCATGAAGCAATTCAAGATCACATGTAGACGTTGATAAATATTTAGTTAACCAATGTCGTGTTAATGCTGACTCTTGTCGTGCTGCTGACGCATATGCCAAGAAGAAATAGATATCAGCATGTTCATGATGTGCTAATGGCTTCAAAATTTGTTGAGTAATCAGCGCAAAACGTTTTTCTTTGTTTAGTTCAAAATAAAGCATATACGCTTTGGCTAAGTGTAAAGACAAATTAAGGTATAAGCTCAATGGCATTTCTTCATATTCCATGCGAGCTTGTTCAAGCAGAACAATAGCTTCTTGTAAAAAATGAAGTTGTTCTTGGCGAACACGACTTAATATTACAAGTTGCATGCGTAACTCAGCACGCTCTAAAGCAAGCTCAGGCGTATTTTCAGTCAAATAAAGTTGGTCTGTTTCACCAATTCGGTTCACAATTGTTTTACTTTCAATAGACATACGCCATCACCTTTTTTAATCAATAGCTTTTATATCGGGTTCATTTACCAAATTTAAAGAGTAACCTTTAAACCCAAATAGAATTTCCACTACGAAGCCAAGCTGTAATAGAAAGTCTTTGTTGTTTTGAAATTAATACTTCATGTAGTAAATCGCTTTGGAATATTACCAGTCGATTGGGTTCGGGATTAACAATATGCCATTTCTCATTTTTATCTTGCAGTCGTAGTTGTCCACCCCAATCTTCTTGCCATTCTGGATGTAGATAATAGACAGTTGAGATAATACGATCATTTTTTTGTTGAGGATTGTCTCGATGTAAAGCATAAAATTCACCCAAATTATAACGAGCAAAATGAGCTTCAACCTCTTTAATCCCTAAATAGAATGCTTGATTTAGACTTTGTGAGAATAAAGTTAAGGTTTCAATATGTTGCTGAGCAATAGGAAGTTGATCGTTAATCCAGAGAATATGGTCACTACGAATATTACTTACAACGCCGTTTTGAATGCCTGCTTCTCTAAACTCATCCATATGATGGCTGCATTCTTGAGAAACCTGTGCGCGATATTGATCTGGATATGCTTGATTTATAATGGCAAAGCCATGCGCATTTAAATCATCTAAAATTTGATCCAAATTCCATGAATCAGGAAGTGAATGAGAGTGCATATAACCTCGAGTAGATCGTAAAAATATCAAGCAGCTCTATTTTAGATGATCACAACCTTACGAAAGAATATTTTTTTCATGTTAAACTATTTGTTGAATTGAGGAATTAAAGTCAACATGAATTACCGTCACCATTTCCATGCGGGCAACTTTGCAGATGTTATGAAGCATGTGCTTTTGCTACAGCTTCTCAACCGTTTAAATGCTAAAGATAAACCTTATCGTTATATCGATACGCATGGAGGGGCCGGCAAATATGATTTATCTCTGGCACCTGCACAAAAGTCTGGAGAATTTCTCACAGGCATTCATCGTCTAGTTCAACTATCTGAAATGGAAAAGCGTCAGGCACCTGAAGCAATCCAACAATATTTGAAGTTAGTCGAACAATTGCGTTCTGAAGAAGGTAAGGGAAGCTATCCAGGTTCTCCTTGGTTCGCTCTGCAAGGCATGCGTGAAATCGACAAGGCGACTATATTTGAAATGCAGCGCGACGTATTTCAGCAATTACGTCATAACATTCGTGATAAACGTGCAGGTTTACATGAGCGCGATGCATATGAAGGCTTGCTTGGCGTAATTCCGCCAAAAGAAAAGCGCGGTCTGGTTATGATCGACCCTCCTTACGAATTAGAACGTAAAGACTTTCCGCAATTAGTTGAACTTTTACAACAAGCTCATAAAAAATGGCCAACAGGCGTTTTTGCAGTTTGGTATCCAATCAAAGATCGAGCGATGATTGAGCGTTTTGAAAAGAAAATGTTTAAAACGGGTATTCGCCGTCAGTTAGTTTGTGAAATTTGTGTGTGGCCAGATGACACGCCTGTAGGTCTAAATGGTTGTGGTCTATTGGTGATTAACCCACCTTGGCAGTTCTCTGAACAAGCAGACCAAGCACTACAGTGGTTATTCCCGCATCTTCGCATGCAAGAAACTGGTGGTCATGCTGCTGTTCGCTGGTTGGTAGGTGAGTAACAGTTAACTTAAATCAATGCACATGTTTGGAATAGAAAATAATGACAAATGCGCCTAAACCAGAGCAAGATTTAACTCATAATGAACATTCATTTGATGGGATTACATTTGAAGTGGTTGAAGAAGAAGATAATCCGGAAGGACAAAAAGTGAAGCGCCGAGGTATTTATCTTTGGCCTAACTTAATTACAACCGCTGCTCTGTTGTCCGGTTTCTATTCCATCATTGCAAGTATGAATGGGGATTTTAATCAAGCGATCTATGCCATTTTTATTGCAGCACTATTAGATGGCTTAGATGGTCGAGTTGCTCGAGCAATTGGCGCACAAAGCGCTTTTGGCGAACAATATGATTCTCTCTCGGACTTGTTAGCTTTTGGTGTGGCTCCAGCAATGCTGATGTATAGCTGGAGTTTGCATGATTTAGGCCGTATTGGTTTAGCTTGTTGTTTTGTTTATACAGCCTGCGCAGCCTTCCGACTAGCGCGTTTTAATGTGCAAATTGGCGTTGTTGATAAGCGTTATTTTATCGGCATTGCAAGTCCACTCGCTGCTATTATCATTATTTCACTCGTTTGGGTTGCTCGCGATTATCCTTTCATTTTTGATTTACGTGATATTGCGATTCAAACTATTAATGCTGTTCTTATGGTAATTGTGGGATTACTCATGATTTCCAATATTAAATATTATTCTTTCAAACAGATGGATCGTAAACGCGTTCCTTTTGTAGTTATGTTGCCAGTAGTACTGATTTTTGCGGCAATCACTTATAATATTCCAATGGGCATTTTGACAGTTTCAATTATCTATGCTCTATCTGGTTTTGTTACGACTTTATTTGCACGCAAGAGTAATGAAACACTAAAAACATAAAATAGAAGAGGTTCAGTATGCCTAAGTTGATAAGTGAAATTAATCAATTACAGCAGCTGGGCCCTAATGTTAAAGAGGGGGTTGTTTATCAACCTTCTCGTGGCTTTTTTAAAATTGTTTATCAAGGCTTGATCCTTCCTAATTTACCAACCCCACTTCGTTATTTTAATTATATTAGTTTAGTGGGACAGCCACGTATTCCTCTATGTTATAACACCCACAGCATTACAACTTCAGCTATCGACACTGCAACAGTGCTTGTAAGTAATAGCCAACATAGTGTGGGACATTTAAAAACATATTCTATTCGACGCCAATGCCAGTTTGATTCGGCGCTATATCAATTTGATAAAACCGACCTGATTCAATGGCAAATTCCCATGATTCGCCTTCAGCGATTAGACCCAGAAATGGGCTGTGATCTTACGATTCAGATTCCAGAAAATATATCTAATGCCTCTGCTTTGCAGTGGGGTGTTTCTGACTATTGGTCAACACTATGTGTATGTGAAGGTGAAATTTTTTATAAAGGACAGAAATATGAAATTGAAGGGTTGGGACGATTTAAACACGCACGGGCTTTGCACTTGCCGTTCTTATCTTTATGTTTCTATACATGCCAAATTATTAACTTAAATGAAACGACGCAGCTTACATTCTTACAAATAAGAAATCAGTGGAATATCATCCTATGTTCAAGATTAGATATTCAAGAATTTGGGAAGCCTGTTGAAAGTTTTACAGAAGACGTAAATTTACATATCCACCGAGTTTATCCAAAGGTTAAAACACCGAATGGTAAAGAGATGTACTTGCCAAGGGAGTTTTCTTGGCAATGTGAGAAAAATGGGAAAATAATTTTTGAGCTTTATGCACAAAGCCGTGGTGACTATAAGTTTGGTTTGGCGGCTGGATATGTGGGAAGCTTTCAATATCAATTAAGCTGGAATGAACAGTGTTTGCAAGGAGAGGGTGGATACTGTGAATATATTGATTGTCGTCCACTTAGATGGCAAGAAAAGAATCAAGACGAGAAAATTTTAGATAAATTGATGCTTTTACAACCATGTTTATATAAAAAATGACTATTTTTATCATTTTTGATTAAAAAGCGAACTGTTGTTGCACTAATATTAAAAAAGGGGTTGCAAAGGTAAGTTAATGGTCTATAATGCACATCCATCGGCGGTGATGCAGATAGAAACTTGTTGAAAAACAGTTACTTGGAATTGAGTTGGTTGCTTTAAGTGAT